>NZ_UGYM01000002.1:2799247-3110274 GCF_900456975.1 Shewanella baltica
GGACTCATTAGAAGTTTGGGGACGACAAGTCGAATTAGGTTTAACGAAAACCCTTGAAATGACAGGTTATTGCCGCGAAGGTTATATCGAATTGAGTCGGATTATCGAACCCGGGCGAGGCGAAATTCGTGGTGAATGCCAAGAAGGCGCGACCAATGCCGATAAACAGAAATTTGTGAACTAATTTGTGAACTATTAGTGAAGGTTTGAGTAACTCAAATTTGCATGGCTAAGCTCTGAGCATCGAAAAGACGCAAGATTGGAGAAGCACTGTTAATCGGCTAAAAATAGCGAAAACAATAATAAGAGAAGCTCAAAAAGGTAAGTATGCGCGTATTAGGCAATACGCGCATTCACATCACACTAGACTAATTCAGTCAGTGGCACAGCACGATTTTCTAATAACACAGGGATACCTTCAGTGATCGGATAGGCCAGCTTATCTGCCTTACAAATCAACTGCTGCGTCGTTTTATCGTACTCAAGTTTTCCCTTACACACAGGGCAAGCCACTATATCTAACAATTTTTTATCGAATGCCATGGAAGTTTCCTTGTTTAGCTGCAGCCACCTCGCGAAGACGTGCGAGCAGCTGCTCATCAAATTGTGGGGATAGCTTGGCATTGACCGCCAAATACCACCAGTTCTCTTGTGCAAAATCGCGACATTTAACCGCATCTTTTTCTGTCATCAACAGCGGCAAGTCTTGGGCTAAATCACGTAATTGGGTTTTATCGTAGGGCTGATGGTCATCAAAACCCTGACATAGCGCCAGTTGATAACCTTGGGCGCGCAGCGATTCAAAGAAACGCGCAGGGTTACCAATACCCGCCATCGCAACCAGCGGCTGAGATTTATCGAAACTGTACTCACCGAAGGTCGAATCGCATTTAACGGGCTTCACTTCCGTAGGAGCCAGTTGCATTTCGAACTGCCCTTTTGCTGCGGGGCCGCCATTATTGACGATAAAATCCACGGCATCGAGACGCCACGCGCCTTCACGCAGCGGACCTGCCGGTAACAACAAGCCATTACCTAAACCGCGTTGACCATCAATCACCACCAGCTCGATATCGCGCCCCAGCGCATAGTGCTGCAACCCATCGTCGCAGATGATAACATCGACACCAAACTCAGCAATCAGTGCATTGGCGGCATCGACGCGTTTAGCGCCAACTACCATAGGCACTTGAGTGCGCGCCACTATCATGGCCGGTTCATCACCCACCTCTGCTGCACTCGCACCTAAATTAACCGTTTTAACGCCTTGAATATCAACGCCGTAACCACGACTGATCACACCGGGTGTAAACCCATGCTGGCGCAGTAGCTCAATCAGATAAATCACGGTTGGCGTCTTACCGCTGCCGCCGACGGTAATATTACCGACAACGATGACAGGCACAGGCATTGCCGTTTGTGATTTGATCCCGAGGCGAAACAAGGCGCGGCGCACATAAGTGATAACCGCGAATAGCCAAGATAAAGGTAACAAGAGCCATCGCAGTGGATGACCCTGATACCAAATTTTATTCACTAAGGCCTGCATCTAGCTACCGAATTGCATTTGGTACAATTTGGCGTACATGCCATTTAATTCCAATAGTGATTGGTGCGTCCCGCGCTCGACGATACGTCCCTGATCCACCACTAAAATTTGATCGGCACTCTCGATAGTCGACAACCTGTGGGCGATCACTACTGAGGTACGGTTTTGTCTGAGGTTGTCTAAGCCTTTCTGAATCGCTTTTTCTGACTCAGTATCCAGCGCAGAGGTCGCTTCATCGAGGATCAATACAGGCGCATCACGCAACATAGCGCGCGCAATCGCAATCCGCTGTCTTTGGCCACCGGACAATAACACGCCATTTTCCCCTACTTGGGTATCAAGGCCTTGGGGCAACTGGTCAATAAACTCCATCGCATAGGCTAAGGTCGCCGCTTCAATAATCTGCTCACGCGTCGCTTCACCCGGATAGGCGTAGGCGATGTTGTTAGCAATCGTATCGTTGAATAAGGTCACCTGCTGCGATACCAGAGCCACTTGATTACGCAGCGATTTTAGCGAGTAATCGTAAATGCTGACATCATCAAGCAGAATATCGCCGGATTCGAGCCCCGTATAAAAACGTGTCACTAGACTGGCGATAGTCGACTTGCCTGAACCAGAACGGCCGACTAGTGCTAAGGTTTGCCCGGGTTTAACTTCAAAATCAACATCTTCTAGCGCTCGGCGGTCTTGGCTGTCATAGGTAAAACAGACCTTATCGAAACGTAAATGACCCTTAGCGCGCTCAACGGTATAAGTGCCGGTGTCGGATTCTGGCAGCGTATCCAGTAATTCAAACACTGTGGTACAAGCTGCAATACCCCGTTGGAATTCGGCGTTCACTCGGGTTAAGTTTTTAATGGGTTGCAACATGGCCATCATAGCGCCAAGAATTGTCGCGAAGGTACCGGCGGTGAGATCGGCTTTCATGCTGTCTAAACTTGCCGCATAGAGCACAAAGGCCAAGGCGAATGAGCCGATAATCATGATCAACGGCTGGCTAATGGCTTGCGCCACAGCTAACTTCATATTTTGATGGCGGTTTTGATCGTTCACTTTAGCAAAACGGGTGGCTTCAGTTTCTTGTCCACCAAAGGCCAACACGTTTTTATGGCCCTTAATCATTTGCTCAGTCGTGGCACTCACGCCGCCCATGGCGGTTTGAATTTGCTTAGAAACCTTACGGAAACGACGGCTGACCACAGCAATGACCATGCCCATAATCGGCCCGATCACTAAGATACACAGGGATAACTTCCAAGAGTTATAGAACATCAGCGCCAGCATACCAAACACAGTCACACTGTCGCGGACGATAGAAATCAAAGCACTTCCCGATGCTCTGGCGATTTGCTCAGTATCGAAGGTGACTTTTGAAATCAAGTTACCGGTATTTTCCTTGTCCATGTAACTGACAGGCAGACTCAGATAATGCTCAAACACTTGCTGACGCATGTCCATGATCAAACGCGCACTCATGTATGAAATGCCGTAGGTCGAGACAAAGTTGGCAAAACCGCGCAGGGAAAACATGACGATAACCACAAGCGGCGCCATCATTAGCACGTCGTTATTCGCGTGGAAACCTTCACTGGTTGGCAATGCTATGCCATTGGTGACCGCAGCGGGTGCGCCGCCGGAAAAACCCTTATCAATAAAGGGGCCGATGAAAGCGATAAAGGCGGCATCGACGAGACCATAAATAATTAATCCCGCAACTGAAAGCATAAACATGCCTTTCATCTGTTTTATATAGCCCAGTAATCGTTTGAAAACTGTCCACATTTCGTCTTTAGGAGATGTTGTCATTGATAACACTAAATTATGGCAAAGTAGGCATTCTACTCTGGATTAATCAAGTCACCAAATCTAAACAGAGAGTTGTACCAAAATGGCGCTAAATCACCACGATAGGTCTTTACCTCTAACTCAGACTGCTGAAAAATCACACTAATCTGCCCTTCTGTCCCTGTGGTCAGGCTCCTAATCTCTCGCCGCTGATACCGCTCAACCACTGTGGTTTTTGGAAAACCATAGCGATTAGCAAAACCCGCCGGAAACAGCACTAACTTAGGGGCAACGGCATCGATAAAGTCCTCAGTCGACGAGGTTTTACTGCCATGGTGCGGCGCCACCAGCACGTCGCTTTGTAACTCGTTTAGGTCACTTAGATCACCGCTCACACTTAACTCACTACGTAATAGTGCCGCTTCGGTTTGTTTTTCAATGTCCCCGGTGAGCAGCAGACTCTGCAGGCCATCATCAATGCGCACCACACAAGAGCCATTATTGCCCGCCAGCACTTGAGGCGGCGAGAGTAAGTTAAGGCGCAATCCTTGCCATTGAATCTGCCTTGGGCGGCAATCTTGGCCGCTAAAGCCTGCCACATCAGTGATCACCAATGCCTTGGGATAAGCCTCCATCAAGACAGGCGCACCGCCAGCATGATCGTTATCGCTATGGCTGATAACAATATAATCAATCTCTTGGATGCCTTTGGCTTTTAGGAAGGGCAATATCACCCGCTCCGCATAACTGAAATCATCACCAAAGGCGGCGCCCGTGTCATAGATAAACCCCTTGCCATTCTTTTCAATCACCACGGCTAAACCTTGGCCCACATCAAGTAAATGCATGGTCCATCGATGGGTTTGAACGGGAGACCATAGCGTCATACAAAAAAGTAACGCAGGCATAAACAGCAAACTCAAGAGGCTTAACCAAGCAATATAGTTTTTATGCTTAGGCACATAGCGCCATAAAACACCACCAACGAGCGCGTAGAATCCTAAGGCTAATAAGCTGTCAGAGAGTGCTAACCAATGGGCAGGTAATTGCTGACTGATGTCGAGCAACTGAGCATAGGGCGATAAACTCCAATCACTGAGGCGCAGTACTCCAAGCGAAGAGAGTCCGAAGTGAGATAATCCCAAAGCCGTCCCAAGCCACCAGCAGACAAATCCCGCCATGGCTAAGGGGATCACTACAAAGCTAAACCAAGGCACGGCCAAGATGTTCATCCACAGACTGTGTACGCTCACGCCGCCAAAGAGTGCCGCTTGCAGTAATCCAAGCCCGAGACTTAAGCGCCATTGGATAGCCCAAAACTGCATCATCCCTGTGCGTAAACGCGCCCTTCGAGTGGACGCAGGGGTAAATGCCCTTGGTTGGATTTCTAAGGTGTATAAGATGATGCCTAAGGCACAAAAAGACAGCCAAAATCCCGCACTTAAACAAGCGAGTGGATCAAGCAGTAATACAATGAACAGGGCGAATAATAAGCGCTCCCACGCCGTAGAAAAGCGCTTTAATAAACTCAACAGCATTAACAGCAGAATCATCACTAATGCACGCTGCGTCGAAATGCCAAAGCCCGCAAGATAAGCATAAAATGCGGCGCCTATGCCCGCGGCGACTAAGGCAATGGTGATATTACGCCGACTCTGATGTGGCACTAAGCGACTTAAGCCAAACAAAAGGCATGTGTAAATCCATGCTGCTATGACCGAAAGATGCAAACCGGATATCGCCACTAAATGACCCGTACCTGTCTGTCGTAATGCTTGCCAACGCACTTTCGAGATCAACTGCTTATCACCCAAAAGTAAGGCGAGTAGAATATCTCCTTGCGGCAAAGAGGCTAATTCAGGCGTCAATGCGCTTATCAGCTCGTTACGCAGTGAAGGTGAAACCGCAAGTAACTGCGCCTCTATCACTCGCCCTTTACCGACAACATGTTGGCTGATTAATTGCTTCTGTTCGTTGTAGCCACCTTGATTTAACACGCTAGCAATACTCTTAGGCATCAAGGTAAACTGCCAAACCTGCCCGACATCGACTTCTGGCGGATCTTTCCACGTGAGTCGCAATTTTGCATTTGGCCCTAAGATTAAATTTGGTTTAATGACCGATATATCCAAACTTAGCCAGTCGCTGTTTCGACTAACTAGTGATATGATTTCGCCCCTAACCTGTATAGGTTGTTGTAACACTGGAAGATCCTGCCTAGATAATCCTAAGCAAAAACCAGTTAGCCATGCCATTGCAAAGAGTCCACCTGCGCAGACAGGGATTTTTCGGTATAAAATTAACGCCCCAACAGCAAGGTAGGGTATATAACTGACTGGCGGCAGCGAAGGCCACAACATCGCTGATAACAAGATGGCACTAAAGCCAAACATGAATCGATTCATAGTGAATTAAGTTAAGACAGCAATTTCAGCCTATGCCAAAAAAATTAATCAAAAGATTTATGCCTAAGCCTGAAACCTTGCGTGAGCATAAACACTTACGCATGTTCGGACGCTTATTACATAATCCCAATTTGTGGGCGCTAAATCGCAAATCCGCCCCTGGCGCATTCGCCGTGGGATTATTTGTCGCCTGGATCCCTATGCCATTTCAGATGGTAGTGGCTGCGGCTTTTGCCATTCTATTTAACGTTAATATTCCCGTTTCTGTCGCATTAGTCTGGATAACCAATCCCTTAACTATGCCAGTGATGTTTTATGGCGCGTATTTACTCGGCGCTAAGATACTCGGCCATGCGCCGCAAGATTTTGCCTTCGAAGCCAGTTGGCAATGGATTGAAGCCTCCCTTGCCACCATAGGTCCGGCGTTTTTACTGGGATGCCTTGTTCTCGGGGTGATTTTTTCCGCTGTGGGCTATTTGCTAATTAACAATCTGTGGAAATATTCCATTATGTTTAAGTGGCAAAAACGTAAGAATAAATAAGCTCGCCTTTCCCACCGCTTATGCTGATGCAGTTTTAGCCGAAGGCTAGTTAACCTAAGCAACTGTATAAGCGGATCAATATCTTAGCTTATCCTTTGTCCTTCATAGTCTAATGTGCATTGCAATCTATTGGCTTGCGCTTGCTTTACATCCTGTCGTTTTAACGTCCGCCGTTCTCACTCCTGCAACGCTAGATTTTGTCGCTTCTCATGTAAGATTGCGCCATCTGTGCAGACTAAGTTTGCGTCTTAAACAGACGCAGCACGAGGAATACTCATATCGAGATATATACATTCATTTTAATTGCAGCTTAAAATATCTGACAGATTTAGTCAGATACTCAAGAGCCAGTTATGTTGAACATTGATGAGCCCGCACATTTACAACCACGAATCGCCTTATTCAGATTAGGCTTTCGGCCTTTTTTCCTGTTTGCGAGTTTATTCAGCGTATTGGCATTAGGGATCTGGGGAGGATTCCTTTCAGGGATCAATCTGTTGCCGCAATCCGTTAATCCACTTTGGTGGCACGGTCACGAAATGATTTTCGGATTTGTCTGCGCCGTCGTCGCGGGCTTTTTATTAACTGCGGTGCAAAACTGGACGGGCCAAGCTGGGATTAAAGGTGTTGGGTTGTTGGGGTTATTCAGTGTGTGGTTATTGCCAAGGCTGTTATTGCTAATGCCGCTAGCGATTCCCTTTACACTGATCATGTTTATCGACTTACTGTTTTTGCCGCTAACGGCGTTAATACTCGCCCAAGCAGTGATCCGCGTTCGTCAATGGCGAAACTTTGTGTTTATCCCCATTCTCACCTTACTCACCCTAATGAATGCGCTGAGTTACTACGGCGTTTTAACAAATCAATTTGAATGGATAAACATAGGCTTATATGGCGCGGTTGTGTTAATCAGCATCATAGTCGCACTTTTAGGCGGCCGAGTGATCCCTTTTTTCACCGAGCGCGCAACCCAATGGCAGCGTAAAACTGCGCTGCCAGTGCTCGAATGGCTGAGCTTTATCAGCCTCTTTGGATTAGTTATTAGCTTAATCCTGCAAGAGCAAATATTGCTTCGCAGTATGGCTGGGATTGCGAGTCTAGTTTTATTGCTGCGCTGGCATCGCTGGGGCTGGTATTCCTGCTGGCGCGTTCCCTTACTCTGGTCACTGCATCTCAGTTATGTGTGTATTCCACTCGGTTTAGCGCTTATTGCCTTTGGACTCCCCTTATCCGTTGGCATGCACGCGATAACGGTTGGCGGTTTAGCTGGGATGATTTTAGCTATGATGGCGCGGGTTTCATTAGGCCATACCGGCCGCACCCTGCAACCGCCAAGCATAATGAAGTATGCCTTTGGGTTAATCCTGCTCGCGGCAGTGTTTCGAGTATTGGCAGGAGTTATCCCGCTATGGTCAGCATCATTACTACTCGCCGCCATTACATCTTGGGTCATCGCCTTTGGCTTTTTCTGCATCAGCTATGGACCTATGTTGTGCCAAGCCAGAATCGATGGTCGCCCCGGTTAGAACATACTGACACTGATCTTTGCGCTGCATTTAGGATTAAACATATCTGTGAATTAAGTCACACAGCGGCGGCTAGCTTTTCCCTATAAGCTGATTTTTACTGTTACTATTTATAAAAACATCAAGTAGGGAATGCCCATGCCATTTTATCACCAATATGGTTCTAAGAGCCTCAAAGCCGTAGAACACTTAGTCCTGTTTGTTATCGCTATTGCTACTATCGTCGCGATAGGCCAAGAAATTGTGCATATTGTATCTGTCCGTATGGTCGCACTAGCCGATTTACTCCTGTTATTCATTTTCTTAGAAGTCTTAGCCATGGTGGCGAACTACTACGAATCCGGTAAATTACCCGTGCGTATGCCGCTTTATATTGCGATTGTGGCCTTGGCTCGGTATCTCATTTTAGATATGAAGAGTATGGAAGATTGGCGTATTGCCGCGATATCACTGTCAACGTTAATTTTAGCGGCAACTGTGATCGTCATTCGTTGGGGTCAGTTAAAAATGCCCTATCCTAAAAACCAAGAATACGACAATTAATCAAGCACCTGAGTTGGTGCTATTGAAGGCTTATTCAATGGCGCCTGCTGTCCTCGTTTTAAAACTATTATCAAAGACCTAGCTTTCACATTGGTATTCTGCCAAAAAGCAATTATGCTAGTTTTACTGAGATCAATAATTTACGGGGCAATTGAGTTATGGGTGACCATACTACTGGTTTTGAAGAAAAACGCACATCACTGCGAGTGGACATGGAAGCGGAGCGTGTCGCCTTACATTGGGTCGACGCGCAAGGCATGAAGCAATCCGATGAAGGCGTGTGTATTGACTTAGCAAGACGCGGTATTTTATTCGATTATAAACGTCCCTTTGCACTGGGCGAACTCATCGAAGTGACCTTTAATCCCGATACCACACAACAAAATACCGTCAAAGGACAAGTTTGCCGCTGCGCAAAATGCCACGACCAAAGCTACCACATAGCCATGCAACTGCTTTAATTTAACTTAAATTTCGCAGGTTTAATGGGTCTGTTCTACACTCAATGAATTGAACGATTCATGAAGGGGCGTCACTATGATCTTGCTGGTAGGTGGTGAAAAAGGTGGTAGCGGAAAAAGTTGTCTCGCTCAAAATCTTGCCGTTTATATTAAGCAAAAATTTCAAGCAAACGTCCTCATGGTCGATTGTGATCCCCAGCGCACCACTTCAGATTGGATCCAAGCAAGAAATAATGATCCCAGTCTGCCCAGCATTAACTGCATTCAGCTTTATGGTAAAATTCGCAATGATTTACTCAGCCTCAATGAGCGTTTTGATTACGTGATTGTAGACTGTGGTGGTCAGGATAACTTAGCCATGCGCGCAGCCATGTCAGTAGCCACCTATGTTGTCATTCCCCTCAGACCTAAAAGACGCGATCTTAAGACATTACCCCACATGGAAGACATGCTCAGCACTTGTAAGATGGTAAATCCTAAAATGATCGCCACTATAGTGCTAACCCAATGCCCTGCGCTTCCCACACAATTTAAACGTATTTTAGAAGCCAAAGATGTAGTGCAGTCCTTTGGGTTAAGGGTGTTGAATTCTGTCACCTTTTGTCGAAATATTTATGATGACAGTGAAGAAAAAGGCTCCTCTGTGGTTGAAATCGAACCCGATGGTAAAGCAGCCGATGAGATCCGCGCCATAACGGATGAGTTATTCGCCATGCCACCAGAAAATAGCTATGAGCTTAACTGATCTTAAACGTAAGAAACCGAAGCAAATCATCAAGCCGGTTTCTGTCGATGATTTCATTGAAGATGCCAATAACTACGCCTTAGGTAAGGCGAGTTTATTAGCCGCGGCTCAGACTCAAGCGATAGTTAAGGGCTTAGATAAAAAGTCGACTAAGATTTATCGCCACGCTACCTTTACCCTGACAGAGAAGAGTATTGCTCAGCTCGATTCCCTATCGAAATCCACCAGCATTGCAAAATCTCGCTTACTGCGTATTTTGATCCATGAGTTTAGCCAACTCACCCCCGCTCAGCAGGACCAAATTGCCAATAAACGCCACGACGAAACCTAAGTTTCAGGGATTCAAGGAATCAGAGCTTTTAGAATCCTGAGCTCCAAGCTGCCTTAAGCTCAAACTCAAGATAGCTAAACATCAAGATAGCTGCACCTCAAGAAACTTGGGAAACTTAGGCTTAAACCTAATACTGGTACTTCTCGCTTAAGCTTCTAAGGTGATAAACCCAATCAGTAAAATCAGTCTCGCTAGGTGTCGAACTATGGTCAAACGATTACCACACTCTGATTACAATCTCGTATTACTGTTACGCTCTCTTATGACTGTTACGCCATCGTCAAAATATTTAGGGCCACAATAGGTTAGTGCTCACACGTTCTCCCAGCGGCCAGTTCAATGCCTTGGGGCGTTTCGTGAAACTTACCTTTACCTATGAGTAACTGAATCAATGCTTCAGCACTAAGATCGGCGGCACTACACGTATGGTATCGAGCCGCAAAGCCAAACTTTTGTCCCATAAGGCATAATAATTCAGGCTTTATAATAGCGGCCCCTTGCGCTACCATCAGCGCCATAACATCATGACCGTGAACAGAATTGGACATATGTCCTCCTAAAGATGCAATATTATTGTTCTTTATATCCTAACGGTAGAATTTGAACCCTGATCTCGCGCACAGACTTTCTAATTGATACCACTGCGCTGACATCTGTGACGATAATGTGAGCCATTATGTCTTTAATCCTATTATTGACCCAACAGATGTCGCTGTACTTAGTGATCGTTTACTTAGTCAGTAAAACGCCGCTGTTTAAACTGTTTGCCGAAACCTCCCCGCGTCTGCCACATAAGATTTTTATGTATCTGATTTTTTCAAGTTTCTGCATCATGGCCACCTATTTTGGTGAGCAAACATCAGGCGCGATTGCCAACACCCGTGCTATGGGCGCTGTGTTAGGTGGGTTATTAGGCGGACCCGTTACTGGTTTTCTGGTAGGACTAACAGGTGGCCTTCACCGCTACAGTATGGGCGGCTTTACTGAAATAGCCTGCGCCATTTCCACCACCTTAGAAGGCTTATCCGCAGGGATGATAAGCTTCTACTTAAGACGTGCGGGTAAAAGTGAGCTTATCTACAATCCATTACTCGTTTGCCTAGTGACTTTTTATGCCGAAATGATGCAAATGAGCATCATCTTACTGGTCGCCCGCCCCTTCGATGATGCGTGGGAATTAGTGCGCCAAATCGCGCCGCCCATGTTGTTAGTCAATTCCGTAGGAGCGGCACTCTTTATGAGCATGATCCGCGACCAAAAAACTATGTTCGATAAACTTTCCTCCAGTTTTTCAACTAAAGCATTAAAGATAGCCGAACGCAGTGTCGGACTCCTATCCAAAGGATTTAACGAAGAAAGCAGCAGCCGTGTCGCCAAAATCGTCATAGAAGAAACCAATGTAGGCGCAGTGGCCATCACCGACAGGGAAAAACTGTTGGCTTTTATTGGCATAGGTGCCGATCATCATCTGCCTGGCACGCCAATTTCTTCCAAGATCACCTTAGAGGCGATTAATCAAAATAAAGTCATGTTCGCCGATGGCGTTGAAATGCCCTACTCATGTTCTATTTCAAGTAATTGTCGTTTAGGGTCGAGTCTGGTGATCCCGCTGCGCAGTGATACCGAAGTCATTGGCACTATTAAACTCTATGAGCCGAAAAATAAGCTTTTTTTGAATATTAACCGCACCTTAGGTGAAGGTATTGCCCGTCTGTTATCCAACCAAATACTTTATGGCCGGTTTGAGCAACAGCAAAATCTGCTGACTCAAGCCGAATTGAAATTACTGCAAGCGCAGGTCAATCCGCACTTTCTATTCAATGCACTCAATACCATTAGCGCGATTATCAAGCGCGATCCCGATATGTCTAAGCAGTTGCTGCAGCAGTTATCTCAGTTTTTACGGATCAATTTAAAGCGAACAACAGGCTTAGTGACGCTTGGGGATGAGCTAGATCACATCGCGTCCTATCTCACCATTGAAAAAGCGCGTTTTATTGATAAATTACAAGTCAGTATCGCGATACCTGAATCACTCTACCACTGCAAAGTACCGGCCTTTACCCTGCAGCCGATTATTGAGAATGCGGTAAAGCACGGCACTTCGCACATGATAGAGCAAGGGCAGATCAAAGTGACGGGCAAGCTTGAAAATCATGTGTTGGAATTAGAAGTCACAGACAATGCCGGATTATATCAGCCCGTTGAGGGCTCTGAAGGCCTAGGGATGAACTTAGTGCATAAACGCATTCAAAATATTTTTGGCGAACAATATGGTGTTACTGTGGAATGCGAAGCCGATGAATTGACTCGTGTCACCATAAGATTACCTATAGAAAACCCTGAGATATCCAATATGGACACCCGCACGTGATCACTTGTTTAATTGTTGATGATGAACTGTTTGCTCGTGAAGAATTAGCCGATCTTTTGGGGCAAGAACACGACATTGAAATTGTTGGTCAATGCGCTAATGCCATCGAGGCGTTACAAAGCATAGCCAAAGAAAAACCTCAGTTAATTTTTCTCGATATCCAAATGCCGCGCATTTCGGGCATGGAACTTATCGCTATGCTCGACCCTGATAACATGCCGAAAATTGTGTTTGTTACCGCTTACGACGAGTTTGCCGTCAAGGCCTTCGATAACCATGCCTTCGATTATTTGCTTAAACCGATAGATGCCGAGAGACTCAGTAAAACCCTCACTCGGGTGCGTAAAAATCTGACGCCTCAAATCATGGATCCCATTACCCCAAAGCGTCTGGAACATATTCCCTGTTACAGCGGCAATAAACTCAAGGTGATTGCAATCCAAGATGTGGAATATGTGTTCAGTGATTTAAGCGGCATCCATGTGGCCAGTACGAAAGGCAAAGTCCATACCCAATTGACCTTAAAAGTGTTTGAAGAAAAAACCCCACTGGTGCGCTGCCATCGTCAGTATTTGATTTCACCTAAGGCGATTGCCGAAATTGAGCTGTTAGACACGGGCGCCGAAGTCACCACCCACTCAGGGGATAAAGTGCCCGTCTCACGGCGTTATCTTAAGAGCCTTAAACAGCTGTTCGGCTTCCAATAACTCAAGCAAAAAGCCATCTTAGCGGGTATTTTTAGTCACAAGATGGCCAACAACACCCGCCGTTAACATACGATTGCAACCACTCAAGCCCACCTATTACCGCTCACCCTGCATTTTCGACCACTCATTGAGATTGCGAAGTTTTATATCAACAACTTGTTTACACTCGCCAGAACTCAAATGGGGAGATAACAAAAATGATGTGGTTCCTACTCTGTGTCGGTCTGCTGATCGGCGGCTACTTTATCTATGGCGCCTTTGTCGAGAAAGTCTTCGGCATTAACGCTAATCGTCAAACACCCGCTTTCGCTCAAACTGATGGCGTCGACTTTGTGCCTATGTCTAAAGGCAAAGTCTATTTAATTCAATTATTAAACATCGCAGGCGTAGGCCCAATCTTTGGTCCTATCTTAGGTGCACTCTATGGTCCTGCGGCCATGTTGTGGATTGTGGTTGGCTGTATCTTTGCGGGTGCCGTGCATGACTACTTCTCTGGCATGTTGTCAGTGCGCAACGGCGGCCAATCTGTGCCAAACCTTGCGGGTAAATATTTAGGAAAGAGTGCCAAACACTTCATGAACGTGTTTGCTATCGTGCTGTTATTGCTGGTTGGTGTGGTCTTTATCTCTGCGCCTGCAGGTTTACTGGGCAAGCTTACCGGTTGGGATGTCAGTATCTTCGTAGGCATTATCTTCGTCTACTACCTGATCGCAACTGTGGTGCCTGTCGATAAGATTATCGGTCGTCTTTACCCCTTCTTTGGCGCTTTACTGTTCTTCATGTCGTTCGGTCTGGCTTTCGCGATTATCCTATCAAGCGAGCACACCTTACTGCCGAACGTACAAGCGGGCGATTTCTTCCAAAACTTAAATCCAAATGACATGCCACTTTGGCCTGCGCTGTTCATCACCATCGCCTGTGGCGCGGTATCAGGTTTCCATGCAACGCAATCACCATTAATGGCACGCTGCGTTGAAAACGAAACCAATGGTCGCTTCGTCTTCTTTGGCGCCATGATTGGCGAAGGCATTATTGCACTGCTTTGGTGTGCGATTGCATTGTCATACTTCGGCGGTGTTGAAGGCTTAAGTGCGGGCATGTCAGGCAACCCTGCCAACGTGGTCTATGAGGCTTCTACTGGTCTGTTAGGCGCTGTCGGTGGCTTTATGGCTATCCTAGGTGTGATTATCCTGCCGATTACTTCAGGTGATACGGCTTTCCGCTCTGCGCGTTTGATTCTGGCTGAATTTTTCAACATGCCACAAATCTCACTACCAAAACGCTTAGTGTTAGCACTCCCACTGTTTGTTATCGGCGGTATGTTGACTCAAGTGGATTTTGGTGTCATTTGGCGCTACTTCGGTGTAGCAAACCAAACCACCGCGGTATTAATGCTGTGGACAGCTTCGGCTTACCTGTTACGCCATAACAAACTGCATTGGATTGCGACTATTCCAGCGATGTTTATGACCACAGTGGTCATCACCTTCCTGCTGAACTCGTCAACCTTAGGTGCAGGCTTACCTATGACGGTATCAACCATAGCGGGCGTGGTCACCACCTTAGTGATTACAGCGCTGTTGATTGTTAAAACCAAAGGTAAAGGTGAGATTGACTTACCAGTAGAAACTGAGCTTAAAGAAATAGTCAAAGACTAACAAAATAGTCCAAATGACCAAGCTAAAACAGGCGCTTTATTGCGCCTGTTTTGCTCATACTGCTCCATCAATAACTGCAGACTCTGGTGTGAGCGAGCAAGGTATTCAGGCTTGACTCGATACCATTGCACACTGTATCAGGCATACAAAACTGTTATACTCACGCCATAGCACACTGCAACATGCATAATATGAATCAATCGAATAACCCGCTCCACGGCATTAAACTGGAAACGATCATCACTTACTTAGTCGAGAAATACGGCTGGGAAGAATTAGGTGAGCGGATTAACATCCGCTGTTTTACCCACGACCCAAGCATCAAATCCAGCTTACGTTTTTTAAGAAAAACAGAGTGGGCGCGGGATAAAGTCGAATATCTTTATTTAAGAGCCAACAAATTACCGTTACCGCCACCTAAAGCGGAAGCGAGCCAAGCTGCTAAAAAGCCTGCGGCAAAAGTCGCGACTAAAAAGCCCACTCAAACCGCTCCTGAAAAGCCGGCTAAAAGTGATAAACCCAGCTCAAATGGCACAGTAAACAGTCATATTTGGGGCAATAATTAATCTTCGCCTCTGCAGCCATAAAACGTAAACAGCCCTAAAATAAGGGCTGTATTGTCGTGATTAACCTGCTGCGGATCTATTTTCACTAACCTATTTGTACTCACCTACAGCCTCAATCTATTTGCGCTAATCTATTGGCGGCGAATAGCGCTCACTTATCGATTTTGAACCAATAGCTTGCACTCTTTTTAGCTGAACAACCAAAAATTGACTTCAGTTTTCAAATCTATGGCCGATACCGACTGTTATAGTGACTTGAGTATCAACGCAGTTTGCATCAATGGAGTGTTAAATGAATATTAATGGAATAAACAGTAGCGCAACTGGCTCAGCTTTCACCGCCATATCAAGCGCATATATCGCAGCGACACCAGCCACCGCACAAACAGCGAATAGTGAGTCCGCTGACTCACAAGATACCCAGGACACTGTCTCCATTTCTAATGCGGGCCGCGCGGCTTTATCCGCAGATGTGGGCGCAACCTTGAGAGACAAAGCCTCAGCCAAAAAGAATGAAGTCGACAATGCCTCATCAGAAGAACCCATGACGTTAATTGACCAGCAGATCCAAAAAATAAAAGAGCAAATCAAGGCACTTCAAGAAATGTTGGCCAAGCTTGAAAATGATGACTCAGAGACCGCTGATCAGCAACGTAAGATGATCCAAGAACAAATAATGCAGCTGAGTAGCCAGATAGCAACCTTGACTGAGAAGAAGATGCGCGAAGCCCAAAAAAAGGAATCGGCTTAAATTAAGCGGTGATGATACTGCGCTAAGCTAAGCCATGTTCACAACATCGACATGTTCAAGCGGTTTACATATTCAAGCCGTCTAGTTGACCCTACTTAGATAGGAAAACTGAACATCAAACGCCAAATGTTCAATCCATCACCACGGCGATAGCTGAATCCAATACGATCAACACCCAGCAATTCGCCCCCAAGGGGCTTAGAAAACGCGAGGGAAAAACCAGCCTCATAACTGCCTGAAACTATGGTATCTTGCTCTATCTCGCTGATAAATCTGAGCTCATTGAAATACCAATAACCCACAGCAAAGATCCTTGGTTGCACCTGCAGATCCCACCATTGCCAGCGCGGCGCTAATCCTAAATCCACGCCAGTTTGTAACACCGCAAATTGATCGGCAAACTTGCCATAGTGCTCACTGTACCCAGCGAAACGTAATCTCGACACCCATACCGCATCTTGCCCAGCTAGGGTGAAATCATACAAGCTACTGATCCCTGAGGCGATAATGGCAACGTTATCGTTTTTATCGAAGTTAGTACCAAAACCGATATCTAAATACCCTTCCATTCGAGTGTTTTCGCTCGCCTGCCAGTGGTGCTCAAAACCTGGGGTAATGGTCATAGTGCCTATCGACGACGGTAACTCGCCTTCAGTGATATCTTTGGCTAAATAATCAAAAAAGCCAAAGGAGATAGGTAAACGTAACCAAGTCTGGCTTCCGCTATCTTTCTTTAAATCAAAACTTAACGGAATACTGACCACGGTCGCATTTTGGTTAGCGGCGCGATACACACCAGTGCCGAGATAACTGCCAAAGGCATAAACAGAATTGGGATTACTGCTCGACTCAATCGGATTGCTGCCATTGGCATTACTGCTAGGCACGTGACTGATAGAAACAGGATCAACAGACACGCCAGCATCATTCGCTTGAGACGCAGATGTAAGTGCCGCAGGTGTGAACGTATTGGCGGGGGATGCACTATTGGCGAAAACGGCAGGAACCATGCTCAGAAATACTAAGCAAGTTAACAACAAACATAATGGCAACCGACTGAAAAAATGGCTCAATTGACTTAAACCTTACTCATTTCTGACTCAATCGGTCGACCCATCATAAATACAAAGCTACTTATTTTCATCCATAAAATGATATTCAGACATCATGTGTCCAAGCTCAGTGGATTTGGTTTTTAAGTAGGCTTCGTTGTAACGATTCTTACCAACTTGCAGCGGTACGCGCTCAACCACTTCGATGCCAAACTCCTTCATCGCTTTCACTTTACGAGGGTTATTGGTCATCAAACGCACATGCTTCACGCCTATCTGTTCCAGCATAGGTTTGATCATGTCGTATTTACGCATATCGGCTTCGAAGCCCAGTTGCTCGTTGGCTTCAACTGTGTTGGCACCTTTATCTTGCAGCTCGTAGGCGCGGATTTTATTCAACAAACCAATGCCACGGCCTTCTTGGCGCAAATAGAGGATAAAGCCACTGCCCGTTTCCGCAATATTTTGCATCGCCGCTTGTAACTGAAAACCACAGTCACAACGCAAGCTAAATAACGCATCGCCAGTTAAACACTCGGAATGAATTCGACCCAACACAGGTTCATCCGCACTGAGCGTACCGAATGTGAGCGCAACATGCTCTTTGCCTGATTCTGTATCTTCAAAACCATGCATGGCAAACACGCCCCAAGGAGTGGGTAACTTTGACGTCGCGACATATTTTATCGACATACTTAACCTTAACGACAACTCTCATTCCATGAGACGAATAAGATCCCTAGAAACAAACGAGGATTAGGCACTTAGCCAACTAAGCGCACTATTCTAAAGTGTTTTTGAACAATCAAGAAATACTTTAGTGTTTTAATCAACTAAACCAAACATGAATGTCATTTTCGATGGGCAGCACGAAGGAATGGATTAAAACGAAGCTGTGCATAAAGTACTAGGCGCACAAACACGCGATCGACACTCGATCCCGTGTCAGTGACAGCCTAACCCACATTAAAATTTTGCGGGCGCGTATCCAGTGACTTCCTTTAGCCCCATTTCACGGCCGATAGCCGTCATAGGGTGGATCACCACAAGACCTTTGACAGACTTTTTCAGTTTGCCCATGTCCGCTTGTTCATCTTTAGTCAAAGCGCGATGGAAAGACAAACCTTTGATATCTGAACCTTGCTTATTCAATAAGCGGGTTTGTTGGCCTTTCACACTGCCAATTTGCTTAGTGACTGCAGCGATTTCGCGCTTGAACTGGGCAATAATGACGTCATCGCCTCTTTGTTCAGCCGCAGCAAGTTTACGACGAAATTTATCTAATTTATCGTTAAGCTGCTGCAGTTCTTGCTTTAAATTCATTCTGTTACCTTAAATTACCTAAGTTAGCCACAGTAAAATCTTAGCCTGATTATGCTAGCGTCTGTGTCAAGGCCTGAGATTATAGCAGCAAGTTACAGATCCTCGTTACCGCTTTTATAACAAACGAATGATCTGATTGCTGCTACCGCGAAATACGAGACTTGGATCGGCAAGACTTTGTTCAAATTTCCCATCCACCAGCACATCAATATAGGCCAACACGGCGCGCTGTTCATCACTCAACTCATCAAGCACATAACCCGTCCACAGCCAAATATCTTTCCCCTTACACTCTGCCTTGACTCGTTTGACGAGCGCCAAAATGGCACTGAGATTGACAGGCAATAAAGGATCGCCCCCCGAGAGCGATAAACCACGGCGTACAATCCGCTTATCATTGAGATCGGCAATCATCCTATCTTCCATCGTCTTATCAAACACATGCCCAGAACGGGGATCCCAAGTACTTTGATTGTAACAACCGCGGCACTGGTGCTCGCAGCCAGAGACAAACAAGGTCGCACGGGTACCAGGGCCATTGACCACATCGATAGGGAAATATTGATGGTAATTCATTGATAGTACTTCATAGTGCATTTCATCTTTTAACATTGGGACTTATCCCATGGCACTATTTGATTTGATGCCACGTGATGCCACGGAATAAGTCTAACAAGCAGAATAAAATAATAGTGTTACAAGTGTTTGATCCTACGTTTTACTTCTTCCTGTTTACCATAATTGAAGGGCCGCGCATCTGGGCTGCCTAAGTAACCGCACACTCGGCGCGTCACTGACACCCGACTTGGCTCATGGTTGCCGCACTTAGGGCAAGTGAACCCTTTACTGGTACAGCTAAATTCGCCAGTAAAGCCACAGTCGTAGCATTCATCAATTGGCGTGTTAGTGCCATAGTAAGGCACGCGGCTATAACTATAATCCCACACGTTTTCCAGCGCTTCGAGGTTATGCTGCATGTTGGGATATTCGCCATAACAAATAAAGCCGCCGTTCGCGATAGCAGGATATGGCTGTTCAAAATCAATTTTATCGTAAGGATTTACACTTTTTTCCACATCAAGGTGGAAACTATTAGTGTAATAGCCCTTGTCTGTCACGCCTGTGACTAGGCCAAATTGCTTCGCATCCAGTTTACAAAAACGGCTGCAAAGGCTCTCGCTTGGCGTGCTATACAGACTAAAGCCATAACCTGTTTCAGCCTTCCACGCATCTGTGGCGGCTTTAAGATAGGCAACAATAGCGACGGCTTTGTCCCTCAATTGTGCATCGTCAAATACATGGGTTTGGGTGCCATAGAGTGCATTCATGGTTTCATGCAGGCCAATGTAACCGAGTGAAATTGACGCCCGGCCATTTTTAAAGATTTGAGAAACATCATCATCAGCGCGCAAACGCACACCACAGGCCCCTTCCATATAGAGGATTGGTGCCACACGGGCTTTAACGCCATTGAGTCGCTCAATGCGAGTATCTAACGCTTTACGGGCTAAGACTAATCTGTCATCTAAAAGATGATAAAATTCCGCTTCATCACCCTTAGCTTCCAAGGCAATCCGCGGCAGATTTAAACTAACGACCCCAAGATTATTACGTCCTTCATGCACGAGCTCGCCATTTTCCTCATAGGTGCCTAAAAAGCTGCGGCAACCCATTGGGGTTTTAAATGAACCTGTGACTTTCTCGACTTGCTCGTAATTGAGAATGTCGGGATACATGCGCATAGTTGCGCATTTGAGTGCCATCTGTTTGACATCGTAATTGCAATCGCCAGCTTTGTGATTAATGCCATCACGAATCGCAAACACTAACTTAGGAAAAACTGCCGTCTTACGATTTTTACCTAATCCCGCCATCCGTACTTTCAGCATAGATTGCTGAATTAAGCGGGATTCCCATGATGTGCCTAACCCAAAGCCAAAGGTAACGAACGGTGTTTGGCCATTGGCGGTATGCAAGGTATTAACCTCATATTCCAAAGACTGAAATGCATCGTGACATTCTTTTTCAGTTTGCGCCGTGGCAAAGGCTTTGGCGTCGGTGATCTGCCAATTCAGGGCGATTTGGTAGTGCTTGTCGTAGCTCTTAGCGACAAATGGCGCTAACACTTCGTCGATGCGATTGATGGTCGTGCCGCCATAAATATGGCTCGCCACTTGGGCAATGATCTGTGCGGTGACGGCTGTCGCCGTTGAAATAGACTTAGGGGTTTCGATTTCGGCATTGCCCATTTTAAAGCCATGGGTCAACATACCAGCCAAATCAATCAGCATGCAGTTAAACATCGGGAAAAAAGGCGAGTAATCTAGGTCGTGGTAGTGGATCTCCCCCGCTTCATGGGCAGCAACCACGTCCTTTGGCAAGATATGACTCTTGGCATAATGTTTGGCGACTATGCCCGCGAGCAAATCCCGCTGAGTTGGGATAACTTTCGAATCTTTATTGGCATTTTCATTGAGTAACGCCGCATTACTTTGCTCGACTAAACCACGGATTTCGAGGTTGAGTTTACTGGTCGCTTCACGGCACACATCTCGGTCGTGACGGTATTCGATATAAACCCGCGCCAAGGACTTATACGGCCCTTCCATCAGTAAATTCTCAACCGCATCCTGTAGATGATGGATATCGACTTCGGTTAAGGTCGCAACGCTTTGACTGATACACGCTGCCACTGTCGCTGCATAGTCGCCATCCTCTATTCCAACTGAGTTTGCAGCGGCATTCACTGCATCCCGTATCCTTGTTTCATCAAAAGGTGTGCGGCAACCATCACGCTTAATTACGACTGGCATTGTTCAGTTCCTCTCCATCTCGCCTAAAAATTAACACTACATCTAGTGATTTTAAAAGCATAAAACACAATATGTAGAGCATTAGGCTACAACGACGGTGAGGCGTCCATGATCCAGATCATAGTTTTTAGGATGAAATAAAAGAACAAACCAGAACTGCAGCTAGGCCCAATTATCTGAAAATTGCGCCTTGACCTGCTGATTAAACCCAGCTAGTTGATGCCTGAAATCAGTGATGATCAAACACCATAACTCAAGATTAACGCTTAGCGAGTGCGAGATAACTACTGAGTTGGCCCGATGCCGACTGATGCGAGCCCATAGACGAAGCGAGTTGCATCATAGATTTAAGCCCCTGCCATTGCTGTTTTTGGGCATCTGTTAGCGGTGGCTCGGAATTCAAATAATCCGTTAATTGGCCAAGGACTTTGGTGGCTTTTTGGGCGAGCACCGGCGACTGAGCATCATCCATATTGGTCAAAACGTTTTTCGCATCGACCAAGGTATTGATCAGGGGGGTGTTCGGTGATTTTTTGGCTAATGATTTGAGCTCATCATCTAAGAAATCTTGCAGCGACTGCTTACTCGGCGTGGTTGTGCTCGGAACTGTAATACCGTTTTTTGATAAACGGTCGAGTTGCACGTCCGATAAAATGCCGTCTTTTTGTAAACGTGACACTAATGCGGGAATATCGGCGACACCAAATTTGCCATCGGCAAAAAAATCCTTCGCCATCGACTGAATTTTCTGTGCACGTTGCGCCCGTGGCGACAGCGCTATCTCATCGGCTTTACCAGTGTCGGGTTTAGCGGCATCCGTCTGAGTTTTCTTGGTCTCAGTGGTCGCATCGGTTTTAGCCGTACTCGTCTTTTGGCTATTGGCACCATAGGCATCGGCGATACTGGTACTGCTGCGATTAAGATTGAAGGCATTTAAAATAGAATTCATCGTCAAAAATTCGGCGTCTAAGACTCAATGACGGTTTTAAAGCAAAAACTAAGCCAATCAAGTATTAATCTGTGCAGAGCCTGAATTTTCGGGTAGCGAACAGCACCAGTTGCTTTATCTCTAGGACTGTAAATCTTCAATAAGGGCAAGACATTGCCGCCTCAACAAATCGAGTGCCTCGGCATCCATCTGCACTTTATTTAGTAAGGTTTGCTTCAAGGCTAGGGCTTCATGCTTAATCGCCTCTCCCTGAGTCGTCAGAGTGATCAATTTTTTCCGCTCATCTTCAATGCAGGCCAAACGCGTGATCAAGCCTTTTACCTCTAACCGCTTAACGATAGGCGTTAGCGTCCCCATATCGAGCTTAGTCGCCGCCGATAGCTGGGTTTGACTACAGCCATTTTGACGCCACAGGGTTTGCATCACAAGATATTGAGGGAAAGTTAACTCGTATGCCTCGAGTAAAGGCCGATAAGCGCGCACTAAGGCATTGCTGGCAGAATATAGCGCGAAGCACACATTATCAGATAAACACAGTGCATCCCTTGGCTCGGGATTCTGTACCTCTGTGTTATATGGCCCTGGGTTTTGTAGCTCTGGGTTTTGACTCTGCTCTGTAGATCCGAGCTCTGGGTGAGATAAACAATTTTGCACGTTTAAGCGCCTGTCATTCAAACATAGCGCTATCTTATCCGATCCGCCCCATCGCATCTAGTTTGCGCGCAAAGTATTTGCATTGTGTCATGAAGCCACGTACAGTTGACGCAGTTAGTTTGCGCACAAACAAAAGGTTAATTTTTTATGAATAGCACTATTACCGAAACCCGTGAAATCCATTTAGCCAGTCGCCCTGAAGGCATGCCTACGGCTGAGAATTTTGCTTTAGTAAATCAATCCTTAGCGCCGCTCGCCGATGGCCAAGTGTTGATTAAAAACCTGTGGATGTCGGTCGACCCTTATATGCGTGGCCGCATGGTAGATCGTAAGAGTTATGTTCCGCCCTTCGCCCTGAATCAAGTCTTAGAAGGCGGCGCGATTGGTGAAGTTATCGCGTCTAAAAACAGTGATTTCCCAGTAGGCACTAAAGTCAGCAGCATGTTAGGTTGGCGCGAGCACGCTGTCACTGACACGGCTGGACTGACCGCTCTGCCGCAAACCGAATTAGACAGTTCACATTTCCTCGGCGTGCTTGGTATGCCGGGCATGACAGCGTGGACGGGACTGACTCGCATCGCAGATTTAAAAGCAGGTGAAACCCTGTTTGTTTCTGCCGCATCAGGCGCCGTCGGCAGTGTTGCTTGCCAGATTGGTAAACTGATGGGTGCTCGCGTAATCGCCTCTGTGGGGTCAGACGAAAAAGCGGAATTGCTGCGAAGCTATGGCGTTGATGCCATCATCAATTACAAAACCTGTGGCAATCTCACCCAAGCGCTCACAAAAGCCGCGCCAGAAGGGATTGATGTGTACTTTGAAAACGTCGGTGGCGAGCATTTAGCCGCAGCGCTGAGCAATATGAAAGATCATGGTCGTATCGCCGTTTGCGGTATGATTTCGCAGTATAACGACACAGCGCCAACACCTGGTCCAGATAACTTGGCCCTGATAGTGATGCGTAAACTTAAGTTAGAAGGTTTTATCGTATCCGAACATTGGGCGCATTATCCTGAGTTTGCCGTGAAAATGGCTCAATGGTTAGCTGAAGGTAAAGTCAAAGCTGAACAAACCATTTATCAAGGGCTTGAACAAGCACCTGATGCCTTTATCGGTCTGTTTGAAGGTAAGAATCGCGGTAAAATGTTGGTGAAATTAGCGTAACTCGCGATCAAAGCGACATAAATGCTCAGTTTTAGATAGCAAGACTCAGTTTTAGATAGCAAAAAGTCGGTATAACGCGAGTTGTACCGACTTTTTCTATTTGATAGTCAACTGTTTATCTTTTAACGGATTAGCCCTTCCACAACGCAGCTTCAATCAAGTGAGCCACCTTCTCCACAGCAGCTTCGCCAGCGGCAATCGCCTCATCAGCACGGTGAAACTCCATAGTGCCGATATTGCCGACCTCAGGCACAATACAAATATCTGGCGGATCGCCCATCAAGCGCGCCCGTTTATGTCTTTGCTCTAAAATGCCCATAGATTGAGACATTACAGCAATCATGCCTGGATTCGATTTAGTGCCAAGTGAAAACTTATCGGTCAGATTGCTAACATAATCTCGGCCACGGGCAAACAAATCCATAAATCCAGTTTCTTGTCGCGCTGACATATCCATTTCAGCTTCAACGTTTTTTTGGCTCGTCATGCTCACCGGCAATACTTGAATGCGACCAGAATGATAACCATATAAATCCACGGCTATCACCACATCGACGCCCATGGCACGGCTGACAGAAACAGGCACTGGATTCACCACAGCACCATCGACAAGCCAGCGGTCACCTTGTCTCACGGGCGCCAAAATCCCTGGCATAGAGCAAGAAGCGCGCACCGCTTGACGTAAATCCCCTTCAGTAAACCAAATCTCCTGCCCAGAGTACAAGTCGGTCGCAACCGCCGCAAAAGGACGGTTGAGGTTCTCAATATTCACATCCCCTATTCGAGCTTGCAGCACATCAAATACTTTATCACCGCCGATAAGACCGCCTTTACGCCATCGAATGTCCATCAAGCCAAGCACGTCCCAGCTCGAGAAACTCCGAACCCATTCTTCTAATTCAGGTAAATGGTCATGGGCGTACGCGGCGCCCACTAAAGCGCCCACCGAACATCCCGCAACTTTATCGGGTTTGATCCCCATGGCGGCAAGACCATTCAACACGCCAATGTGCGCCCAACCTTTCGCAGCGCCACTGCCCAAGGCAATACCAACCGAAGGGGTTGTTCCGTTAGCCATAAATCATTCTCCTGTTACTCAATCCACTACACGATAACGTAAAATCCTTTCATATCCACTGTCAATTGGTGGAACCAAGGCAATTAAGTACTTGTAACATCGATGTAAACAAATGCCGGCAACTAAGTGTAAATGGCACACTTTCGCGATAAATCCACGCGTGAAGCAGAGATAATCACCGATGTGGATAGCTGAGTTAGGGCGATTAAGGCTATAATCTGCCCTTACTAAGATTTAGGGGATATACCTTTGCAATTTACCGATTTTTCTCTGGACCAGCGTCTGCTTCAAAGCATAAAACATATGGGGATCACAGAACCCACCGCCATCCAGGAACAAGCACTGCCTATCGCATTGGCAGGTAAAGATTTAATGGCGTCATCAAAAACGGGCTCAGGTAAAACCTTAGCGTTTTTGTTACCCGCATTGCAAAGAGTCATTTCTACCCGCTCACTGTCAAAACGCGATCCTAGAGTATTGATTTTATTACCGACCCGCGAACTAGCACATCAAGTGTATAGTCAGCTTCGCTTGCTGGTCGCCAACACCCAATACAAGGCCATCAGCGTTCTGGGCGGTGAAAACTTTAACGACCAAGCGAAAGCCCTAGCGAAAGAACCGCATTTTATTGTCGCGACGCCAGGCCGTATCGCCGATCATTTAGAGCAAAAACATCTATTCCTAAATGGCTTAGAATTACTCGTGCTCGATGAAGCCGACCGCATGTTAGATTTAGGCTTTGCCCCGCAGTTAAAAGCCATCAACGATGCTGCCGATCATAAACGTCGTCAAACGCTGATGTTTTCTGCCACATTAGATCATGACGAAATCAATGATATCGCGGCAACGCTGTTAAAAAATCCAGCGCACGTGGCGATTGGCGCGGCTCACTCTGAGCATAACGACATTCACCAACGTATCTTCTTATGTGACCACTTAGACCATAAAGAAGCGTTGTTAGCCCGTTTACTTAAAGATGAAACACACAAGCAAGTGATCATCTTTACTGCGACGCGCCCAGATACAGAACGCTTAGCCGCTAAATTAATTGAGCAAGGTTTTGCAACCGCCGCACTGAGCGGTGATTTAAAGCAAGCCGCACGCAACCAAATCATGGACCAATTTGCCCGTGGCCAACAACAAGTCCTAGTGACGACCGATGTCGCCTCTCGTGGTCTGGATTTGCTCAATGTGTCTTTGGTCGTCAACTTCGACATGCCTAAATTTGCCGAAGAATACGTGCATCGTATCGGCCGTACTGGCCGTGCTGGCGCGAAAGGTGATGCGATATCGCTCGTCGGACCAAAAGATTGGGACAACTTTAAGAAAGTCCAAGTGTTCCTTAGAAAGACCTTTGAGATCAGTACGATTCCAGGTCTAGAAGCTAAATTTAGTGGTCTAAAAAGCAAAGCCAAACAGACACCAGCAAAACGTGTTGCTAAAGCCGAGCTTGCTAAAGGTAAGAGTAAAAGAGCCAAAGCAGCCACACCGGCGCCTTCACGGGATAAGCGTTTTATCACGGGCGTGGACATTGGCGATGCACCCATGCGTAGAAAACCTGCTGCGGCGCAATTGCTACAAGACAATGATACAGAAGAAGTTTAGAACAAATTAAAGCATACATGCCGGTGGATTTAACATCAGATTTTATTTCTGATACACAACACATTGGCTGATCGAATACTGGGAATTGACGCACTAAGCGCATCAGTCTGTCGCCAAGCGAATCAAAAGCGCAGGGTAAACACTGATCCTCACGTCATTTCCAGCTACAATAGCGCTATTATCGATATTTTGAAGGTGTAACATGAGAGTTTGTGGTGTTGAATTAAAAGGTGGCGAAGCCATTATCAGTTTATTGAGCTATGAAGGTGAAACCTTCAATGTGCCAGAATGCCGTAAGGTGTCTTTCACCGTTTCCCAATCTGCTACCACAGAAGCTATTCGTGAGTTTCACTTCGCTTTTCATAAGCTTATGCAAGATTATCGCGTTGATGAAGTTGTCATCATTGAACGTGAACAAAAAGGTAAATTGGCGGGCTCAGCCACAAGTTTTAAACTTGAAGCCGCGATTCAATTAGGTGAATTACCTGTCAGCTTACTGTCTCCTGTCACTATCAAAGAGCAAAACAAGCGCAATCCACCGCAGGTTGATTTCGATAGTTTAGATCTTAAAAAAGTGCAGCAGTTAGCTTTTGAAGCCGCTTACGCCCAGCAAAATCGCCGTATTTTCGGCAAAGTTTAAGTAATGCGATAACTCAGGCTCCGAAGTCATTCGGAGCCAAATCCCCTATGAATCCATTAAAATACTTAAACGGTTACAGCCCAGATATTCAACAGCAGGTACAGCAACATCTCGATGCTGGCACATTACCTAAGCTACTGTTGAAACGTCATCCTGTCATACATAGCGTTCGCAGCGATAAAGCGCTGTACGACTACACCCAAGCGATTAAAAACCAATTTTTACGCCAGTCGTCACCACTCTCGAAAGTGATCTTCGATGACAAAATTAACATTAGTCATCATGCACTTGGCTTACATTCCTACGTCGCGCGAGTTCAAGGCAATAAAATCAAAGCTAAGAACGAAATTCGCATCTCTTCACGTTTGAAGCGTGTACCAGAGCCTTTATTGCGTATGGTCGTTGTACACGAATTAGCCCATTTAAAAGAAAAAGATCACAACAAGGCTTTCTATAATTTGTGTACCCATATGGAGCCGGATTATCACCAGTTTGAATTTGATTTACGCTTATTATTAACCTGTATCGACGCCAACATATCCCCTTATTGCGCAGATAAAGCCAACACTTGACCTTAGTATATTTTTCATCCACAACTTGACTGATAATAGTTTTCATTTAGAATATTGAAGTATCTCACGCTGCAGAATTCAGTAACGACAATGACGAAACAGAATATCGATAAACTTTTGAGCAAGTGGTGTAAAAAACAAGCTAAAAAGTTACTCAAAACACAGGCAAGATCTGTTTCAAGTTCAGGAAAAGCGATTCCATCCTTATCTCATCTGAACACCCTGACTGATAAATCTTTGACTAATAAAAAAGCTCAGCGCAAACACCTCACCAAATTACTCACGAAGCACATTTCACAACAAGAATTTGCCCATAGCGATAAATCCGCACTCAAGAAACAGTTAAAACTGGCAAAGGCTACGTTTATTGCCGCTAATGATGCAACATTTTCATCGACTATGATTACTCGGCTCACTCCTTTACCAACAGAACACAGCTTTGCATTACGTCCTTTTAAAAAGTCTCCCTGCGGTGGCTGTCCCGCTCTAAAAGGTAAACTGTGTAAGTGTGCATTAAAAGTGATGCAAAGACGCCAAGCAAGCTGATAGACGCTATTTAACGCTACGTATTTAGTTCTGTTCAGTCCCTAATAAAGAGTGCTAGTTAGCTTTAAAGGTCATTAGCTGCCAAATTGAGTCTCTTAACTGTCAAAAGAATAACTCGCTATAACACCCTAACTGAAGCTCACCACATCCGCTCTATTTATCCCCTTCTGTGTATATCGCTAGTACTGCGGATCGAATAAATTTAAAGCTTCCTTACAACTTGTAAGAATACTTGTGATAGCAGAAAAATATCTACAACAAGAAGAATGATGGAAACAAAAATGCCGATGAAATTTGCATTTCATCGGCATTGGTAAACTCTTCAAGAAAAGCCAGTACTATCGTTTATTCAGACTTGGCGAGACTTAGTTCTATTAGCCAAGGTTCATCATAGCTTCACGACTCTTCACCATATTGGTAAATGTGCGTAAGTCTTGATTCGCTAACTTGCTAGACATAGGAATATCCGCTTTTAACGGGTCAACAGGTTTACCATTGATATGGAATTCATAATGTAAGTGTGGACCCGTTGAGCGACCAGTATTACCAGATAAAGCAATCACTTGGCCTCGAGTCACTCGCTGACCTTTACGCACAAGCGCCTTAGATAAATGCAGGTAACGGGTACGATACTTACCACCGTGGTCAATCACAATATACTTACCAGCGAACTGATGGTCAGTCACTAAACTAACAACACCATCACCAGGAGCAATCACTTTAGTCCCGATAGGCACTGAAAAGTCGGTTCCGTTATGGGGTGAAAT
The DNA here is from genome assembly GCF_900456975.1 of Shewanella baltica. Classification (NCBI taxonomy): domain Bacteria; kingdom Pseudomonadati; phylum Pseudomonadota; class Gammaproteobacteria; order Alteromonadales; family Shewanellaceae; genus Shewanella; species Shewanella baltica. Next base: position 2,828,354 of record NZ_UGYM01000002.1, read on the forward strand.
ACGGCCAGTAATAGGATGCTTACGATATGGATTAAAACGGGAACTCATGCGGGGTTGTTTAGCTAATGGATAACGCTGGAACGCACGTACTAAACTCTGGCCCTTGGCATCGTAATAACTGCCGTCTGTATATTGAAATGCACTAATTTCAGAACGACCGGTTTTAATACTCACGCCTAAAATTTGGCTACTGCCCGTAGCTTCACCTTCAACATATTGATCATTTACCAAAACAGAGAATTTATCGCCAACGCGTAAATCACGGGCGAAATTCAATTTTTCTTTGAGTAAATCTTCAATCCGCTGAATGTCTGCCGCAGCTAAACCCATTTTTTGTGCAGAGACGTAAAATGAACCTTTAATATCGCCAGATATAATACGATTTTGCCAAACACCTTCAACGTTGACTTCTTCAACATTAAAACTGCCGTCTTCATAGCGTGTAAACACCACTTGGCGAGCAGCGTTAAAATAAAGTTCTAATTTCTGTAATTGGCCTTCGTTATCAAGCCAAAATTGCATTCTGTTACCAGGCAATAAGGTATCAAGTGCCAAAATATTTAAATCAGCTTCTAACACCTTATACATGGTCTGCTGATCAACACCCGCTTTCGAAAATAACCCACTTAAGGTATCACCAGAAACGATAATTCGCTCAAACTGTGGAGCGTTATTAATAAGGGTTGCTTGATCTTGGACTTCAGGTTCAGAAACTTGGGGGAGAATATTTTCAATATCGAGGGCAACAGGGATACGCTGAGCAGTTGGCACAACATGACCATTATTCGGCATTAACATAGCAGCGCCAATCAACAAACCACCCATTAATAGAATGTTTTTTTGGGTCGATGATAAGTTCTGCAAACGGGTTTGCGATAAGTTGATAAAGTTGGGTTTGCCTGTCTGCAACGCTTTTCACCTTTCGTTAACTTTGCGTTTTATTTTTGAACCAGTCCCTATGAGGGAAGCCCGAATTTTTTCCAACTTATCCCAAAAATCCCATTATGACAAATGCTATTTCGTACTTTTACCTGACTATTAACAAGAAACATGCGCCAGTTGGCATTTTCAACTCAGTTTGCGCACATTATCCTAATGTTAAACACGCAAGAGTCACAATAAATAACATATACAAAACAGCAGGTTATTTATTGGACTCTGAGAGAACGAGCGACTAAGGCAAAACTATCGTCATTTCGCTCCCATGTGAGGTTTTATTGATGTCGATGCGAGTATTTATCTGCTCTTTCATCTCAGAAACGTGCGAGATCACCCCTATCATGCGGCCCGAAGACTGCAGAACCATCAAGGTTCGAATCGCCAATTCCAATGAATCTTGGTCTAAACTGCCAAAGCCTTCATCGATAAATAAGGTGTCGAGTTTGATCCCCCCAGCATAAGCTTGCACCACATCGGATAGCCCTAACGCCATGGACAAGGCCGCCATAAAACTTTCGCCGCCGCTTAAGGTTGCTACAGGGCGCACTTTTGAGGTGTAGGCATCTTCCACTTCTAACTCGAGCCCAGACGCCTTGTTGCCCTTTGCTCTATCTTCCTTACGCAGCAAGCGATAACGTCCCTTACTCATCAGATGCAGCCTATGGCTCGCTTCGAGTAACACATCGTCGAGCAGTACGCTTAATACAAAACGCTGCAAACTGATCTTATTGCCTGTTTTCCCATTCGCCACATCGGCAAGCGTGCCGATAACTGCATATTCATCGTCTAACGCCTTAGCTTTCGTATCTGCAATACTGAGCTGGCTTTGAGTTTGTGTGAGCAATACTGTGCGAGTGTGAAGCAACTGCCATACCTGCTCTGCTGCGTGTAATGCTTGCTGCGCCGACTCAAGCTCGGCAGCGAGCTTAATGCTATCGGGTGGCACTTTATCTTTGAGCTTCATCGCTAACTGCTCGCACTGCGCCTTGGTCAAAGCACTGCGCTGCTGGTAAGCCTCAATCTCGCTGGCTAATGCATGCAGTTGCTCTTCATCCAGCATGGCCGCAAATAAGGCCTGTTGGTCGGTAAATCCCGCTGCGACTAATTGCTGATTGAGTTGCTGCTGGGCACGCGTTTGCTGGACTAATGCCGCCTCAGCGGTATTTTCGGCACCATTAAGCGCCGCTTTAGCTGCAACAAAGGTTTGCCCTGTTTGTTGCTGAAGCGCCCTCACGTCAGCAATCTGCTGTTTAATCTGGCTTATCTGTTGCTGGTTTTGCGTGATTGCTGCGGTTAATGCCTCAAGCGTTGCAAGCGCAGGTGGGACACTTTGTTGCATGTGCGCTAACTGCCCCTGCAATAAATCCACTTTAGATTGCAGCGCACTATCGTGTGTTTGTCCTTGCTCCAGCTTTTGTTGCAGATGCGTTTCCTGCGCGTGCAACAATACAATTTCTTGCTGTAACTGCTGCAAATCTTGATGAGCTTGCTCAGCTTGCGTGAGTGAGAAAGCATATTGCGACAAGGTATGCGCATGTTCATCTTGAGAAATATCAACCGCTGTGCCCAATTGGGCCACGAGATCTTGTGATTGCTGTTGCAAGATTTTGAACTGTGCATCTAATCCGCGATATTCCGCTCTGGCTTTGCTCAGGACTTCTTGGGCCATCGTTTCAGCGTCTTGGGCCAATTGCAGCACTTCATCACTTGGGAGTGGCTCTTGGCTCTGTGCTGGCTGCGGATGGATTTGGCTGCCACAGACGGGACAAGGTTCATCTTGCTGTAATTGCCGCGCTAAAATGGCTGCCTGTCCTTGGTGCCAAGTCATTAATAGGGCTTTATGCGCAACCTGTGCTTGCTGATGCTCGGCATTGAGTTGTTGCCCTTGCGCTTTCGCATTGGCAAGTTTTGCCTGTGTCGACGATACCCTTGCCGCCACTTGTTGCCATTGCTGATAAGTTGACAATAACTGCTGTTGCTGCTGGTGCGCCTGTTGCAATGAGAGGCGAGTGTCGCTGTTGGCCTGCAATGGTGGCAAAGCCGATTCCAGTTCACGGCGTTTTTGGGTTGCGGCGGTTAACTCATTTTTACTGATCTGAAGCTGTGCTTTAGCTTTAACTAACTGTGCTTGCTCTTGCTCGAGGGTTTTATTGAGTCTATCCAGCTCCCTAAGCTGCGGCCCTAGCGCATTCAGTTGCTGTTTGGCTTGTTCCTGTTCCAGTAGCGACGCTTCCAATACGGGCAAGTCTTGCGCTTTGAGCTCGGCATCATCAAAGGCTTGCTTGGCTTGAGTCAGTGCCGTTTGCGCATTGCTAAAGGCGAGATTGGCGGCTTTTGCTTCTTGTTCACGGGCTAAAAACACCTCAACCATAGGCGCTAAACGCTGCGCTTGTTTAGCTAAGTTCAGTTTATGGGTTTGCGCAACGATACTTTCTTGCTGCGCCTCGAGCGCTGCAGCGGTTTGAGTTAAAACATCAAACTGCGCAAATTCAGCCAGTAGATGCTGGGCGGCATCGCTGGCTTTAATGATTAATTGTTGCTGCTGTAATGCCTGTTCCTTGGCACTTTGAGCGAGCGCAAGTTCAGGCGTGAGCTTGGCTAATTCATTGCTTAGCTCGTCATCGGATGCTAGGCCCGCACTTTGTAAAATACCATCGCGGCGGCTGCGTTGATCTTTCACTAAGGCGCTAATATCGGCAGCCTTATTTTTTAAGGTATCTTCAATCCGGCGATAAATATGCGTTTGAAATAACTGACTAAATATCAGCTCACGCGCTTTAGAGTCCGCCATTAATAATTCGCGAAACTTACCCTGAGGTAATACCATCACTTGGCGAAACTGCTCCACATCGAGCCCAGTCAAAGCTTCAATCTCAGCGGTGGCCTCGGACACTTTACTGGCAACTAATAAGCTTTCATTGCCATCGGCGCCAATTTTATAGAGCTGCGCTTCGGGCTTTTGCACTGTCGAGCCGTCACCGCTTTTTTTAACTCTGTCTTGCTCTGGCACCCGGCGAATACGGTAGCTGTTACTGCCGAGCTGAAAACTGAAAGTGACTTCTGTTAGTAAACTATCGTCGGCCATATCACAGCGCATTTGGCTACCTTCACGCTCATTACCTGTGGTTTTGCCATAGAGCGCAAAACAAATGCCATCGAGCAAGGTCGTCTTACCCGCGCCTGTGGGCCCGTTGATGAGAAATAACGGATTGGTTCCAAGGGCTGTAAAATCAAGTGCCTGAGTCGATGCAAAGGGACCAAAGGCTGACATTGAAAGGCTAAGGGGTCTCATGCTTGACGCTCCTCATTGTGCAGCTTAGTCAGGAGGTCATCCATCACGACTTGCTGTGCCTGCGTCAATGACTCGCCAGACACCTGGGAGAAAAAGTCACAAAACATGTCCATCTCGCCTTTTTTGATATGATCCCGGCTCAAAGCAACTTGCTGCTGCCCCGCCATCAAGCCTGTCCGCTCTAAATGCAGCACATTAGGGTAGACGGCCCTAAGTTTACCCATAGCGTCTAAAATGGCATGTTTATCGAGGAGCCTGACCATAAGGTAATCCTCACGGTTTGTATCCGTTTTACCTTGGGCGAGTAAGATGTCTAACTCCCCTTCTAAGATGCGAACATCACGCAGCGAGGTTAACGGCAATAAACGGATATCTATTGGCGTTTGCGTGCCTAGTTCAACTAAGGTCACCGACTTGTGTTGATGTTGTTCGCTAAAGGAATACTTCAAAATCGAGCCTGAGTAACGCACATGCTCGGCGCCTTTGTATTGCGGTCCGTGCAAATGCCCAAGGGCGACATAATCAAACTCAGTGAAGAGCTTTGGCGATATTTTATCGGCGCCACCAATACTGAGCGGCCGCTCTGATTCTGATTCGCTGCCGCCATCCAAAAAGCAATGGCTTATCACCACTTTGGGTAAGCCTTGGCTATCGTGCTGGCGCACTTTTTCCAGCAATACATCCATAGCCATTTCGTGGCTCGACGCCTCACACTCAAACACTTGCCGCACTGTGGCAGGTTCAGCGTAAGGCAAGGGATAAAAAACCACATCACCACTTGTACTCGACAATGTAATAGGCTGAATGTCAGCACTCAAGGGCCCCACAATATATAAGCCACTTGCCGCCATTTGTTTTGCCGCAAACCCTAAGCGCTCGTGGCCATCGTGGTTACCGGCAATCATAATCACTTGCAGACCTAAATCCTGTACTAAGCGGTTGAGCACATCATCTAACAGCGCAACCGCGTTTGCTGGCGGAATCGATCTGTCATAAATATCCCCCGCCACAATCACAGCGTCCACCTTATGCTCATCTGCTAATGCAATAATTTGCTCGAGCACAAAGGCTTGATCATCCAGTAATGACTGATTGTGTAACTGACGACCTATGTGCCAGTCCGAGGTGTGGATAAATTTCATAATCGCTCTTTTAAAGAAGTGGTAGCGCTAAACCCGAGCGCATGTGCCGGCACATCAACGCAAAAATAAGGCAGACGAGATAGACACTGCACGCATGCAAATCGGGTTAAATCGTATTAAATAAAGACATAGCGTTTAAATGCACATAGAAAAATGAGAAGCCTAAAAAGTGCATTAAAATTGACAGGTTATACTATTCAAAAACCTTGAAAGAGTATACCTATTGCAAAGTAGGAAGAGGCGTTGCGATCCTCTTTAGAGGATATTCTAAGCGATATCCACCTCAGCTAAACTTATGAGCCAAGGTGAACGTCACTCAGATAAGATAAAAATAAAATAACTTAAGCTTACGCGCTAAGATTAACTAATCCGCCGTTTAAGGCTGCGCTTATTGATAAGAAACAATCAATTAGAATAAGTGATATTGCGTTGCGAGGAGTTTAAAGCTCATGGCAAGGGACATAGTCACGACCAGTGGCTTGATAATTTTCGTGCCTTTAGTCACAACCAGACGAGAGCCCAAAGTTGCGCCAATCGCTTGTCCTGCGAGCATGACCACCCCCAATAACCAAATCACTTTGCCGCCCAAGGCGAAGAAAATCAGCGAAGCTATGTTGGTTGAGAAATTAAGTAGTTTCGCGTGAGCCGTAGCCTTAGCCAAACCAAAACCTGCTAACGATACAAACGCCAGCGCAAAAAAGCTGCCAGTGCCAGGACCAAAAAAACCATCGTACAATCCCACACCTAACGCGGCAGTGAACGCAAACGCGGTAGGTGTCAGTACTTGATGCTTATCGTCTTCAGAAATCTTTTTCGAAAATAAGAAGTAACAACCAATTGCCAAAATCAAAAATGGCAACATCAATTCCAGCACTTTGGTATCGACGAGTTGAACGAGAATAGTGCCCAATGCAGCGCCGATGAACGCACAGATCAAGGCTAACTTTACGGATTTAAGATCCACGAGTCCTTTACGGACAAAGTACAAGCTCGCAAAAAAACTGCCGCCACAGGCCTGCAGCTTATTTGTGCCCAAGGCAACCGCAGGCGGCAAGCCTGCCCACATGAGTGCAGGAATCGTCAACAAGCCACCGCCACCGGCGATAGCGTCGATAAAACCTGCCACCATAGCGACGGCAAAAAGTATCGCAGCGATTTGTAGCGTCAGTTCAAATTCCATAATGATTTATTATTCTTCTGATAAAAAAAGGGAGTGATTGCTAGGCATTAGACTGCGTTTGCCAAATAAACGCAAAGGAGTTATTGTCGTCATTGCGTGAGTTAAACTCACACAAATCTGTAATCCTGTTCTAATTACCCAACTGTAGGACATCAAATGTTGACCGAACTGCCACCACTTAATTCCCTCCGTGCTTTTGAAGCGGCTGCACGCTTGCAGAGCATGACATTAGCCAGCAAGGAGTTACATGTCACCCATGGTGCAGTCAGCAAACAAATCAGAGTATTAGAGGATTATTTGGGTTTTGCGCTTTTTGTGCGCTTACATAAAAAAGTCAGTTTAACCGATGAAGCCAAGCGCTATTTGCCCCATGTCCAAGCCGCGCTGCAAACCCTGTCAAGTGCAACGAGTGACCTACGCCGCCAGCCCTCTAAGCCACAAACCTTAGCCATCAATGTGCTGCCAAGCTTAACCATTAATTGGCTCATTCCGAGAATGGAGCAGTTTAAGTCCCGCCATCCGCACCTTTATGTCGATTTGTCGATTGGTGACTTTGCCGTGGACTTTAGCCAAGGCCGTTATGATATTGCGATTCGCAGCTGCACAGCTATTCCTAAGGGCGCGAATTATATCAAACTGATGGATGAGGATTTGTGTTTGGTTTGCGCGCCTTCGTTAGCGCCAAAACTGCAAAATATCGAAGATATCAATCACGTCACCTTACTGAAACACACTACAAGACCCGAACTGTGGGAATATTGGGCAGAAAAAGTGGGCTTAACACTCACTCAAGCACAAACCTTTGGCGTTGAGCATTTCTACATGCTCAGCCAAGCCGCCGCCAGTGGCATGGGGGCAGCGCTTATTCCGCGATTTTTTATCGAAGAGCAATTGGCAAACGGCAGCTTGGTCATCCCCTTCGACGCCCCTTTCATCAGCCCCTATCGCTATTACCTGCTCACACCCAAATCCCCTAGCTTGCCGTTAAAAGCCCAAGCCTTTATCGACTGGTTATTAGAAGTGTTTGCCCCTTATCGCCACTAAACAACATTTGGAATGTCACAGTTTCAGCAAAGTGCGATAACGCTATATGTGCTAAATAAAGCTATTGAGTGCTGCAAACAGGCCAGAAAAACGGCAATAAAAAACCACCAAGAAGGTGGTTTTTTAGACTCAAAGGTCAAAGCAAATCAGCATCAGTGATTGCAATGAGCACCGTGAACATGCTCATGGTCATCATCTTCCATAAACTCGTCATCACCGTCTTGGTGTTGCATTACGCCCCAACCGTCGGTCATACCACCGAATTCGGCGGCAAAATCATTCAACATGACTTCTTGCTCAACCAAAGTATCGTAATCAGGTACCATATTGAGGCAAACAATGATTTCCCACTTGCCTAGCTCATCATTAAGATTCAGCTCAAGCTCGCCTTGCAAGTCAGAATTTGTGAGTTCTTCTAACGCCGTTTCAGCATCACGTTGGTCATCAAAAACCAAAAAGAAATCAACATCTAACTCTTTAGTTAAATCGATTCCTGCTTCAGCCATTGCGGCCAGCATTTTACCATTGTCATCATCTGGAAATTGCATATCTTGCTCCACTGTTTCAGGCTTATTCTGCCGCAATGATTTGAACTGATTCACCATTAAAGCTGACGATATCGCCCGCAATAATTTTTTTACGCTTACGAGTTTCAACTTCACCATTCACTGTGACTTGACCTTCCTCGATAAAATGCTTGGCTTCGCCGCCGGCATTGCTCATGCCCTGCACTTTTAATACTTTGTACAATTCAATGAAATCTTCGCCAGAATGCAAAGCCAATTGATTAATTTGCGCCACTTAATACACGCCTTCTAAAAATAAACCTGCGGCATTATACCAGCACCGCACAAAATCCGCTGAAGATAATTTGGCTAGAGACGTCTTTCATCGGCGAGTAAACCGAAGACCGATTCATCGAGCCAGTTTTCACCCATTTTGAATTGCTGCCTGAGTAAACCTTCAAGCCTGAAGCCACACTTTTCAAGAACCCGCGCCGATGCATGATTATCTTTGGCGCAATGACCAACAAATTTATGCACATTAAAACTTAAGCAGGCCCAATCAATAACCGCCGTTAAGCTCTCAGTCGCATAACCTTTGCCGTGGCCCTCTGCGGCCAGCAAGTAACCCACTTCGGCACGCTGCTCATCAAGGCTTTGGCAATAAAGACCTGTTAACCCGACAAATTGCCCTGTATCGACGGTCTCAATCACTAAGGTGAGCCAATCGCCAGAACCGTAAAACCAAGTATCGGAGCGCTGCTGAAACTTACTGCGGATCACCTCTTGCGACTCAGGAACTCGCACATAGCGATTAATCTCAGGATCGCTGTGCAACGCATAAAAATGTTCCCAATCGCTGTCTTGTAAGCTCCTGAGTTTCAATCTATCGGTATAGAGTTCCAGCATAGTGACTCCGTGATGAGCAGATAAAACAAAAACGGCAGCAAACGCTGCCGTATCAAATAAGCTGTAAAACTTATGCGCGGCTGGTCACTTCAAGCAAATGAAAACCAAACTGCGTTTTGACAGGACCTTGAACTTCGTTTAATGGCGCGCTGAAGACGACTTCATCAAACTCTCTCACCATCATACCAGGACCGAATGAACCCAATTCGCCGCCTTGGGCACCTGATGGGCAAGAAGAGTGCGCGCGAGCAATTTGAGCGAAATCAGCGCCTTCCAATATTTGCTGTTTCAGCGCTTGGCATTGTTCTTCGCTGCTGACTAACAAATGTCTTGCTGTTGCCTGGACCATAGTAAAACTCCTGTGAGGATCATGAGACATTTGCCCCAAATATCATTGAATTCCCATTAAAACATCCGTTTTAACAGGTTTTGAATCAACAGTATAAAAACTTTCTGTTGAATAAAAAAGTCTTAAAATGCCGTCATTCACATCAAAGTCAAATAACGGCATATTACGGGCTAAGCCTGTTTAGACGCTATCCAACGATCGATTTTGTTCTCCATGACCGCCATAGGTAATGAACCTGATGTGAGGATTTGATCGTGGAACGCTTTTAAATCAAATTTATCACCCAAGGCTTTTTCAGCGCGGGCGCGCAGTGCCAGGATCTTCAGCTGACCGACTTTGTAAGACAAAGCTTGACCAGGGATCGCCATATAGCGCTCCACTTCAGCAACTATGTCACTTTCAGCCATCGGCGAGTTGTCTTTCATGTACTGAATCGCTTGTTCACGACTCCAGCCTTTTGAATGAAGACCAGTATCCACCACTAAGCGCATCGCACGCAGCATTTCATCGGAAAGCTTGCCAAAATACTGATAAGGATCCGTAAACAAGCCCATCTCAATACCTAAGTACTCAGCATAAAGTGCCCAACCTTCCTCGAAAGCCGTATAACCACTGAAACGCTGGAACTCAGGCACACCGGTTAGCTCTTGCTTGATCGCAATTTGAAAATGATGCCCAGGAGCAGCCTCGTGTAAAGATAAGGTCGTCATTCCCCACTTTGGTTGCGCCTTGAGGTTATAAGTGTTGATATAGAACACGCCTGGACGACTACCATCCACAGCTGGCGATTCGTAAGAAGCACCCGCCGCAGATTGTTCTCTGAAACTTTCAACCGGCTTAACCACGTAATCAGCTTTTGGCATCACATTAAAGTAGTTAGGCAGCACTTGATTGATTTTATCTTTCAACACCATATAACCATCAATCAAACCTTGACGATCATTGTAGAAATACTGAGGTTCGGAAGATAAAGAAGCGAAAAATGCTTTCAAATCGCCCTTAAAACCGACTTGCTCACGTACCTTATCCATCTCAGATAAAATTCGCGCCACTTCACTTAAGCCAATTTGATGAATTTCATCCACAGACATAGTGGTGGTCGTATGTGAGTTAGCCAGATGCTGATACCAAGCTTTGCCGTTAGGTAAACCAGACCAACCATCAGTCGCCCGCGATTTAGGTAAATAGGTTTGCTTAAAGTAATCACGCAAGTCCGTCAACGCTGGCACGATACGTTCGGCTATCATGGCTTGATAACGAGCTGTCAATTCCGCTTTATCTTGCTCAGAAAAACTCTCAGGGAAATGCTGAATGGGCGAGTAGAAAATGCTCTGAGTCGCATCAGTCGTTAGCATAGCGTCTAACTGGGGAATAATGCGCTCTACCAACACCCGAGGTAACACCACTTTACTTTCAATGCCTTGATTCATCCGATTTTCAGCAAGTGCTACCCACTTGATGAAACCATCGACTCTCTGTTCCCAATTACGATAATCTTGAACAGTATTAAAAGGTTGTGCACTCTCGCCACTTCCCAACTGCACCATGGTAATAACAGTACTATAGAACTGGCTTATCGGCATAAAGCGAGATGGGAAAGTTTCGTCCACTAACGCCATATCACGGTCATAGACAAACAGGTCATAACTTAACTGTAAATCAGCGGGCAGTTGCTTTGGATCTATCGCGCGCACCTGAGCTAAATAGTGAGTATTAAGATCGTGGCGAGCCTTGAGGTAATCTTCGGTTAGATCCCCGCCAAAATCGGCGTTATAGTCATTAACGCCGACAAAGGTGGCGTAGATGGGCTCAAGCTTTAGGTAATCTTTAAAATAAGCATCCACAAGCGCTAAATAACGCTGCTCGGCCGTTTGTGTTTCGCCCTGATCTGCAACTGCATTAGCTTGGCTGTTTTCTTGAACTGCAGTGGCTTCAGGCTTAGAACAACCTTGAAGGGTGAAGATTAACGCTATCGATCCTGCCAATAAACCCAATTTCATTTTAATATTTCTCCTTTTTGGCCCGCTATTGCAGAACTGTTTCTATACTTAGTTCAAGGTCTGCTATCGGAGTTAATCTATGATCTACTCGTTCCGCAACTCAGGTTTCAGGGATCCAGAAACTGGAGTCTATAACCAAACCTATTTCATGGAAGTATTCAACCGAGAATGGCATCGTCACATGAGAGAACACCAAAGCTTGGCACTATTGTATCTGTGCCCTCACATTCATGAAACCGTCAAACAACCCCATTTACTCGAATTCTTTACCAAACAAGTGCAGGAAGCACTATTAAGAGCAACAGATATGATTGCGAGGCTTGATCATAATCACTTTGCGCTGGGTTTATTCAACATAGATGAGGTGGGAACTGAGGTAGTCTTAAAGCGAATAGAGCACCAAATATCTGACTTTAACCAAGATTTTGGTAAAAATCATAAGCTGACAATCGATTATAAACTTGCTGCCTGCATTTGCTTACCGACGCAAGAAAACAAAATCGAGTCACTCTTCAGTAATGTCAGCCAACTTTCACAAGATCTTGAAAAAAGCCATGATCAATCGCAAGCCTTAATCCGCTTACAGTAAGCTTGTGTTGTAAATTAGTACCAAAGAAAAAGCCCCTTTCGGGGCTTTCAAATTCAAACGCTAAACTGCCAAGCGATTACAGTGTGATGTTATGCATACGTGCTTTCTCTTTGATATAAGAGATATAGCTATTTGCACTCTTCTCAGTCTTCTTATCATTAGCAGCTAATACTGCACGGTTATAAGCTGACTTGTACTGTTTCAAACTTAAATGAGCTAAAGCTAATTCGAAGTTTGCTTCGCCAGGATGATCAATGCCCATGGATATGGCTTTTTCAAGCACAGGGATCGCAGCAGTGTATTGTTCATCCAAGTTGAGTAAGCGACCTTGTTTCAGGTAAGTCTTACCATCCTTGCTTATAGCGGCAGCTTTACCATAATAATCAGCTGCTTGCTTAAACTCTTTAGCATTTTGATAGAAACCAGCCAAAATCTCTAAGGACTTAGCATCCTCAGCAATCAAGCCTGATTTCATATGTTTCTGATACACTTTAGCAGCTTGATATGGAGCACCTTTCTGTGCCATCAACTGTGCTAAACGGGTAATGTTACCCGCGCTATCCAAGAAACCATTTCTATAGGCTAAATCGTAAGTAGCAAGAGACTTGTCATAGTCTTCAACCATCAAATAAAACTGTGCTAATTGAACCCACAGTCTGCCGTCTTCAGGGAATAATGGCACCATGACTTCTAACACACCAACAGCTTTCTTATACTTCTTCTGGTTGAAGTAAGCTGTCAGTTTCATCTGATACAGACCTTTATCAGGAGCTTCAGCTAATGAAAGACCTTTATCGGCCACTTCAATCACTTTATCCCACTGTTTTAGCTCTGAATATGCAATACCAATACGACGGTATATTTGAGAGTCAGATTTACAAGTGAATTCCATCCACTTGTAGTAGTAAGGAATCGCTTCCTTAAACTTCTTCTCTTGTAACAGCAAATCCGCATAAAGACGCATAGTTGCAGCATGATCTGTGCCACCTAAAATATCAGCTTCAACAGCTTGTTTTAGGTACTTGATCGCAGTATCCATTTTGCCTTTTTCGGCATAAAAGTTACCTAACATGCGTGCAACATAAGCCTTATCGAAGTCGTTCTTAGCATTAGCTTCGAGCAAAATAGCAATGGCTTCATCTAACTGGCCATTAGTATAAGCTTCGAACGACTTTTGAACTTTCTTCGCTGCGCCTTCGCCTACCGCTTTAGATTGACGTTTGTCTATAGGACACTTTTCTTCCGCTACCGCAGAAGAAAGTGTTAATGTCCCGCCACAAACAGAAAGCAATAATAGAGCTGCGATTTTATTAACATTACGCATCGTTATTTGCCTCCCTTATCTAAGGTAAAGTCCAGCTGAACTGTCTGAACAGGTTGCTTCAGTGGCTTGCCATCAACAATCTTTGGCTTGTACTTCCACTTCTTCAGTGCGCGAATCGCTTCTTTATCAAATAAACGCTTTGGCTCTGCTTGAATAACTTCAACGTCATCGATACCACCGAGTTCGTTGATGGTGAAACGAAGTTGTACCCAACCTTCTTTACCATCACGCGCCGCAGCAATTGGATACTGAGGTTCGATACGAACGATAGGCGTAGCATCACCATCGCGAGTCATCATATTGCCTAATTTGAAACCAGTACTTGCACCGCCAGCTTCTACACCGCCCATATTGAACGACATTGATGTATCAATATTACTTGATGAATCAGGTGGCGTTGTATCAGGCTTCTGTGGTTGCTCTGGTGGTGGTGGTGGCTTAGGCACTACCCTTGGCTTATTCTGTGCTTTTGAATCCTGTCTATCCATAGTGATTTCAATTACAGGGGTCTCAGCCGATGTTTCGCCGCGCTGTGCGCCGCCACCGACCAAGAACGCCATAAAAGCGAACAGACCAAAAGTCACAGCAGCACCAATAATGATCGATACTAGTGCTCTTAGCATATTAATCGTTCCCCGCAGATACCGAAATTTTATCTATACCAGCCGCTTTCACTTGGTCTAGAACTTTAACAACTAAGCCGTGCATTGCGTCTTTATCAGCCTGAATCAATACAGCAGCTTCAGGAGCTTCAGCCAGCATACGTTCAACGTTTGCAGTTACACGTTCGATATCAACCTGACGGTTTTCCATCATGATCACGCCCGTTTTGCTGACGCCGATAAAGATGTTCGCCGAAGGCTTTGAAGTCGCTTGTGAAGCTTTTGGTTTGTTATAGTCCAAACCAGATGGTTTCACGAATGACGTTGTTACAATGAAGAAGATTAGCATGATGAACACGATGTCGAGCATCGGTGTCATATCAATTTGCGCTTCCTCATCTATACTGGAATGCTTTTTACGTGCCATGTTCAATCTCTCTCTAGTGGTGCGGCATGCTGTCTTTTAGCTTTTCTAAACTGATCTTCATTTTTGCATCAAGGCGAGTACTGAAGAACACTCCCGATAATGCTGCAACCATACCTGCCATCGTAGGCATAGTCGCCATTGAAATACCAGCCGCCATCAAACGAGCATTACTCGTCCCCTGAACTGCCATCACATCGAACACTGAAATCATACCGGTTACGGTACCTAACAAACCTATCATTGGACAAATCGCCACTAAGGTTTTAATAATCAGCATACGTGCATTCAAATCTTGCTTCGCTTGGGACATCCAAGCTTCACGGATACGGTGTGCATACCAAGAGGTCGTTTCCTCTCTGGCGTCCCATGCAGCTATGATTGCTTTATGTTGCTTTGGTGATATCCAATTAAGATACCAATAACGCTCAAGCATCAATACCCACATTAAGAACAGAACAGCCGCTACAAGCCAGAGTACGTCGCCTCCGGAGGCCATGAAGCCCCTGACGGAATCCCAAATGTCCATCAGGTATAGCATCATTAGTCAGCCCTCTTCTCAGCATGTGCTGCGATGATACCAGCACTTTGCTCTTCAAGGATCTGAACGATTGACTTGCTACGCGCAACAACAACTGCATGCATTAACATTAACGGTAGTGCAGCAACCAGACCTTGAACTGTAGTGATAAGCGCCATAGAAATACCGCCCGCCATCAGTTTTGGATCGCCAGTACCAAATAATTGGATACTTTGGAAGGTTGCAATCATACCCGTTACTGTACCTAATAGACCCATCATAGGTGCGATAGCGGCCAGTACTTTAATGATTGAAATACGCGCTTCTAATGCTGGAGTTTCTTTCAGAATCGCTTCATCAAGTTTCAACTCTAACGTTTCAACATCAACGTCTTTGTTTTCTTGGTAAACTTTTAAGATACGACCTAAAGCGTTGTTACCAGGCTTATCGACGTTCTTACGTTGGCTATTAACGCGAGCGCCAATGATAGTCATAGTGACAAGACGTTCGATAGAGATTAATAAACCCAGTGCTAACAGAGCAATAATGATGTAACCGATAGTACCACCGGCTTCTAAACGGTCTTCAAAGCTAGCTTTGTTAGTGAAGATGTTTAGCAGTACACCGCGTGCAGGGTCAACATAAAATGGTGCAGTACCTGAAGTGATTTTTTCCCAGTCAGCAACCGCGCTAACTTGGTAACCTTCTGGTTGTTGAGATAACTGCTGAATTAAACCTAACTCAGGGTTATAAACAACGTATTTGCCATCGGCTGTTAAGTTGTAAGCACCAACACGATGGATAGTCGTTGTTTTAACGCTTCCGTCGATACCAGTAACAGAACCTTCAAACTTAACAACCTTGCCAGACTCAGCCATTTCAAACAGCTGTTCTTGCCAGAATTGCTCTAGTTCTTCAATTTTAGGTAATTGTTTACGCGCACCTAAATCAGCGATGAATTTATCACGATTTGGGTATTGAGCACTGATGTTTGAGCTTGCCAGTTTACCCGCGAAATCACCGGCTTCACCTTTAACCACACCAAACATTTCACCCAAGTCACCTTGAGCAGTTTTCAGATCTTCTTCTAACTGAGCAATTTTACGCTCGTTATCCAAGAACGCTTGGTTTAAATCTTTGCCACGTTGTTTTTCAGCAGCTAAAGCATCTTTTTCACGCTTTAACAGTGCAGCTTTATCACCACGTTCTGCTTGGAATTCTTGCTCGCGTTTGCTGTTGATTTTGCCTTCTGCAGCGCGTTCAACTTTAACTTGTTGCAATAATTGGTCAATCGACTTAGGCGCATCTGCAGCGCTAGCCATACCAGCAGTTAAAGAGAAACTTGCAGCCAACACAGCTGTAGTAATTAACTTCTTCATTATTGTGCAGTCTCCGCAGCAGGAATTGGTAACGCAAATAGATCTAGAGCACCTTGTTTACGGGCAATGCGGATACCTTTAGTCAGTTCACGCAAATAGCTGTCATCTAACTTGTCCCAACCCTTAGATTCTGGGTTGTACATCCAGCCAGTCTTTTGATCTAAACTCTGTGCATAAAGAGCAACACGACCTAAGTTAAAAAAGTCAACTAACACTTCTTTGCCATCTAGGTTTAACTTACCTTGGTTAACAGCAACCGCACTACCATATTCACGCTCGATGCTATAAGCATCAAGAATTAAACGGTATTTTTCGGCTAAGGTCACTTCAGCAGTGTTAAGAAGGTTTTTCAGCTCATTAACACGATTAGTACGTACTTCAGAGTTGAAAGGTAAATCTAATTGAACAAACTGTTCTAACGACTCAACCATTTTAAACATTAATGGCACTACGCCTTGGCGAAGTTTATCAACACCATTGATGTCACCTTGCACTGAGTCCATTGTCTTTTGTTGATCAGCGACTAAGCTGGCAACGTAATCGTTATATGATTTCAGTGATTCGCGCTCATCAGCGACAGAACCATACTCAAAGAGCATGTCTTGTGCTTGATCGAAATACTTATCAACGTTCTTTTGCGACGCAGCAGCATCAGCATGGATCATACTATCCGCTTTCTGCACGTCGGTAAGAGGATCTGCAACAACGAAGTTGCTGCTCGCTAATGCCAGCACGCCAACAAGTGCAGTAGCGATTTTTGTTCTATTGCTTACCTTGGACATAGTTCCCAACCAATTTGAAGTGAATAAAAAGGTTTAACTTACCAGCAACAAAACGAGAAGCAATAAATGCTCGCCGAAAAAATTACTGTAAGTTCGTCTTTCTCTTGTGATTCTTAGTTTTTTCTTCCCTTTCCTACGCCCTTACAGGCATAGACCCGCTGGCATCATTTCACAAAATGTTGACCTGTGTCAACATTTCGGGCGACTAAAAACTAGTGTAAAGAAGCGCTAATGATAAAAAATTTTACGAAAGGTTTTTTTTTACACAAAAATGAGTCTTTAGGGTTACAACTTTTAGAGGAAACAAATGCAGTTTAAAATTAAACCCAATGAAATCATAGCAATATATCCAAGTTAATGTTATACCTCTTACTCATATTAATTAACATTTTTCAACATGAAACCGACTCAAGTTGATGCTCTTTACATCATTCACTTCTATAGGTAAAAATCTACTGATAGAGTAAGAACATCTGAGCTGCATCATAGATAGTAAGCAATCAAAAGCACTCACATAAGATATTCAATAGAGATTGGCTCCATTCATTGAAATTAATAAGTCTACTATTACTGCCAGATTAGCCAAACTCTCATCTTATTATCTAAATAAGTACTGAAATAAATTTTCACACCTAGTTGAATAATGTTTAAATAGTTCATGATGAGCCCCCTCCATCAAGGTGGAAGTGGCACCATTTCGATTGTAGTTAATTTGGATGGTCTAGAGGCCATTTTTACCCACACGTAGTAACTCAATTACTTACGGCGGCACAACAGCTAATGTGTATTTACTAACTAAAGGTGCAGCTAAATACATAAAACATCAATTTCTGTACATAAGAAGAAAACATCTCCCTATAAACAAGGGGAAAATGACATACTAAATTACGGACAAACCTAGTCTAAGAGCACATTAATATCCACCAAGCATTAACCAAAAATAAATAAATTTATCTATCTATTTATTTTAAAATGTAAAAAGCCGAGCGGTTTAAAGCTCGGCTTTCGATTTATGTGCTCAACATTAGAACTTAGTAGTAGCGCGCAAGTAGATGAAACGATCCATATTTACATCATATTCAGTAACTGAGAAGTTATTCGTTGAAATTGCTTCGTTGTTAGTTGGACCTTCAGCCTGTGGTTTTTTAGCGAACAGGTTATTAATCCCTAAAGAAATTTTAGTATTATACCCGTCGATGTTGTAACCCACCGATACGTTATGAACCATATACGGATCAATCGTCTCTCTAAAGCCGCTATCTTTTAGATAATCATAGTATTCCTGATCATCAGTAGAGTTTGTTAGGCCAGTATAATAGTCATTATTTAGTTGTCCAACATAGCGCACTTTCCAATGGGCATCCCAATCACCCATAGCCCAATCAACCATGAAGTTTGCTTTAAACTCAGGGAAACCACCATCACCTGTCTGAACACCTACACGATCATTGCCATCAAATTCATTTTTAATTACATAAGCAACATCTAACGATGTTTTAAATGTACCAAATGAAGTTTCAGGGAAACGATAAGCAGTAAAGAAGTCCACACCTTCAACATTATACTCGCCCGCGTTTTGCAGGAAGTTACGTAAGTCAACGATATTTCCTAAGCTATCACGGTCAATTTTACTACATGAGTCAGAACTGGCATCGTCAGCACACTCTCTTGCAATATCAAGATGACCATAACGAGCAATTGCATCTTTAACTTTAATATTGTAATAATCTAATGTGACCTCAGCACCTTCAAGCCAAGATGGGTTATATACAAGACCGTATGTGTAAGATTCTGATGTTTCCGGTTTAAGATCAGGGGATGATACTTGAGAAATCCGGATCTGGGTATTAGCCTGACGATAGCCATCTGGTACAGCAGCGCAACCTGGTTTACCAGAAATATCTAACGGATTTCCTTTGTCATCTCGAGTGTTACATGGATCTGTCCAAGTTGGATAAGAGTCTGCATTACCTGCATAAAGATCCGAAATAGATGGTGCACGATAGCCCTGGGCCCAGGTACCACGAAGCAACATATCATCCATTGGACGATATTCAACACCTACTTTGCCTGTAGTGTTATTACCGTAAGAATCATGGTCTGAAACACGAATTGCAGGAGTGACAAGTAAGTTTTCTAACACTGGAATAGATAATTCAACATATGCTTCATCTAAACGGAAACCACCTGAAGTGGCATCACGTTGGTTACCTGAAGATTCACCCGTTACCGTTAAAGGATCTGGAGTATCAAAACCTGATTCTTCACGACGCTCAAGGCCTAATGCCATGCCTACTGCACCCGCTGGTAAATCGAATAAATCACCTGATATATTGAATGCATAATCTTTCATGGTTAAACCAGAACGGCTTACGCTATCAAAAGTTATGTAATCAACCATATCCTGAGTAACTGTACCAGGACCGCCAAATAAGTTCAGTGCAACACAGCCATTGCTAGCATCACAATTATCACCAAGTGCTTGGTTGATACGGGTTAAATTTAATAAACCTGTTGTCATTACATCTTGATTATTTTGTCCATAGATGTAGTTAGCACTCCATGTCCAGTTATCGTTGATATTACCTTCTAAGCCAATCATCGCACGATAGGTAGTATCGTTTTGATTATATTGACGAGAACCCGCTTCAATCATACGACGCTGTAATGCAAAAGGTACATAATCTTCCGCTTCACCATTAGCAACAGCACGAGCATTACTACCGTATAGCTTTTCACCAAATGGGTTGTAAATGTTGTTTGCCCCAATATCAACACGACTTGCCGCTTCTCCAAATGAAGCTCCAAGTGTTAACGGCATAGGCGCTAATTCTTGAGAAGATTTACGATTAGTCATCATAAAATCTGAAATCACACGCAAATTATCAGAAATATCGTAAAAACCTTGAACATAGAATGAGTTACGATTTTGCGGTGTTGATAAATAGTTATCTGGCGCGTAGTTATAAACGTCTGCAGAAGTGCGAGGACGGAACTGATCAGGACCTACATCAACACCTGTCCCCTCCTTCACCATTAAATTATATATACCATTAGGGTTTGGTGTAGCTAGTGCAGCCAAGGAATCCT
This sequence comes from Shewanella baltica, assembly GCF_900456975.1. NCBI lineage: Bacteria > Pseudomonadati > Pseudomonadota > Gammaproteobacteria > Alteromonadales > Shewanellaceae > Shewanella > Shewanella baltica. The sequence goes on from NZ_UGYM01000002.1 coordinate 2,848,422, forward strand.
CATTAGCTTGATTAAGCTGGGAACCTTTTATTTGAAGGCGGGTATTATCTGCAGTTGAGCTATACCCAGTAGCAGATATATCGCGGTCTCCTGCCCATATTGGCTGCTGAGTCACATGACTCATATTGAATAGCAAACCACCTTTTTCAGAAACTGCCCCAAATGTAATATCTGCCGTATATTGACGACCATCATCATATTTCGCGTTTTGTCCACCATAGACAGAAACTTCAACGCCCTCAAAGTTCTTACGCGTTATGATGTTTACAACACCGGCAATTGCATCAGAACCATAAACTGCAGAAGCACCATCTTTCAGTACCTCAATACGTTCGATAGCTGATGTAGGAATAGTGTTTAAGTCTACAGTTGAACCTAAAGATGAGATCCAGCGTTTACCATTAACAAGCACCAACAAACGTTGGGCGCCTAGGTTACGTAGATCCATGTTAGTTGAGCCATCACCACCGTTGTTAAACGCAGTGTTTAGCGCAGAACCTGCTGCAGGGATAGTTTGCAAGATATCACCGATGCTGATCATACCTGTCGCTTCAAGCTCTTCGCGATTCATCACTAAAACAGGACTAGCCGCTTCCATATCAGTTCGTTTGATACGAGAACCCGTTACTTCGATGCGTTCTACTTTTTTAGCTCCATCTTCAGCAGCAACAGCGATTGACGCGTTAAAAGCTGCAAAGGTAACGCCACCAATTAAGGCAAAGCGAACTGAGTTAGCTAAGAAATTGTTCTTATACATTGTCTATCTCCCTGGATAATCATTATTTTTTATTTTCTACCTTGCTATAAAGGTAGTTAGGTGTTAAATGGACTGGTGACTCAATAAAACCAACAACCCAAACACACCAACGCACCAATAGAAACATATGAAAAACATAAAATCAACAAATACAACATTAGTTGCAGTAACTTTATCCGCAAACTGGCAACGAAACACAACCACCAAACAAAATAATCAAATTAAAACATAGTGTTATGATTTAAAGAAAACAATCAGCGAATCGCAAGGAGGGAGGTAAGTAGGAAAAATAAGTCCTTTACACTACGCAAGGCAAGCCCGTAGTTGTCGAGTAAATTTAGCGCATTGAGAAATATTATATCCATGTGAAAAACACTTTCTCAAAGCAAAAATAGACTCTCATTCAATTATTCAATTATTCAATTATTCAATTATTCAATTATTCAATTATTAGGATCTAACTAATAGAGTTAAATTAATTAACTACATAAAAAGCTAGTTTATATTGTCATTCTGGATTAACTAGAGTGCTGAGCATAAGTTTACAGGGATGTAATTATAAAAAATGAGGAGCAAAGAGGATGAGTCAAGGTTAAAGGTTAAAACTTCAATTTAAATAGCCAAAACCATATCTAAAACAACTAACAACATTTATAAGATAGATAATGTGAGCATGTGCGCTCCCAACCTAAATAAACATTAAGTACGTTTTCAACATTATAAATCCAATTAATTAAAATTAATTTACTACCATCAATAATTTCCATAATGAACATTCAGTATAAAATATTACTCTCTAATTTCATCAGCGGCAGAGCATGTATAAAAATAAGAAAGCCGAGCTATTATAGCTCGGCTTTCTTCTATCATTTAACGTAAGTAATCTTAGAATTTAGTTGTAGCACGTAAGTAGATGAAGCGATCCATATTTACATCATACTCTGTAACAGAGAAGTTGTTAAATGAAAGGGCTTGTCCATTTGTTGGACCTTCAAACTCAGGCTCTTTTGCAAATAAGTTGTTAACTCCTATAGATATTTTAGTGTTATAACTATCCATGTTATACCCGACAGAAACATTATGGACCATATAGGAATCAAAGTTCTGTCTATAACCACTTTCTTTATAGTAAACATAATCGTCATCTTCAGGTGTTAACCCTTCGTAAGCATCACTACGCAACTTACCTACAAAACGTACTTTCCAATGGGCATCCCAATCACCCATAGCCCAATCAACCATGAAGTTACTTTTGAACTCAGGAAAACCACCATCTCCATACTGAATACCAACTCGATCATCGCCATCAAATTCATTCTTAATTACATAAGCAACATCTAACGATGCTTTAAATGTACCAAATGAAGTTTCAGGGAAACGATAAGCAGTAAAGAAGTCCACACCTTCAACATTATACTCGCCCGCGTTTTGCAGGAAGTTACGTAAGTCAACGATATTTCCTAAGCTATCACGGTCAATTTTACTACATGAGTCAGAACTGGCATCGTCAGCACACTCTCTTGCAATCTTTGTATGTCCATAACGACCAATCGCATCTTCTACCTTAATGTTATAGTAATCAAGAGTTAGCTCTGCACCTTCAAGCCATGATGGATTATACACTGCGCCATATGTATAAGATTCTGAAGTTTCGGGTTTAAGATCAGGGGATGATACTTGAGAAATCCGGATCTGGGTGTTAGCCTGACGATAGCCATCTGGTACAGCAGCGCAACCTGGTTTACCAGAAATATCTAACGGATTTCCTTTGTCATCTCGAGTGTTACATGGGTCGTTCCATGTTGGATAAGAGTCTGCATTACCTGCATAAAGATCCGAAATAGATGGTGCACGATAGCCCTAGGCCCAGGTACCACGAAGCAACATATCATCCATTGGACGATATTCAACACCTACTTTGCCTGTAGTGTTATTGCCATAAGAGTCATGGTCTGAAACACGAATTGCAGGAGTGACAAGTAAGTTTTCTAACACTGGAATAGATAATTCAACATAAGCTTCATCTAAACGGAAACCACCTGAAGTGGCATCACGTTGGTTACCTGAAGATTCACCCGTTACCGTTAAAGGATCTGGAGTATCAAAACCTGATTCTTCACGACGCTCAAGGCCTAACGCCATGCCTACTGCACCCGCTGGTAAATCGAATAAATCACCTGATATATTGAATGCATAATCTTTCATGGTTAAACCAGAACGGCTTACGCTATCAAAAGTTATGTAATCAACCATATCCTGAGTAACTGTACCAGGACCGCCAAATAAGTTCAGTGCAACACAGCCATTGCTAGCATCACAATTATCACCAAGTGCTTGGTTGATACGGGTTAAATTTAATAAACCTGTTGTCATTACGTCTTGATTATTTTGTCCATAGATGTAGTTAGCACTCCATGTCCAGTTATCGTTGATATTACCTTCTAAGCCAATCATCGCACGATAGGTAGTATCGTTTTGATTATATTGACGAGAACCCGCTTCAACCATACGACGCTGTAATGCAAAAGGTACATAATCTTCCGCTTCACCATTAGCAACAGCACGAGCATTACTACCGTATAGCTTTTCACCAAATGGGTTGTAAATGTTGTTCGCCCCAATATCAACACGACTTGCCGCTTCACCAAATGAAGCTCCAAGTGTTAACGGCATAGGCGCTAATTCTTGAGAAGATTTACGATTAGTCATCATAAAATCTGAAATCACACGCAAATTATCAGAAATATCGTAAAAACCTTGAACATAGAATGAGTTACGATTCTGCGGTGTTGACAAGTAATTATCTTTAGCAAAGTTATATACGTCTGCAGAAGTACGTGGTCTGAATTGGTCAACGCCAACATCAACACCAGTTCCTTCTTTTGACATTAAATTATATATACCACTACCATTAGGCGTTGTAATTGCATCCAATGCGTCTTGGTTAGCTTGATTAAGTTGAGAACCTTTTATTTGAAGGCGGGTATTATCTGCAGTTGAGCTATACCCAGTATCAGAAATATCACGATCAGCGGCCCATATTGGTTGCTGAGTCACATGACTCATATTGAATAGCAAACCACCTTTTTCAGAAACTGCCCCAAATGTAATATCTGCCGTATATTGACGACCATCATCATATTTCGCGTTTTGTCCACCATAGACAGAAACTTCAACGCCCTCAAAGTTCTTACGCGTTATGATGTTTACAACACCGGCAATTGCATCAGAACCATAAACTGCAGAAGCACCATCTTTCAGTACCTCAATACGTTCGATAGCTGATGTAGGAATAGTGTTTAAGTCTACAGTTGAACCTAAAGATGAGATCCAGCGTTTACCATTAACAAGCACCAACAAACGTTGGGCGCCTAGGTTACGTAGATCCATGTTAGTTGAGCCATCACCACCGTTGTTAAACGCAGTGTTTAGCGCAGAACCTGCTGCAGGGATAGTTTGCAAGATATCACCGATGCTGATCATACCTGTCGCTTCAAGCTCTTCGCGATTCATCACTAAAACAGGACTAGCCGCTTCCATATCAGTTCGTTTGATACGAGAACCCGTTACTTCGATGCGTTCTACTTTTTTAGCCCCATCTTCAGCTGCAACTGCAACTGGCGCTGTAAATGTTGCCGCTACAACACTGCTAATCAATGCAACACGAATAGAGTGAGTCAAAATATTATTTCTATGCATTGTCTATCTCCCTGGACAATTATGTTTTTATGTTTTTCTTATATCCCTACTAAATAGGGCTATATACACACCAATGTTTGGCTTAAATGTATATTCGAAACACAATAAATCACATAGAAGATTAAAACTCAACAAAATTAAAACCAATAAACATAAAATTTAACAAACAATTCTCCATAAGCCACAAGCAAAAAAAACAATACAAATCAACAACATATAATAATTTCCAAGTATTAATGCTCTAATGAACTACCATTTGAAATAGAGAATTATTAAATATAAATATAAAAATACTACTTTATAATGACATGAAATAATCTTGTAAAAATTAAAAAAACAACTAAGCAATAAGCATAAAGAATGAATTACCAGTGTAATTATCAATTTCTCACGAATCTACGCCCATCATTTTAAAAACAAAAAAGCCAGTCATTGCTGACTGGCTTTTTGGTAAAATCAGAGGGTTCTTACTTTAAAGAACCTTGAAACTTAGAGCGTGTAACGGATACCGATTGCTACGCCATCAGATTCAGAAAGTGCCATTCTGGCTTCTTGGTCTTTATCTGCGCTGGTGAAATCGCTGTAATCTTTACGTGCTTCTATGTACAGAACTGTATTTGGGTCCCATACAAAGTGTAAACCGACAACTAAGAACTGACGTTTGAATTCATCGTTAGGATCAGCATTGAAGTTAGGCTGAATAACATAATCTTTACCGGCATCAAGCACGTTGTAAGAAATGAATGGACGTAGGCCATTGTCAAACTTGTAAGAAACTAAACTTTCAATACCATAGGCATCTTTGATCAAACGACCAATGTTGTCAGTGTCATGGTTTTCTTGTCTGTTAACGTTTGCAGCAGCATATAAACCATCGTTATCGAAGTTACCCCAAGTGATACCTGCACCGTAGATAAGATCAACCGCTGTGGTTTGTTCGCCGTTACCAAAACTCACATCAAACTCACCACGGTTAACACCCGCAGTTAGAGTCAACATATCTGTGGCTTTATAGGTCAGCGCGCCACCATAAGTGTAGTTGTACTCAACTTGTTGAGCCGCTTTATCACCACTTTCCCAGTTCGCTTGACACTGAGCTTGAGTAATATCATCGGTGGTATCACAAGTATAGAAGCTGCTGTTTTTCAACTGCGCTTGAACTGCGAAGCTAACATCGCCAAAGGCGTTACGATACTGGACCGTTTTATCACCACGACCCACGCCGTTTACCGCGCCGTCATCTTTGTTATAAGTGTAAACACCTGCAGTGTTGCCGTCCCACACAAAACCGTAGTTAGTGTTGTAAACGACATCGTACCAAGCACCCCACTGCTTACCGATAGTTAGTGTTCCATAAGTGTCATGGGACAGACCTGCGTAACCTAAACGGTTATAGAAGAACTCTTCTTGAACAGATTCGAAGCGATTGTTATAGACGATATCGCTGCTACCAACTGGGTTTACGCCCCACTCTAATTTAGCAAAGGCTTTCCAACCGTCAGTCAACTCACGATTAAAACCAAAATTAATGCGAGATGCGCCGTTAACAACCTCAGTTTCCCCTTGAGTGTTGATCACGCGTGCATCAATAAAACCACCGATTTCTACGGCATTTTTATTATCTTTATAGATCTCGATAGCCGAGACTGATGGTACTAAAAAAATTGCTGCAAGCGCAGTTGCTACTAACGTCTTGTTCATTTGGTGCTTAACCTTTTTTTGTTTATGTTCTGCCAACGTCATTCCGTTGTTATATTTCCTTACAATTTCCACTTAAAGGGTAGCAAATTTTCAATATCCCCTCAAAGCGAAACCTAAAGAATATGTCGATTAACATCACAAAAACAAACCAGTTAACCTCTACAAAACAGGTTAAAACGCTACATTCGCCACCTATCGCAACACATAAGGAACATTAAAAACACTATATTAACAGCAACTGCTTTGACGCAATATCCATGTAGTTTAGTTTCATTATCGAAAATACCGGTTCTGCAATAGGGCTAATTTGCTTATCAATGTAGTATTGGTAATCAATTGGTGACGTTCTGTACAGTAAGGGTTCCGGTCCATTTACAGTAATCAGGTAGTCAATTTGCGCCCCACGCTTGCCAAAAGAGACATCACCTGTTAAGCCGCATAGTTGTTGGGCGACTTTAACATGTGGTGAAGATTTAGCCGTGTAATCTTCAATATTGCGCCGCATGCGTTTACGAAATACCAAATCATTATCCAACTGACCATCAAGCAGTTTTTCAAACACGCTGGCTAAATAAACACTGATATCCCTTTGGTTAAACATTCGCTCATAGAGTGACTCTTGGAGTTTGCGCGCTAAGGGGCTCCAATCACTACGCACTTGTTCCATACCTTTAAAGGTGAGCTCAAGTTCATCGCTCGCATTGCGCCACGCGCCAACATAACGTTTTTTACTGCCTTCTAATGAGCCTCTTAAGGTTGGCATAAAGAACTGCTCGTAATGCCGCTCAAACTGTAACTCGAGAAAACTCTCAACTTGGTGTTCAGCACAGATCTTAGCCTGCCACTTAGCATTGATATCCTGCGCTAGTGTTTTACCTAAAGCGTTAATGTCAGAAAGATCAGGCTCGCTGCCAAGCCAGACAAAGGTCGAATCCGTATCGCCGTAAATCACTTGATAGCCCATCTCCTCTATCCATGCGCGGGTTTGTTTCATGATTTGATGGCCGCGCATCGTGATCGAACTTGCCAACTTAGCATCATGGAACACGCAGCCTTGAGAGCCTAAAACCCCATACAGCGAGTTCATGATAATTTTTATCGCTTGGGATAACGGCGCATTGTGCTCACGCTTGGCCTTTTCGCGCTGCTCAGATAAGGTTTGAATTAGCTTAGGTAAAATAGGCTGTTGCCGACTGAAACGGCCGCCAAGAAACCCCGCAACACATTCAGAGTCAGGCATCTGCAAACCTTCAATCAATCCCTTAGGATCGATCAAAAAGGTGCGAATAATGGAGGGATACAGACTTTTAAAATCGAACACTAAGATGTGTTTATAAAGACCCGGCACAGAATCCATCACGTAGCCGCCAGGACTTTCAATGCCCTGACTCACAGGCTCTGCTGGAGCGACATAACCCGCGCGATGTAAATGTGGTAAATACAAATGATTAAACGCCGCCACCGAAGCCCCTACCCGCCCGAGTTCTAAACCTGTCAGTTCAGCACGCGCGAGGGCAAAATCCCACAATTGAGTGTGAGTAAAAATATCCCATACTAGACGGCTATCGGTAAGATTATAATGGGCTAAGGCTTGTTTATCGGTCTTAAACAGCTGGTCAATTTCTTCAACGCGGTTATCCACGTTATGAATGGCCTTGCCTTCACCTAATAGTTGCCGCGACACAAATTCCAACGAAAAACGCTCAAAGCGATAAAAAGCGGCCTTGAGCCAATCGATACCATCGAGTACCACACGGCCCGGTAAGACTAAGGTTTCTGGGCGAAACTTATTGTCAACTTTCCAATCGAGCTTAGCACCGCCGCGGCCAATGGTGAGCGGAATACGATGTAATAATGCGCGGCGTGACAATAGCGCGAGATCGAAACTCACCAATGACCAACCGATAATAAAGTCAGGATCAAACTCATGGAACCACGCGATTAATCGATGGATCAGCGCAGCTTCATCGGCTACCCATTCAATATATTCGGGGGAGTTTGATTCAGCTTCGCCCACCATAATCACTTTTTCATAAGTCTGCTTGAGGCTGCCTTGCCCCACGTCTCGGCCACTGTCTTGACCATATAGCGCGACCGAATAGAGTAAGCCCTCAAAGCTGCATTCAAAATCCAGTGAGATACAGCGTAAATTCACCGCCGTTAAAGGGGCAATACTCTTAGCCCGCTCGGCGATAAACACGGGCAGCGAGTTAGCCTCAAGACTGTCGCTAGTCGGCGCGAGGAGACTACTCGTCGCAGATAAACGCCCTAAAAACGCCACATCAAGCGCCACAAACCGCTCGATTAAATAACGCTGTTCGGGCCGAATATCGGCTTCAAATAAAGGGATGTCGGCATCTTTCGCGATGCGCTGTAAGGTACGTAAGCTGTTGCTGGATTTTGCATAAACACCACTGACCGCGCCGCCTTTAAAGCTTTTGAGCGCTAACGGCACAAATCGCAATACTTGACCCGGCGTTTGTAACTGTAAAGCCGCCACATCCGTTTGATGACAAAAACAAATGTGTTCAGTGCCTTGAACTTCCACCAACACAGGGCCTTGAGCGGTCGCCAGATAATACTGCAACACTAAACTCCCATGACGATGAATCGTATGGCGTGTTAAGACTCGACCTTGTACACTAACGGCCGCTGTTGCCTCAGGCTTCATCGCATTGGTTCCCAAATCGCGTAGCTAGTCAATTTAGATGGTTCCTCAATTTAAATGCCGCTAAATGGCAGAAAAGTTTCTTAGGCTATGCAATCACTGTTATTATGTACAGCATTAATTCGATAAAGTAGTGACGCATGTTACCTGACAATGTAAAAACCCAGATCCGCGCCATCTATAAGGATATCGCTACCGCCTTGCCTCATTTTAGGCCGCGCCGCGAACAAAACTATATGGTGGCGGAAATCTCTAAGACCCTCGCCGGCGACTATGACAAAGATAGACGCATCATAGTGGTCGAAGCAGGGACTGGTATCGGTAAATCATTGTCTTATATTCTCGGTACCATTCCACTGGCATTAGCGAGCAAGAAAAAAGTCTGTATCGCCACCGCGACCGTCGCCCTGCAAGAACAATTACTGCATAAAGACTTGCCCTTCTTCCTTGAGCAATCCGGTTTAAATTTCCGCTTTGGCCTAGTCAAAGGTCGACAACGTTATGTATGTCTATCGAAACTGGCGATGCTCATCGGTGACGACAACAGTACACAAATGGCCATGTGGCAGACTAAGCCTGACAATAGCCAAGTGGCTATGATGCATGGCCTGTTAAAAGACTATAACGAAGGTCGCTGGAACGGTGAAATCGATACCTTAGCCGTGCCGCTGCCCGATCACCTGTGGCAACAAATCGCCTGCGACAAACACAGCTGCCATCGCCAAGTCGCCAGCCACAGAAATTGCCCGTTCCATAAGGCCCGTGAAGATGTCGATACCTGGGACGTGCTCATCGCCAACCACAGCTTGTTATTTGCCGATTTAGAATTAGGTGGCGGCGTGATTTTGCCCGATCCAGAAGACGTGTTTTATGTTATCGACGAGGCACATCACTTACCGATTGTGGCGCGGGATTTCTCCAGTGCACAGGCCACGCTGAGGGGCGCCTGCGACTGGCTCGAAAAAATTGGCAAAACCTGCGCTAAGTTACAAAACCAAATAAAGAGCAACAACATCATTGCCCCCGCGCAGGCGATGCAGGATCACTTAGGCGATCTTATCGCCCAGCTCAATCAAGTGGCTCACTATTGCGATACCCAGACAAAGCACTTTGCCAATCCTGAAAACCGTCTGCGTTTTGAGCACGGCAAACTGCCGGACTCATTACTCATTCTGGCTGAAAACCTTGCTGTGACCTCTAATCTTGCCCTCAAGCAGTTTAATAAAATGCTATCACTGCTGGCCGAAGCGATTAAAGATGGCGACATTCCTAAACATCAATCCGAAGCACTATTAGCCGAAACCGGATTTATGCTGCAAAGGCTCGAGAATCTACAAAAATTGTGGAAGATGATGGCCAAGGAAGATAAACATAAAGGTGCCCCTATGGCGCGCTGGGTCGAGCTCATCACAGGTAAACAAGTGGATTATCTGTTTAGCGCCTCGCCTATCGAAGTTGGCTTTATGCTGGAATCCATGCTGTGGCAGAAAGCCGCGGGCGTAGTTTTATGTAGCGCCACGCTGCGCGCACTCAATAACTTCGACCATTTTGTGCATCAAGTCGGTTTATCACTCAACGATGGCAGCCGTTATTTAGCCTTACAATCGCCCTTCGATTATCCCAATAACGCGACACTTTATTTACCCAAAATGCGCACTGAGCCGACGGACGATGCCTATACGGCTGAACTTGCGGAGCAAATCGTCACTCTGATTGAAGGAGAAATGGCTACCTTAGTGTTATTCGCCTCCTACTGGCAGATGGAAAAAGTGGTTGAATTACTTAAAGGTAAACTCACCACTGAGCTGCTTATTCAAGGCAATGCGCCACGGCAACAGTTGTTAGAGAATCATAAAGCTAAGTGCGATAAAGGCGAACCGAGCATATTATTCGGCACCGGCAGTTTCTCTGAAGGTCTCGACTTACCCGGCGATTATCTGACGAACTTGATCGTCACTAAACTGCCCTTTGCGGTGCCAACCTCGCCCGTTGAACAAGCCCATGCGGAATATGTCAAAGTCAAAGGCGGCAATCCCTTCTTGCAACTGACTATCCCAGATGCTTCACGTAAGCTTATTCAAAGTTGTGGTAGATTACTGCGTAAAGAGCAAGATTATGGCCGAGTCACCATTTTAGATAGGCGGTTAGTTACTAAACGCTATGGCAAGTCCTTGCTGGACGCCTTACCGCCCTTTAGACGTGTCATAGAGTAGGATTAAAATTTGGAATTGTTACTCGAGCCCAGTCATTGGGCCCTGTTGGCAGTTATAGGTCTTATCGCTGGGTTCATCGATGCTGTTGTTGGCGGCGGTGGCCTATTGTCGATCCCCGCACTGTTAACCTTAGGCATTGCACCGCACACCGTATTAGGTACCAATAAGTTAGCCGCCAGTTTTGGCTCTTCAATGGCGGCTTGGACCTATTATCGTCAGCACCTTTTTAAACCCTCGTTTTGGTACATGGCCTTTATTGCCACCTTTATTGGTGCCGTATTGGGTAGTTTCTTAGTCTATTTAGTCGATACCCAATGGCTCGAAAAAGTCCTGCCACTGCTGATCATTGGCATCGCCATTTACAGTTTAATCAGCCCCAATGCGATATCAGATGTTAACTGCCAAGCCCCAACCAGCAAACCACCCGCCAAGCAACAATGGCTACAGGGACTCGCTTTAGGCACTTATGATGGCTTTGCCGGCCCTGGCATTGGCGCGTTTTGGACTGTCACATCCGGCTCTTTGTATAAACTGCCTTTACTGCACAGTTGCGGCCTCGCCCGTGCAATGACCTTCACCAGCAACTTGACCGCATTGACTATCTTTGGCTGGCTTGGGCAGGTAGAGTGGCAAATAGGTTTGTGGATGGGATTATGCATGATGTTAGGCTCATTTATCGGCGCCCGCTGCGCGATTAAATTTGGCATGCCCTTTATTCGTCCACTGTTTATTTTGATCGTGCTAATGATTGCAGCAAATTTGGCATGGAGCGCATGGTTGTGAACACCCAACAATTACTGGTGATGCTGAAAAATCAGCTCAAAGCCCTAGAGCAAGAAGTACTGCAGCACGATAATCGACTCGCGCCGCCGCAGCGTAAACTCCTGCAAGAAACGGAGCGCTTTAATCATTCGCTGTTTGTCCAACACGGCGCTCAACTCGGCCCCTGTATTGAACAAATTCGGAGCAGCATTATACAGCTCGAAAAACAAATTAAGCTCAAACTCGCCCCCCAGACGATTGCCCTCAGCTGTGAGCGCATCCAAGACAGATTCACCGCCGTCAAACGGGCCTTGCTGACGACCTCTATCGACATTAAGTCCAAGACTCAGCAACGTGCCAGTAGCCGCGCCCGTTTTGCTCAGCGTCAGAATCAGTCTCACCAAGCCAGTGGTTTCGATTGGATCGCCAATAACGTGATGCAAAATAGTCACGAGATCTATGAAGAATTGAACAAACACCTGAATTGGGCGAAAAAATTTGAACAAAAAATTGAAGAAATGGAATCAAAACTTGAAAACTGTCATAGTGCTGACAAAATAAAATTGCAAAATGACATCCTTTTGATGCATCGTCGTCTAGGAAAATGCAGGCAAGCTATTAGTTATATAGAAGATCGCATTCAAATATTCGAACGTCCGTATCAGAGTAATAATCGTTAAGGAGTAACAATTGAAATCACTTTTGCCAATCAGCAGCCTGCTAGTATTACTCGGTTCTGCTTCAGCCTTCGCCGCAGATCTCAACATTCCGATGTCATTTGAGTACCTTGCACTCGATGGTAAAAAAGTCGAGTCTAGCGTGTTCAATCATAAAAGCAGCTTAGAATTGACACCTGGCACTCATAAAATCGCCATTCGTTACCATGAGATGGTAGAAGACGATTTTAGCGATAGCCAAACCTTTGTTAAATCAGCCCCTTTCATCGTGACCTTAGACGTTGATGGCGACTATCAATATTACCTCCAAGCCGCCGAAGGCAAAGTCGTTAAAAAGCCAAAAGTTTACGCGCAAAACCCACAAATCAAATTGACCCGTGGCGACAAAGGCGATGTCAATTTCCAAGTGGTGAATACCAATTTAGAAGAAGAAAGCTTTGTGTCTCGCCTTTTCAGTGGTAATCAAGCCGTTGACGTTTCGGGAACTGCCGCAGCAGCAACCGGTGCAGCAGGCGCTGTGGTTGCCGTTGCACCAGCACCCGTGGCAACATCGGCTACCGTTAGCGCAACCTCACTCACAGCTCCCGTAGACACTTCTAAAGCAACAGCTGCCAATCCACAACAAATGTTGCAATACTGGTGGTTACAAGCGGATGAGAAAACACGTAAAGAATTTATGAGCTGGGCAATTTCACAGTTATAACGACTTACGATAACGAGGTTTAGTCAATATTGACTCTGATCCCACTGGTTTATCACGCCAGCTATTCCAAGCTGGCGCTTCCTCCTCATCACAGATTTCCCACGACCAAGTACGCGAATTTACGGCAGTACTTACTCGAGAATCAGCTTGCCACACCAGCCCAGTTCCACACGCCAACGGCGATGACAGCGCAGGATGTAATGCAAGTGCATCAACGCGAGTACGTAGAGCAGTTTATCGCGGGCACTTTGCCAACAGCGGCGCTTAGACGGATTGGTTTTCCGTGGAGTGAAGCCTTAGTTGAGCGCACCTTGCATTCTGTGGCAGGCACCACTCTCACAGCTTCATTGGCCATTAATCAGGGTATTGGCCTGCACCTAACGGGTGGCTATCATCACGCCCATTACGATTTTGGCAGTGGCTATTGTATTTTCAACGATCTTATCCTCGCGGCCCAAAATGCCATCGCGAGCCAGCAAGTGCACAAGGTACTGATTTTTGATTGCGATGTGCATCAAGGTGACGGTAGTGCAACACTCAGCCAGCGACATCAAGGGATAATCAGTTGCTCGATTCACTGCAAAGAGAACTTCCCGAGTCGTAAGCAGCATTCCCACCATGATATTGAGCTAACCAAAGGCAGCGATGACAATCTGTATCTCGAAACCGTGGAGCAAACACTCGCCCTGCTCATTCGCATCCATCAGCCAGATCTCATTCTTTATGATGCTGGGGTCGATATCCATCAAAATGATGATCTCGGCTTGCTCAATATCAGTCAAGAAGGGCTGTTCAGACGGGATTTAACTGTGTTATCAATGGCAAAATCGGAAAATATTCCAATTGCTGCCGTGATAGGCGGCGGCTACAGCAGAGACGCACTACAATTAAGCCAAAGACACAGCCAACTTTTTATTGCGGCAAACCATTTGTGGTAGCAAACTCAATGAAAACCGTCATGGAGCATAACGATGCAACTCGAAATCCGTAATTACTACGAAGTTCTTTTAATGGAAATATTGTCAGATGAAGGACTTATGGACGAGCTTCCTGAGGACTATCTCGCCGACTTATGTTGTGTGACCTTAAATCAACTGCCAGTGCGCTACATACGCCACCTCGTCGATACCTACTTCTTTGAAGACTATAACGAGCTGCAAGCATTAAAGCGTGAGATCCAAACCGCACTCGAAAAGTCGCGCGCCTTCCTTAAACAAAATCTGCAAAAAAGATTGCAGGAAGAAGCCGAAGCCAATCGTTAATCTCGCTAAGGGTTACTGTTCATAGCATTTTAGCCGTTGCAGTGGCATGAAAGAGGCAAACAATGGATTATCCCATTGCGTATAAAGTATTCACGCTATAAATGATTAACGGCAGAAAACATAAATAGTCAGTTAGCTAGTATATTGAATAAAATAAATTGAGTAGATAGAGAGAAGTGAAACGAGAATAAAACAGAGGTATTGCAGAATTGGAGGTTCCCCTAGAGCCGACACCCCGGCACACGAGTCGCTTGCTGCGGTTGCTCCCTTCCGGGCCTGGCCGAGTTCACAAGTTATCATTGCGGGGGGACCCTAGGGTCACCATAACTTCGAGCATTGCTTTGAAAGATATAAACCAAAGCGCTTGCTTGAACGCCGAGGATTATCCCCCATGCCTCCTATGGGATCAAGCGCTAATCGACAAGATCTCTTAATATCCCGCCTAACTGCACAATCTATAAGCAAGTGAAGTGATTGAAATGATAAAAGCCTGCAAATGCAGACTTTTATAGACATTTCCCTGAGTTTCACGGTGTCAAACTTGGCATATTAAAAATTCAACAAGAGTAAAACTCAATACATAATGCAACTTAATCATCGACTGGGATAATTACAACTTAATCAAATGACGATTCTGCTCAATCAACTTAGCCCCAACACCCGAGACATTGGCTAAATCATCAATTGCATTGAACTTACCATTTTTGGTTCGGTAATCGACAATCGCTTGCGCCTTAGCGGCACCTATCCCTTTTAGCACTTGTAACTGCTCGGCTGAAGCCGTATTGATGTTGACTTGAGCAGCATCCGGCATAGCTTTCTTCGCATCAGATGCCATATCGCTCGCCTCGGTTTTAGCCTGAGTCTGCATTTTAGCGGCGGCTTTAGTCGGGGTGTCTGCGGCGATTGCTGGCGTTGTTAAAAAAGCCGTTAATGCCATGGCGCTCATAATAGCGGGTATACATTTGGTGATGTTCATAACTCTTCCTCTATTCCATGAATTGCGGCCTCTCTTCCTACTTCCGTGGCCTCAAATCAAAAATAGTCCATGCTGTTATGAAATACCAAATCGGCGCCGCAAATATTCACCCTAGCTAAACTTCACCTCTTAACCCAATGAACCTAGACCTAACCATAGAAAAAGGGATGCTAAATCGCATCCCTTTTATCATTCAAATAGTTAGTGGTTTAAATTAGTGACACTCGTTATGCCAAACGCGCGAGTGCTTGACTCAAGTCAGCGATAATGTCGTCACAATCTTCTAAGCCAATGGAAATTCGCAGCAGATTATCACCAATGCCAGCCGCCGCTCTCGCCTCTGGCGTATAGGGAGAGTGCGTCATCGACGCTGGATGTTGAATGAGGGATTCTGCATCGCCTAGGCTCACCGCAATAGAGAACAAGCTTAAATGCCCCACAAAGGCCATAGCCTCTTCTAAATTTGCCGCCAGTTCAAACGCGATCACCCCGCCGGCACGTTTCATCTGCTGACCAATAAATTTATGCCCTGGGTGAGAGGCAAGTCCGGGATAATACACGCGGTTAATACTGGGATGTTCGGCCAAAAACTCGGCCACTCGCTGGGCACTATCGCAATGGCGCTGTAAACGTACATCTAAGGTTTTAAGGCCGCGCAAGATCAGCCAAGCATCATGTGGCGATATCACAGCGCCAATATCTTTTAAGATTTCATACTTCACTTTATGGAGCTGTTCTTCGCTGCCACACACTATCCCCGCAATCACATCGCCATGACCATTCAGATATTTAGTCGCACTGTGGATCACCAAATCGATACCAAAATCCAGCGGTCTCTGCAGTAATGGCGTCATAAAAGTGTTATCGACAATACTGACCAACTGATGACGTTTGGCAATAGTCGCAATTGCTGCCAAATCAAACACCTGTAAATGGGGATTCACTGGGGTTTCACAGAAAATGACCTTAGTATTGGATTTAATCGCCGCTTCTATTTCTGCTACCGATGAAAAGTCCACTAGGGACACTTCAATACCAAAGCGAGCGAACTGAGTCGTCATTAGCGCATAAGTACAACCGTATACGGCATTGGATGCCACTAAGTGATCGCCCATCTGCAAGTTAGCCAGTAATGCGGCGGATACTGCGCCCATACCAGATGCGGTTGCAGCGGCGGCCTCTGCACCTTCTAAAATCGCCATTTTACGTTCAAGCTCGGCGGTTGTCGGATTACCTAAGCGCGTGTAAATATACCCCGGCTCATTACCCGCAAATCGCTCACCACCTTGCTGTGCGGACTCAAACACAAAAGTCGCACTTTGATATAGCGGCGTCACTAAGGCGCCAAAGGCCTCACGCTCATGACCGCCATGAATAACCTGTGTTGCCGCTTTCCACATCTTGCCTGACTCATCTTGCATACCTAGCTCCTTGTAATTGGCATTGAACTGAACCCCTTCTTGATTGATTGTTCGTTTGGGATGCTCAATGCCTGCGTTATGGACTATTCAATGGATAACATTAGCCCTATCGAATAAGCCCTACCATAACGCGGCCAAGCACTTAAGCCAGTAGTGTGGCGAAAATAGCAGCGCGCCAAGTGTAATTAACTTGTTACATAGCACTTTTCAGCCGCACTTGGTCATACTCGGTACCAGCAAAAAATCATAAAAAAATGCGCTAAGGAACAAGTCCATTAGCGCATCTACTTTCGGCCGATTTAAATCGGTTAATTGTTTAATATTAAATAATATCTACTCTTTAGATTTATCTTTAGCTGACTGAGGTACTTTGTCATCAACATCGGCGAACTGGCCTTTTAATGCGTCGCGGCCTTCCTTGGTAAACAACTTGCCTGAAAACTGCTTCAGTTCGATCAACAATTCCTGATGCACTTTAGACAATTTAGGCCTTTGCTCTTCCCTAAACACAATCGGCCGACACAGCGCCATGGCTTGATATCCAAGGCGCGCAGTTAGCATGCCGCCCCCTAAACCTTGCGCCAAACGAGCAGACAATTTACCTGTCATTTCAACCGATAACAGCTGTGTTCCTAAATCGGTAACTAACTCACTGGTGCCCGCATAAATAATATTGATGATGATACTGCGGATAAGTTTAATCCGGCTCCAATAACCTAGCTCTATGCCATAACAGCGGGCGACATCACGCAGCATACGTTGATTACGCCAAAGGATGATTGCCATATCGAGCACAGCTAACGGACTGGCCGCCAGTAGCACTGCCGACTCAGCCGCATAGCGTCGCACTACTTTTTTGGCCAGTTCATCTCGCTCCGTCAGCACTAAGTCCTCGAATAACAAGACTTTCTCGGCATCATTATGTTCATCTTTTAATGAGCGACGCAGTTGCTGCAAACCTTGGCTGTCGCCATAGTGGCACACTATGTTATCGATAAAACTATCTGCCTCACCCATTTGCATGCTCTGCGCAAGCCTAGCGCCTGTTTCTTGGGTATCGGCAACCTGTTTGAGTCGCTTCAGTTTGCGGTACTCACTAAACGCCCCCGCCAATGCCCACGCACTGACGACCCCAAGCACCACACCATAAAAACTGAACAACCAAGGGCTCTCAAGCCAAGCATCCCTCAATCCTAATCCCGTTTGAACCACTACGAGCAGCAATAAACTCGTTACCGCCAGACGAGCGAGCCAAGACCAACGGCGTGATTTTACAAGTTGAGGCGATACCGATTTAGCATCGATCATTTTAGGATGGGATGACAGCGTTTCATCCATCAATTCCTCAATATCGGCAGCCACTTCTTGCACTGGTGTATGCGGATCAAAAGCTTTCGCCCCTTTGAGCTCCTCTTTGCTGGGTTTGAGCTCAACAACTTGTGAGTCAAACAGCTGCTGCTTTTTCAGCGGCTTATTTTCAACTGAGTGTGCAAATGAGTTCGCAGAAGAATTAGAAGCCTGCTCATTAGCGTTATCAGATAGCTTTAGCGTCATTCCAACTTATCTCCCAGTAAGTACTGCAGCATATGATCGAGACGAATATGGTCAAAGTGCACTTGAGATGGGTCAACATTGACATTGCTCGGCGGTGCAAAACCGACAAAGTTAAACCCTTGGTCACGCCAAAAATCAGGCTCAGGTAAGCGAGTGGGCACTTCGCCTGGAAACAAGGTCAGGGCTTTACCATTGAGTCCCGTCCCCTGCACGACTTCGACCTCACCCTCCTGGGTCGTTACCATGCCATGGCGAGTCGCCTTGATGGCGCTAATCGCCATCGTCTCCACTTTACAACCATCGAAACTGGCAAAATGCTGGCTGTGTTTCAACATATCTGTCAGCAGGGACAAAACATGGCTCTGCTGATCACGAGTCACATGGTCAACCTTGCTCGCGGCAAACAATAAACGGTCGATACGGGGAGAAAATAAACGCCGTAAATAACTCGATTGGCCAAACTGAAAGCTTTCCATAATGGCATTGAGCGCTGCGCCCATATCCTCAAATTGCTTTTTACCACGATTCAACGCACTAAAGCAGTCAACTAACACGAGTTGCCGATCAAAACCGGCAAAGTGGTTTTTATAGAAAGGCTTAACCACTTTAGCCACGTATTCTTGATAGCGTTTTTCCAGGACGTGGAATCCACTGTGTTTATCGCTTTGCGAAAGCGCTGCGAACTTTTCATCATTAACCAATAACAGGGGGAAAAAAGCCAATAAGGGAGCGCCCTGCCATTCACCCGGCAATAACATGCGTCCAGGCTGCGCTTGGTAATAACCTTGCACGTGCACTAAATCATTGAGTAATAACTGATATTGATCGGCAATCCGCTTTAATTGCTGCTCATCGGCGCTGGCGGCTAAATCCAGTGACCTCAAAGATTGTTCAAACTCAGCATACAAGGGTGAGCTTTTAAGATTCTCGATGCGAACTTGTTGAGCACGGCACCAAGTAACGAAGTCTTGGCGCAGCATAGGTAAATCGAGTAGCCATTCGCCAGGATAATCGACTATGTCTAAATACAAGGTGGCGGTATCAGAGAACTTGGCCAATAAGCCCTTTTGCGGTCGGTATTTAATCGCCAGTCGTAATTCAGAAATAGTGCGAGTGGAGGCTGGCCAAGTCGCAGGTTCGGAAGTGAGCGCTAACATGGCGCCTTGATAATCAAAACTGGCGATTTCCAGATCCGGCTGCATGGCACGCTTAACCCCGAGCAAACGCTGATCGCGGCTCACCTGCCACAATGGCAAAGCGCTGTTGTTGCGGGCGTGGGATAAGGTTGAGACGGGTCCAGAATTAAGTAACTGATTGACTAACCCTGTGATAAACGCGGTTTTTCCCGCACCAGAAAGCCCAGTCACGGCCAAACGTAAATGCCGGTCCGCGGTGCGATGTAACAGGGATTGTCCCTTTTGGGTTAATTTATGGAGCGAGGCATCAAGCATTCCCATAGAGACTTCCCTTATGTCGAATGATGTTAACTTATGTCAAGTGATGTTGACTATACACTGGAGTGAAACAGAGATTAAGCAACAAGGGCGGACATGGCCGCCCTTTAGAAGGGTTACAAACTATTGATTTGTCTTTTTAAATCAAAGTTGTCAGAGGTGACGTGACGTTCTAAATTTTGTAGCCTAACTTCTAGGCTTCGAAATTGACGACTCACGTCGCTCAGCGCTTGCTTTGCGGGTTCTCCCGACTGCCACGGCTTCTTCTTCACCTCGATATCGTCTCTATCGTAATGCTTTTGCGGCTTGATGTCTAAAATCACCCACAAAGCGACATAGATGATAAACACTACACCTGAGCCGCCGAGTAAGAAGATAGACACCGCCAGTACTCGCACTAACCAAGTTTCAATCGCAAAGTACTCGGCAATCCCTGCACATACACCCGCTATTTTGCCTGACTGGGGAATGCGGTACAAAGTACGGCCATTAGATCCTCTCATGTTTCCCCCTCCATTCGGGCGATTCTGTATCCAGAATGGCCTCTAAGGTCTCGATACGCGCCGCCATTTTATCGGCCTTGGATATCAAGTCATTGAGTTGTGAAAACTCTTCCTCAGTGAGTCCCTGGCTCACTTGTCGCTTACTGCGATAATGAAGAACTAACCATATTGGCGCGACTATCACCATGAAAATAATAATCGGCGCCATTAGCACGTCCATATCCATAACTCACCTCTGAATTGTTATTCTTTTGACTTAGTTGGCGCTTTACCTTTTACCTTGGCTTTTAGCGCTGCCAGTTCTGCATTCACAGAATCTTCCGCTTCTAGCGCCGCAAACTCATCGGCTAAGGTCTTTTTGCTGCCAAGATCGTAAGATTCAACTTGGGCTTCTAAGCCTTCGACACGGCGCTCATATTGCTCAAACTTGAGCATAGCGTTGTCGATCTTGCTTGAATCTAACTGCTTTTTCACTTCTAAGCGTGATGACGCGGTTTGAGTGCGCAAAATAATGGTCTTTTGACGCGCTTTTGCATCGAGCAGCTTTTCTTGCAACATGCCCACTTCATCTTTCAAGCGTGCAATATGTTCATCGATAACGGCTAACTCTTGATTCAGCGTGTCCGCTAAACCGGTCGCTTTTTGTTTTTCAACTAAAGCGGCTTTTGCTAAGTCTTCACGGTCTTTGGACAGTGCCAGTTCAGCCTTATCTTGCCAATCTTGCACTTGCTCTAACACGCGGTTGATACGACGTTGCAGCTCTTTCTTTTCAGCTAACACTTTAGCTGAGGTAGAACGCACTTCAACGAGTGTGTCTTCCATTTCTTGGATAATCAGTCGAACCATTTTTTCTGGGTCTTCGGCTTTATCCAGCAATGCGCTGATATTAGAGTTAATGATATCGGCGAAACGAGAGAAAATTCCCATAATCCTATCCTCAAATTGATGTTGGTCTCGTATAAGGTAATACACTAACCGTGCCAACTTTTACTTCTTATTTAAATACAGCAACTTAAACAATATTTTAACTTTTACTTTCTTTTACGCTTCAAGCCACTTATTATCATTTTCACCAAATTTTAGCGCGAAAGACTAAAAAATATCGTGGATAATAAATTTCAGCAAGACAACCTTATCGGTCAATCCAACGCCCTACTCGAAGTGTTAGAACATGTGTCGCAAATAGCGCCGCTGTCTAAACCCGTACTGATTATTGGTGAACGTGGCACAGGTAAAGAGCTTATTGCCGAACGCTTACATTATCTGTCTAAGCGCTGGGATCAAAGTTTTATTAAGCTAAACTGTTCATCTTTGAGTGAAAATTTACTCGAGAGTGAATTATTTGGCCATGAGTCAGGTGCCTTTACTGGCGCCAAAGGCAAACACGAAGGCCGCTTTGAGCGCGCCGACGGCGGCACTTTATTCCTCGACGAATTAGCCAATACCTCAGGACTTATCCAAGAAAAGCTTCTGCGCGTCATTGAATACGGCGAATTTGAACGAGTCGGCGGCAGTAAAACCGTGCAGGCTGATGTTCGTTTAATCTGCGCCGCCAACGAAGATTTACCCTCACTTGCTGACGCAGGCGAATTTCGTGCCGACTTGCTCGATAGACTCGCCTTCGATGTGATCACTCTGCCACCGCTGCGTTGCCGCCCAGAAGACATAATGACACTGGCGGAATACTTCGCTGTTGGCATGGCGCGCCAATTAAAGCTGCAACTGTTCAGCGGTTTTAGTGCCCATGCGGTCGAGCAATTAATGACCCACGACTGGCCGGGTAATATCCGTGAACTTAAAAACGTGGTCGAGCGCAGCGTTTACCGTAATGGTGGTGAAAATCGGCCCATCGACCATATCACCCTAGATCCCTTTGCTTCACCCTATCGACCTAAAACTCGGATCAAGACCCGCGAACGCCAAATCACCTCAGTCGCGCCTACAACCGTTGCCAGTACGCCGCAATCTGCGCCGATACTTGAGGCTGAAGTACCCGCCAATACTGAGTCTTCAGTGAATAGCTTTAATTTTCCGCTGGATTTTAAAGAGCAAACTGAGAAGTACGAAATGGATCTGATCCAACAGGCGCTCTCAAGCAGCCAATACAACCAAAAGAAAACCGCCGACATGCTCGGATTAAGCTACCACCAACTGCGTGGCATCCTTAAAAAATACAATTTACTTGATAAAGCATAAGCAGATTGCCCATGGGGGAGATGCACTGCTAAAATAGCCGTTCATAGTCGATAAAATAATGATTTATAAATGAGTGTGCTAATTAGACGCCTGTGCCTAACAACTGCAGTTTCTTGCATGAGTTGGTTGTTGGTCGCGTGTGGCCCCCAACGACTCCCTTCCGGTTTGGTGTATTGCTCCGAAGGGAACCCTGAGTCTTTTAATCCACAGTTGGTGACATCTGGCACGACAATCGATGCCACCTCGCACCAAATTTATAGTCGCTTAGTGGATTATGATACCCAGTCTGGCAAGCTTGTCCCTGCCTTGGCGACGAGTTGGGCTATGTCCGATGATGGCTTAAGCTATCGCTTCACCCTCAGGGAAAACGTGCAGTTCCAGCATTCGAAGCGGTTTACCCCAACACGGCCCTTCAATGCCGACGATGTGTTGTTCTCCTTTAAGCGTATTATCGATACCCAGCATCCTTATCATTTTGTCTCCCGCACGGGTTATCCCTTCTTCCAAAGTATTGGCTTTTCTGAGCAAGTCAAAGGGATAGAAAAGATAAACGATCATGAAGTGGTCTTTTATTTAACCCGTAAAGATGCTTCTTTTTTATCAAATCTGGCCACCGACTTTGCGGTGATCTTATCCGATGAATACGCGCAGCAGCAGTTAGCATTGGGTCATCCTGAAAACGTCGACCACTTTGCCATTGGCACAGGGCCGTTCACTTTAGTTCAGTACGCGAAAAACGAATATATTCGCTATCGTCGTCATCCTGACTTTTGGGGCGAACCAGCAAAAATCGATATGCTGGTATTTGATATCACGCCAAAAAGTACCGTCAGACTCGCAAAACTTATCGCGGGCGATTGCAGTGTATCTGCGCTGCCCAAAGCGGGTGAGCTGCCTGTAATCAAGCAACATGAAGAATTAAATATTGAGTCACAACCTGGACTCAACGTAGCATTTTGGGCCTTTAATACGCAAAAGCCGCCACTGAATGACGTCCGAGTGCGCCGCGCACTGGCCTATGCGGTCGATAAACAAAATATCCTGCGGGCGGTTTATCAAAATACCGCCATTGAAGCCACAGGCGTTCTGCCGCCAGCGTCTTGGGCCTACGACAATAACAAAGGGCTTGTGGATTACAATCCGCAAAAAGCGCGCGACCTCTTAAAAGAAGCAGGCATTAAAAATCTCAGTATCGATATTTGGGCTATGCCAGTTGCCCGCGCCTATAACCCCAATGCGTTAAAAACGGCCGAATTAATTCAATCGGATCTGGCCAACATAGGCGTCAAAGTGAATATCGTCAGTTACGACTGGAGCGTGTTTAGTCAGCGGCTCAGCCGCGACGACTATGATTCAGTACTGATTGGCTGGAATGCCGATAACAGCGATCCCGATAACTTCTTTACTCCTCTGCTGAGTTGCGCTGCGATGCAGTCGAACAACAATCGTTCTCGCTGGTGTAACCCTGAGTTTGATGCCATCTTAGATAGCGCAAGGGAAGTGTCAGATCAGAGCGAACGTAAAGTGATTTATCAACAAGCAGAAGCCTTTTTAGCTGAACAAGTGCCTATGCTGAGTCTGGCCCATGCCAAGCGTGTGGCGTTAACTCGCCATGATGTCAAAGACATGCAACTCACGCCTTTTGGTGGCATTTCCTTCGCCCACACTAGCCAAGCACAAGAGGAGGCGAATTAATGTTTAAATACCTACTGCGCCGCCTCAATTTGTTTCTTGCCACCTCGTTAGTCATGGTGGGTGTCTTATTTTACGCCACCGGCTTATTTCCGGTAGATCGCACCCACGCACTCACTGGCATACATACACCGACGGCGAGTCAACTGGTTCAAATCGAGCAGGACTACAAATTAGATAAAAACCAAGCGTGGCAATTTATCGCTTATCTACAACAAAGGCTTAGCGGTAATTTAGGCATTTCAGTCACCTCACATCAAGAAGTGGCCGAAGAACTCAGCGCCGTCCTACCCGCCTCATTCGAACTTGCTGTGATGGCGGCCATTATCGCGATTTGCTTTGGTGTGCCCTTAGGTGTGCTTGCTTCCCAGAGCCAACATAAGCTCACCCAAAATACCATTATGGCGATCACGCTAACGGGCTACTCTGTGCCCGTGTTCTGGTTAGGTCTTTATCTTTCGCTCTGGTTTGGCGTCGATCTTGGTTGGTTACCGATTTCTGGACAAATCAATTTGTTATATGAAATCAAACCTGTCACTGGCTTTATGTTAGTAGATACCCTGTTGTCAGAGTCTGAATACGGCATGTCGGCATTTAAAGATGCGCTGCTGCACATCATTTTGCCTGCCACAACACTCGCCGTGTTACCTTTTACTGTGGTGGTTCGCAGCACTCGTTCGGCGATGATGAATGTGATGAATCAAACTTTCATCCGCGCAGCTGAAGCCAGAGGCATGCATACTGGGACTATTATACTGCGCCACGCCCTGCCTAACGCCTTGATCCCCGTGCTGAAACATTTAGGGTTGATGCTTGGCTCATTTGCCAGTTATGCCATAGTGGTCGAAATGATTTTCTCTTGGCCTGGCGTGGGTTCTTGGCTGGTTTCAGGGATTTACCAACGGGACTACACTGTCATCCAAGGTGGTATTCTGGCTGTAGCCCTATTGATTATCTTCCTAAGTATCTTGATTGAAGTGCTGCACACAGTCTTTAATCCTCTGAGCAGAAAAGACCTTTATGCCACCAGTTAAAATTTATCAAGAAGATCAGATTGCCTCCCCGACTATGCGGGTTTGGCTTAACTTTTCGGCTAATCCTTTCGCCTTGGCAGGTCTGTGGACGATTGCATTCCTACTCTTGCTAACGCTATTTGGCCCTATGATCGCGCCCTTCCCACCAGAAGCACAAGATCCAAGAGCCTTGCTATTGCCGCCCTCTTGGGATCCCTCAGGCACAGTGGCACACTTTTTAGGCACAGACGATTTAGGCCGCGATATCTTCAGCCGATTATTACACGGCGCGCACTTGACCTTTGGTATGGCGCTGCTGATCGTCGTCACAGCGCTATTCACAGGCTTTATTATAGGGTCACTGTCCGGCATGATGAGAGGCTTAAAATCCAGTATCCTCGGGCACTTACTCGATGCGCTGTTATCAATCCCTTCGTTATTGATGGCCATTTTAGTGGTGGCCGTAATGGGGCCAGGGCTTGAAAATGTGTTCTGGGCCGTCGGAATTGCCTTAACCCCGCAATTTGTGCGCTCGATACACCAGTCAGTGCATGAAGAGTTACAAAAAGAATACGTCACAGCGGCGCGTTTAGATGGCGCGAACTCAATGCAAATTTTTTGGTACGTCATCATGCCAAACGTGTGGGAAGTGGTGATCATTCAAACCACGCTTGCCATTTCTGCCGCCATTTTAGATATCGCCGCCCTCGGTTTTTTGAGCTTGGGCGCGCAGGCACCGAGCCCAGAATGGGGCGCTATGGTCGCCCAAGGTATGGATAATTTATTAACGGCGCCTTGGGCTGTAACTATCCCGGGCTTAGCGATTCTTTTCAGTGTGCTTTCCATTAACTTGGTTGGCGATGGCCTACGGTCGGCGCTTGCGCCCATCAGAAACTAACTTATGCCTTTACTCGACGTACGAAATCTCACGATTGAACTCGATACGCCCCACGGTAGAGTGCGGGCGCTCGAAAAAGTCAGCTTAACGCTCAATGCCGGCGAAATTCATGGCCTAGTCGGTGAGTCTGGCTCTGGACGAAGTTTGTTAGCCAGAGCGATTCTTGGGATCCCAGGTCCCAACTGGACCATCACAGCCGATCGCATGATGTGGGATGGCAATAACTTGATGGCCATGAGCTCAAAAGAGCGCCGCAATCTGATGGGTTCAGACATGGCGATGATCTTCCAAGATCCATCGGGCAGCTTAGATCCGGCACAAACCGTCGGCAGTCAGCTGATGCAAGCTATGCCTAAGAATCCCAATGCCTATTTTTGGCAAAAACGTCGACATGCACGGCTGACAGCGCAAAAATGGCTGCATAAAGTCGGGATTAAAAATCCACGACAGGTCATGTCTAGCTACGCCTGGGAATTATCCGAAGGCGAATGCCAAAAGGTGATGATTGCGATGGCGGTTGCAAACCAGCCTCGTCTCTTGATTGCCGATGAACCCACAAGCTCAATGGAACTCAGCACTCAAGCGCAGATATTCAGACTATTATCTCAATTAAATCAATTACAAAACGTATCGATTCTATTGATCAGCCACGAGCTTGAAACCTTAGCCCAATGGTGCGATCACTTATCCGTGCTCTATTGCGGTCAAGTTATGGAATCGGGGCCGACGGACGAAGTGATTAAGCAGCCTTATCATCCTTACACTAAGGCGCTGCTTGACAACATGCCCGACTATTCAGGCTCAGGTGGCCACAAGGCGATTATGCCTACCCTTCCAGGGTCTGCGCCCGCCTTACAGCATTTGCCAATCGGTTGCCGTTTAGGGCCACGTTGCCCTGAAGCCCAAAAAAAATGCGTTAATCAGCCAAATTTAAGTCATATTAAAGACCGCTATTTTGCCTGTCATTTCCCTTATCACGGCGAAACCCACAATGACGACCCCACTGCTTAAAGTTAACGATCTTTATAAAAGATACGATACCGGTTATAGGGGCTTTTCCCGCCAATATAACGATGCACTAGCGCCTGTATCCTTCGAGCTCCAACGCGGCGAAACCTTAGCCATAGTGGGTGAAGCAGGGTCGGGTAAAAGTACCCTCGCCCGCATTTTAGTCGGTGCAGAGCCCCGCAGCGGCGGCGAGATTTTTTTCGAAGGTGAAGCCTTAGACAGCCGCGATATCAAGCAAAGATGCCGCTTGATTCGAATGATTTTCCAAGATCCGAATACCTCACTAAACCCGCGTTTGACAATTGGCCAGCTACTCGATGAGCCGCTGCGTTTTAATACCAATATGTCGGCGCAATCGCGGCACACCCAAGTGGTCGACACATTGCGCAAAGTGGGCTTATTACCTGAGCATGCGGAGTTTTATCCGCACATGATTTCCGAAGGGCAGAAACAACGCGTTGCGGTAGCGCGAGCCTTGATGCTCAATCCTAAAATTATCATTGCCGACGAAGCCTTAACCGCGCTTGACCTTTCAGTACGCTCACAAATTCTTAATTTGCTGCTGAAACTGCAAAAAGACCTCGGCTTGTCTTATATCTTCGTATCCCATAACCTCAATATTATTCGCCATGTTAGCGATAAAATTATGGTGCTGCACAAAGGTGTAATGGTCGAGAAAGCGCCGACAGAACAGATATTTAACTCGCCACAACATGAATATACCCAGAGGTTGATCCAAGAGCAAAGTCTGTTTGTCCACAAACGTTAAACTGCTCCAACCACTTAAATAATCAGGTGAATTGGCTAAAAATAGGTGCCATTTACCCGCCGAAATATTTATCCTATTGGTCATTTTGATAGAAGAAGCTTAAACATGATTATCAAACCAAAAATTCGTGGATTCATTTGTACCACTACACACCCAGTCGGTTGTGAAGCAAACGTTCAAGAACAAATCACGCTAACCAAAGCTAAAGGTAAAATCGCTAACGGCCCGAAAAAGGTATTAGTGGTTGGCTCATCAAGCGGTTACGGTCTGTCTTCACGTATCGCCGCCGCTTTCGGTAGCGATGCCGCAACGATTGGCGTGTTCTTCGAAAAGCCAGGTACTGAAACGAAACCAGGTACTGCGGGTTGGTACAACTCTGCCGCTTTCGACAAATTTGCTAAAGCTGAAGGCTTATATTCTAAGAGCATTAACTGCGATGCCTTTAGCCATGAAGCAAAACAAAAAGTGATCGAACTTATTAAGCAAGATCTCGGTGAAATCGACATGGTCGTTTACTCACTGGCATCACCTGTGCGCAAACTGCCAGATTCTGGTGAACTTATTCGTTCTGCGCTAAAACCAATCGGTGAAACTTACACTGCGACTGCGGTTGATACCAATAAAGACTGCATCATTGAAGCCACCGTTGAGCCTGCAACTGAGCAAGAAATTGCCGACACTGTAACAGTGATGGGCGGCGAAGATTGGGAACTGTGGATCAAAGCCTTATCTGAAGCCGGTGTATTAGCGGATAACTGCAAAACCGTAGCCTATAGCTACATCGGTACTGAACTGACGTGGCCAATCTACTGGCACGGCGCCCTTGGCAAGGCCAAGATGGATTTAGACCGCGCAGCAAAAGCCTTAAATGAGCAATTGTCAGCTACTGGCGGTAGCGCTAACGTTGCGGTACTGAAGAGCGTTGTAACTCAAGCGAGTTCGGCTATTCCAGTCATGCCTTTGTATATCGCTATGGTATTCAAGAAAATGCGTCAGGAAGGTCTCCATGAAGGTTGTATGGAGCAAATCTATCGCATGTTCAGTGAGCGTCTATTCCGCGCCGATGGTGCTAAGCCAGAAACCGACAGCGACAATCGCATCCGTTTAGACGATTGGGAACTGCGTGAAGATATTCAGCAACACTGCCGTAATTTGTGGCCACAAGTGACCACAGAAAACTTGTCAGAATTAACGGATTACCGTGAATACAAAGCTGAATTTATTAAATTATTCGGCTTTGGTATCGAAGGTATTGATTACGATGCCGACGTTAACCCATACGTTGAGTTTGACGTTATCGAGCTCTAATCGACTGCGATAGCTAATCACTGCTTATCACACCGTTAAACGCCACTTTTTAGTGGCGTTTTTATTTGCAACGCCCACACTAAGATGCGCTACACTCGTTTCCACTAATCACTCCCTCAATAAGGAAAGACGATGAAAATTAGCGCAAGAAATACGCTCAGCGGCACGATCAAATCCATAGAAATGGGCGCGGTAAACAATGAAGTGACTATCGAACTTGCACCCGGAGTCGTATTGACCTCAGTAGTAACTAAAGCGTCCTGTGAGCGCCTAGGGCTTAAAGTGGGGGATTCGGCTTATGCACTCATCAAAGCCAGCAGCGTGATGATAGGCGTTGATGACTAGCCGCATGTAACGTCGCGCTTGATGTGATGGCGTATTGAGTCTTACTGTGTTGCAGTAACTTATTCACTGCACAATCATCGACATACTTCATCGCATTGAAAAAACAAAAAGGCCAAGTGGAATCACTTGGCCTTTTTAATCGAAGTTTACAAGTAAGATAGCCAGTTCAACGCGCTATCCTAACTTAAATTATTCTTCTACAGGGTAAAGCACCTTGGCATTGGCTTTAAGTGAATCTATCAAGCCACGGTAGTCTGCTTCGCTGTATTGAGCGTTCAGGCGTTGTTTAAGCGCATTAACCAGCTCATCACTCACACCTTCAGCAGCGTTGACTTTATCTAGCGCAACCACGGCATAACCATTTGCTAAACCCACGGTATCGACAACTGGAGAAGTGCTTGGTGTTGGCATTTGGAACGCTTTGCCTACAATCGCAGCATCAACATCTTGCGCGCCGCGGCCTAGTTTCGCTTTAGCCACTAAACCAAGATCCGTTGCACCTGCTTTAACTTGTGCCATCAGCTCTTGTGCTTTCGCACGGGCAGCTTCGTTTGCTTGATCTTGCTTCAAACGCTCTGTGATATTGGCTTTCACTTCCGCTAAGGCCAAAGTGCCCGCATCGTGATGTTCCTTCACACGAACCACCACCACGTGGTTAGGTTCAAGCTCAATCACTTCACTGTTTAACCCTTTCAGCATAACAGTTTCAGAGAACGCAGCTTTAACTAAGTCTGGCTTGTTCAGCGCAGCAGGAACGTTATCGCGAGAGAACAGTGGAGTCGTCTTAATATCGACGCCCACAGCTTTAGCGGTTTCAGATAATGTATCTGGCACTTCATAGCTAGTATCAGCCAATTTGCTTTGTAAGCTATAGAATTGATCAACCGCTTTCTTATCTTGCAATTGCGCCACTATCTTAGCTTTTACATCGGCAAAGGGTACAGTCACACCAGGTTGCACATCTAATAGCTTGATAATGTGGAAACCAAAGTCAGTTTTAACTACCGCTGAATGTTGGCCTTTGTTCAATGCAAATAATGCAGCATCGAAAGCGGGGTCCATCACACCTGGTTCAAACCAATCCAGTTTACCGCCCTGCTCTGCACTCAAGGTATCGTCAGAGTTAGCTTTAGCCAGATCAGCAAAATCGGCACCGCTGTCTAATTGCTTCGCTAAATCTTCAGCCTTGGCTTTTGCAGCCGCTTCATCGCTACCTGGCATAACCAGAATATGTGCGGCAAGACGCTTCTCATTAGACACGTATTGCGCTTTATGTTCTTCGTAATAAGCTTGCGCTTCTTCGTCAGAAACTGGGTTATTTTTAGCAAAATCAGCCGCATTCAGCTCAACATATTCTAAGCTCACCATTTCAGGGCTCATAAACTGCCCTTGGTTTGCGTCATAATAGTTTTTCACTTGCTCGTCAGTCACAACCGCTGTCGCTAAGAATGGCGCAGAATCAACGACTAAATAGCGCACATCGCGAGTTTGGCCTTGTAACTCAGCTAACTGCTTAGCTTCGCCAGCTAACACAAATTCAGTACCAACTAGCGCAGCCGTTAACTGACGACGGGTCATATCGACGCGCATCATGTCTCTGAACGCCTGTGGTTGATAACCTAACTGACGTAGAATCGCCTGATAACGATCGTTATCAAACTTGCCATCGGTTTGGAATGCGGGTTCAGTTTTCACGGCTGCAATGATCTGTTCGTCAGATACACGCAACCCCATAGCCTTAGCCGCTTGATCTATCAGTTTGTCAGCCACTAAGCGCTCTAATACGCTCTGCTTAATGCTTTGTAGATATTTTTCGTCAGCAGATAACGCAGCAAACATCTCACCTAGCTGTTGCTCCATACGAGAGCGCTCGCTTTGGTAAGCCTGCTCAAGCTCGGCTTTAGTGATTATGTCACCGTTCACTTCTGCTGCAGGCACATCAGTTGTAGAACCTAAGTAACTGCTGACTCCTGCAAATGCAAAAGATAAAATCACAAGTACGAGAATGCCTTTAGCAATCACGCCTTGCGAACCATCGCGGATCTTTTCTAACATCAGATTTCTCGCTTGTTGCGATTAACAAAATAAAAAGGCGCATCAGTTTGAGATGCGCCTTTCTGTAATTTATGGGGAATATTCAGACGCTACCACTGGTAAATTCTAAAACCCCGAGTAATGGTAGAAATTAAGCTTCATATTCCATTACTTTCAATTCGTAAAAAGCACTGATAAACAGTGCTTGTCATTACGAATGCCTTACAAAGGCTACGATATTAATGATTAATTAACAGCGTCTTTCAGTGCTTTACCAGCTTTAAAAGCTGGAATTTTAGCTGCTGCGATTTTGATTTCTTCACCCGTTTGTGGGTTGCGACCAGTACGCTCAGCGCGTTCACGCACTTCAAAAGTACCAAAACCAACAAGAGAAATTTTATCACCTTCTTTCAGACCTTCGGTCACAGCAGCGATAAAAGAATCCAGTGCACGGCCAGCAGCGGCTTTAGAAATGTCAGCACCAGATGCGATTTTCTCGATTAGTTCAGATTTGTTCATGTCATCCCCTTGAATGTAATTTTTTTGCGCCGCAACCAAATCCGTCTCTAGAGCGGTCTGCGGAGGCTTTTATAACAAGCTTGAATTCAAAGTTCAAGCTGAGTTCGAAAACCAAAGAAATAAAACTGGATACAGCTCAAAGCCAGTTGCGCCAAGGGCTTGGAGCAGCTGGCTCTCCACAGACCTAGGCTACCACAGGTCTACGCTTTGTTAAGCCCCTTTTTTCATTTTTTTTAACGTGATAGCGCAATTTCTTGCGTTATGCCAAGTTTTTAACCACTTCGAAGCCTTCAACCGGTCTTTCTAGGGCCAGTTTTAACACTTCATCGACCCAACGCACGGGACGAATTTCTAAATCGGCAATCACATTGGCAGGAATTTCTTCCAGATCACGCTCGTTTTCTTTTGGTATAAGCACTAATTTTATGCCGCCGCGGTGTGCTGCCAGCAGTTTTTCTTTCAAACCACCGATAGGTAACACTTCACCACGTAAGGTTATTTCACCTGTCATGGCCACGTCGCTACGCACTGGGTTACCCGTTAAGCTGGATACTAAAGCGGTACACATAGCCGCACCGGCTGATGGACCATCTTTTGGCGTTGCACCTTCTGGCACATGCACATGGATATCACGCTTCTCGTAGAAATCCGCATTGATACCTAATTGTTCCGCACGGGCGCGAACAACTGTCATCGCCGCTTGAATCGACTCTTGCATCACGTCGCCAAGGGAACCGGTATAAGTTAATTTACCTTTACCAGGTACCGATGTTGCTTCAATCGTTAGCAGATCACCGCCTACTTGTGTCCACGCTAAGCCTGTCACTTGACCGATTTGGTTCTTCGACTCGGCTTTGCCGTAATCGAAGCGCTGCACGCCAAGGAATGACTTAAGATTCTCTTGATTCACAGTGACAGATTTTACTGATTTATCGAGCAAAATCATTTTCACGACTTTACGGCAAATCTTAGACAATTCACGCTCAAGTGAACGCACGCCCGCTTCACGGGTGTAATAGCGGATAATGCCAACGATAGCGCTATCCTCGACTTTAATTTCAGCCGCTTTTAAGCCGTTGCGCTCAATTTGCTTATTCAGCAAATGTTGCTTAGCAATATTCAGCTTCTCGTCTTCGGTGTAACCCGACAAACGGATCACTTCCATACGGTCAAGTAGTGGCCCAGGAATGTCCATAGAGTTAGACGTTGCCACAAACATCACATCGGATAAGTCGTAATCGACTTCGAGGTAATGATCGTTAAAGGTCGCATTTTGCTCAGGATCTAACACTTCTAATAAAGCAGAAGCCGGATCGCCGCGCATGTCTGAACTCATCTTGTCGATTTCATCGAGCAAGAATAATGGGTTTTTCACGCCCACTTTAGCCATTTTTTGAATGACTTTACCTGGCATAGAACCAATATAAGTACGGCGATGACCACGGATTTCCGCTTCATCACGCACGCCGCCTAAAGCAACACGCACATACTTACGACCGGTCGCCTTAGCGATCGATTGACCCAAGGAAGTTTTACCCACACCTGGAGGTCCAACGAGACACAGGATTGGCCCTTTAAGCTGACGCACTCGGCTTTGGACTGCCAAATATTCCAAGATACGTTCTTTAACTTTTTCCAGACCAAAATGATCGGTATCGAGCACTTCTTGGGCTTTCGCTAAATCACGTTTGATTTTAGAGCGTTGGCTCCAAGGCACTGACGTCATCCAATCCACATAGCTGCGAACAACTGTGGCTTCTGCCGACATTGGCGACATCATACGTAGCTTGTTAAGCTCAGCCAGGGCTTTTTCTTTCGCCTCGGCGGGCATGTTAGCCTCTTCAATCTTACGATTTAAGGCTTCAAACTCGTCATGGCCTTCGTCTAAGTCACCCAGTTCTTTCTGGATGGCTTTCATCTGTTCGTTCAGATAGTACTCACGCTGACTTTTTTCCATCTGTTTTTTAACGCGGGTACGGATACGTTTCTCAACCTGCAATAGGTCGATCTCCGATTCCATCATCGCCATTAAATATTCCAGACGCTCGCCAACGTTGATCATCTCAAGCACAGATTGCTTATCTTCAAGCTTAAGTGGCATGTGTGCGGCCATAGTATCAGCCAGACGCGCCGCTTCATCGATACCCGATAAAGAGGTCAATACTTCTGGCGGTATCTTTTTGTTCAGCTTGATATAACCTTCAAACTGACCAATCGCACTGCGCACTAACACTTCTTCTTCTTTGTCTTCCAGCGGTTCTGATTCCAGATACTCAGCCTTAGCCACAAAGAATTCTGTTTCTTGGGTGTAACGGGTAATACGGGCGCGACGACCGCCTTCTACCAACACTTTGACTGTGCCGTCTGGCAGCTTAAGTAACTGTAAAATAGAGGCAACCGTACCCACTTCGAAGATGTCATCTTTTGATGGTTCATCGAGTTCGGCATCACGCTGCGCCACTAAAATAATTTGCTTATCCTGCGCCATTGCGGTTTCGAGACATCGAATAGATTTTTCTCGTCCGACAAATAACGGAATTACCATATGGGGATAGACCACCACATCTCGCAGTGGCAGCACGGGGAGTTCGATATGCGCTTCACGCTCTTGGGTCATAGTTCGATTCCGTTTTGGTGAAATGGATTAATACTGGAGTATATTGGGACGCTTTATTGAGTTTCAATGGCTAATACGAAAAAAGGAGTCCATTGGACTCCTTGTTTTTCAGTTTATTAGCAATCAGTACAATTATTGCTCGCCAGAGGCTGCTTGGGCTTCATTGTGCTCATAAATCAGGATAGGTGCAGATTCACCTTTCACCACTGATTCATCGACAACGGCCTTCACAACACCATCGACTGAAGGAATATCGTACATAGTATCCAGTAGAATACTTTCAACGATTGAGCGTAAACCACGGGCACCTGTCTTACGTGACATCGCCTTGTGTGCTATCGCTTTAAGTGCATCTTCGCGGAACTCAAGCTCGACACCTTCCATCTCAAATAAGGCACTGTACTGCTTAGTCAGGGCATTTTTAGGTTGAGATAAAATTTGCACTAGGGCTTCTTCATCCAGCTCAGTCAAAGTCGCAACCACTGGCAGACGGCCGATAAACTCAGGAATTAAGCCATATTTGACCAAATCGCCAGGTTCAACTTGAGTTAAGGTTTCAGAAATCGTCGCCTTCTCTTTTTCGCCTTTTACCTGAGCACCGAAACCGATACCCGAACCAACGTGTGCACGTTGCTCAATCACTTTCTCAAGCCCTGCAAACGCACCACCACAGATAAACAGGATCTTAGAAGTATCGACTTGTAAGAATTCTTGCTGTGGATGCTTACGGCCACCTTGTGGTGGAACCGCGGCAACAGTTCCTTCAATCAGCTTAAGCAGCGCTTGCTGCACGCCCTCACCCGATACGTCACGGGTGATCGATGGATTGTCTGACTTACGGCTAATTTTATCAATTTCATCGATATAAACGATACCACGCTGCGCTTTCTCTACATCGTAGTCGCACTTTTGCAGCAACTTTTGAATGATGTTTTCAACATCTTCACCCACATAACCTGCTTCAGTCAGTGTCGTGGCATCGGCCATAGTGAAAGGTACATTGAGTGAGCGCGCAAGGGTTTCAGCCAATAGTGTCTTACCGCTACCCGTTGGACCGATAAGTAAAATGTTACTCTTACCCAGCTCGATACCATCTTTAGGCGACGCATTTTTCAAACGCTTATAGTGGTTATACACTGCCACAGACAGCACTTTTTTCGCTCTGTCTTGGCCAATCACATAATCGTCTAAATGTGCACGCAACTCATGCGGTGTCGGTAACTTATCGCTATCGCGCTTTGGAGAGATTTCTTTAATCTCTTCGCGAATGATGTCGTTACATAACTCAACACATTCGTCGCATACATACACTGATGGGCCAGCAATGAGTTTTCTGACTTCATGCTGGCTCTTTCCGCAAAAAGAGCAGTACAGCAATTTACCGCTGTCACCATTATTTTTGTTGTCGCCCATTAATTACCTCATTTGCAGTCTGCTCTACTGCCTGTCTTAAATTTGCTTAACCTTTACAGAGCATAGCTCAGTCAAAAGCAAAAATCAGCCGCGTTTCGTCATCACAGAGTCAACTAAGCCATATTCGACGGCTTGAGTCGCGCTCATGAAGTTGTCACGATCGGTATCGCGTTCAACCACTTCGAGCGGTTGGCCAGTGTGCTCGGCTAACATTTGGTTAAGCTTATTCTTAATGCCTAAGATTTCTTTGGCATGGATAGCGATGTCAGAAGCTTGACCTTGGAAACCACCCAGTGGTTGATGAATCATCACGCGAGAGTTTGGTAAACAGTGACGTTTGCCCTTCTCACCACCAGCTAATAAGAAAGCGCCCATGCTGGCCGCTTGGCCGATACAGACAGTGCTAACATTCGGTTTGATAAACTGCATGGTATCATAAATCGCCATGCCTGCGGTGACTGAGCCACCTGGAGAGTTAATGTATAAAAAGATATCTTTATCTGGGCTTTCTGATTCTAAGAATAATAGTTGCGCCACGATAAGGTTTGCCATGTGTTCTTCAACTTGACCTACCAAAAAAATAATCCGCTCTTTCAACAAACGAGAATAAATATCGTATGAGCGTTCACCCTTAGCAGTCTGTTCTATCACCATAGGCACTAAAGCACTTTGTATGTCTGACGCATTATGCATTATTCACTTCCCTAAATAAAAATGGCTCGCATGAGGAGCCTCATACGAGCCATTATAAATGGCGAACAGCTAATCAAGTCAAGCTTAGCTTATGCGCGACCAGTAGCCTTGTTCATAAATTCTTCAAAAGCGACTTCTTTTTCGGTCACTTTGGCAGATTTCAACAGTGCTTCAACCGCTTGCTCTTCTAAAGCAACGTTGCGCATGTTTTGCATCAGCTCTTTGTTGCTGTTGTAATAAGCAACAACTTCACTTGGATCTTCGTAGGCAGAAGCCATAGAAGCGATCAAACCTTGTACGCGTTCGTCTTCTGCTTTCAGTTCGTTAGTCTTGATGACTTCGCCTAATAACAGACCGATTTTAACGCGACGTGCAGCTTGTTCAGTGAACAATTCAGCTGGCAGTTCAGGCATATTTGCCGTTTGATTGCCAAAACGTTGCATTGCTTGTTGACGCAGTACGTTAACTTCGCCATCGATCAGTGCTTTTGGCAGAGTGATGTCATTGTTCGCTAACAGACCGTTGATCACTTGCTCTTTCACGTTAGCTTTTAACGCTTGCTCAAGTTCACGGTTCATGTTTTTACGGATTTCAGCTTTAAGGGCTTCTAAGCCACCTTCGCTGATACCGAACAGAGCAGCAAACTCATCGTTTACTTCTGGCAGGTTAGCTGCTTGAACTTCAGTCAGCGTGATCGCGAACTTAGCGGCTTTACCTTTCAGGTTTTCAGCGTGATATTCTTCTGGGAAGTTCACGTCGATAACAAATTCTTCACCCGCTTTGTGACCTAAAATACCCGCTTCAAAACCAGGGATCATACGGCCGCTGCCTAATTGCAGTTCGAAATCGTCAGCTTTGCCGCCTTCAAATTCTTCACCGTCAACTGAGCCAACAAAGTTCATTTTCACTTTGTCGCCATCGGCAGCTTCACGTTCAACAGCAGCGAAAGTTGCGTGTTGTTTACGTAGGGTTTCAATCATAGTGTCAACGTCAGCGTCAGTCACTTCAGCTTTTGGTTGTTCTACTTCGATTGCATCTAAGCCTTTCAGCTCAACTTCTGGATAGATTTCAAAGGTAGCGATAAATTCGAACTTTTCGCCATCAGTTGAACCTGGAACAAAAGTCGGTGCACCGGCTGGATTTAACTTCTCAGCAATAATTGCTTCGATGAAGTTACGTTGCATCACTTCACCCATGATGTCTTGACGAATCGCTGCGCCGTAACGTTTGTTAATCACAGTAATAGGCACTTTACCAGGACGGAAACCTGGGATACGAGCACGCTTAGCTTCACGTTGTAAACTGTCTTTAACCAGCTTTTCAATTTGTTCAGCAGGAACAGAAATGGTCAGGCGACGCTCTAGGCCTTGGGTTGCTTCAACAGAAACTTGCATTGTTTTACCTCGAAATTTGTCTAACGTCCTTTGTAATAGCCGATTCATCAACTATTCAGGTATTCGTTTCTTGATCATTAAATTTGACTACAATGCCCACCACTACTGGCTTTAGGCACAGGTCGCTCATAGTTGATATCTATCAAGACGCGACATTATAGCCACCGTTTTCTGCAGAGTCGAGCCTCAACAGCCGAATCTGGGGTATAAAAAAAGCGACACAAGGTCGCTTTTTTTAATTTGTACTCAAAGTACTAAAAAATGGGGTGACTGATGGGGCTCGAACCCACGACAACCGGAATCACAATCCGGGACTCTACCAACTGAGCTACAATCACCACTGAAACTGGTACGCCCGGCAGGATTCGAACCTGCGACCACCCGCTTAGAAGGCGGGTGCTCTATCCAACTGAGCTACGGGCGCATGGTTTACAGAACTTTCTGTATCCTAACCGATTTTGGAAAGCACTTAGCTAACCCTACCATTCGCTTATTTGAGTTCAAATTATCTTTAAATTCATTGAAGCAAACAATAATAAAGTGGTCGGTGATAGAGGATTCGAACCTCTGACCCTCTGGTCCCAAACCAGATGCGCTACCGGGCTGCGCTAATCACCGAAATTCTTACATTTTTTTGGTATCAACTCAAAGGGTTTCCTCTGGTCCGCTCTCACCCAAAAACTGGATGCACTACCGGACGCGCTAATCACCGAAGGTCTTACATAACATTTCCAGCGCTAGATAAACACATCTGCCTGAGAACGGAGCGCATCTTATCCCCTCACTTTACAACCGTCAACGATTTTTTTATTGATTGACACTAGGTGCTGAATTATCAGGCTAATCCGGTTTTTTTTATCCATTTGGCGACGGCTTTAACCATGACACAGTAGCTGTGCCCTGTTAAAATAGCCGCGATTGCCAATCTCTGTGTTAACTACTGTTTTAACCATCGCCCATATAAAGGATATCCTACACCCATGACAGCCCAAATAATCGACGGCAAGGCGATTGCTCAATCCATCCGCACTAAGCTCAGCGAAAAAGTCACCGCCCGCAAAGAGGCTGGACAACGCATTCCGGGTTTAGCCGTAGTATTAGTGGGAGCCGATCCGGCATCACAGGTTTATGTTGGAAGCAAACGTAAGGCCTGTGAAGAAGTTGGATTTATTTCTCGTTCATACGATTTAGAAACAAGTTGCAGTGAAGATGAGTTGCTGAGCCTTATTGATAGTCTGAATGATGATCCGACCATCGATGGCATTTTAGTGCAACTGCCACTACCCGCCCATATCGAAGATTCAAAAGTCATCGAACGTATTCGCCCAGATAAAGATGTCGATGGATTTCACCCGTACAACGTTGGCCGTTTAGCCCAGCGTATTCCGGTGCTGCGCTCTTGCACGCCGATGGGCATAATGACACTCATCAAATCCACCGGCGTTGATACTTATGGTTTAGATGCTGTCGTGGTTGGTGCGTCTAATATTGTCGGTCGTCCTATGACGTTAGAATTACTGTTGGCGGGTTGCACTACGACCACTTGCCACCGTTTCACTAAGAATCTTGAGCAAAAAATTCGTATCGCAGATCTCGTGGTTGTCGCAGTCGGTAAACCCGGCTTCATTCCTGGTGAGTGGATCAAGCCCGGCGCTATCGTCATTGACGTAGGCATTAACCGTTTAGATAACGGCACCTTAGTCGGCGATGTGCAATATGACGTTGCGGCGCAAAATGCCAGCTTTATCACTCCAGTCCCCGGCGGTGTTGGCCCGATGACAATTGCGAGCCTATTGGAAAACACCTTATACGCTGCCGAGCAATATCACGACTAAGTTCTAAGTTCTAAGTTCTAAGTTCTAAGTTCTAAGTTCTAAGTTCTGCAAGCATAAAAAACCTGCATGATGCAGGTTTTTTTATGGCTGAAGATTTCATCTAGATGAGAGAAAACAACTAACTAAGCTTATTTCTTGCGCCAAGTGGTGCCACTTGGGCCATCTTCGAGCTCAACGCCTAACTCATTCAAACGGTTACGCGCCACATCCGCAGCAGCCCAGTCCTTTTCAGTACGAGCACGGTTACGTTCAACGATTAAAGCTTCGATTTCAGCCACTTCATCGTCACTACCGCCGCCTTGGAAGAAAGCCTCTGGCTCTTGGCTTAATAAGCCTAAAACATCCGCTAATTGCTTCAAGGTGACCGCTAATGCCGATGCCTGTGCCATATCGGTCAGTTTTAAGCGATTGATCTCACGCACCATGTCAAACAGGACTGAGTAGGCTTCGGGTGTATTAAAGTCATCATCCATCGCCGCTTTAAATTTCGCGATAAACTCTTCTGCTGGCGCTGCAGCGACAGTCAAGTCGACATCTTTAATGGCGGTATACAAACGCTCTAAAGCTGAACGAGCTTGTTTCAAGTTATCTTCTGAATAGTTCAGTTGGCTACGATAATGGCCAGATAACAGGAAATAACGCACAGTTTCAGCATCATAGTGACCAAGTACATCGCGAATGGTAAAGAAATTGCCTAACGACTTAGACATTTTTTCACGGTCAACCATCACCATGCCAGTGTGCATCCAATAGTTCACGTATGGCGTGTCATGGGCACAGCAAGACTGGGCGATTTCGTTCTCATGGTGCGGGAACTGTAAGTCAGAGCCGCCGCCATGAATATCAAAATGCAGACCCAAATGTTTGCTGTTCATGGCCGAACATTCGATATGCCAGCCAGGACGACCCGGTCCCCAAGGTGATTCCCACGTCGGTTCACCAGGTTTAGACATTTTCCACAACACAAAATCCATTGGATTTTGTTTGGTTTCGTCCACTTCAACCCGAGCACCGGCTTGCAGTTGATCTAAATTCTGACCCGATAAACGGCCGTAATCAGGATAGGAAGCCACGCTGAAAAGCACATCACCATCGCTAGCAACATAGGCATGGCCACGGGCGAGTAATAACTCAACCATGTCGATGATTTCGGCAATATGCAGGGTTGCGCGCGGTTCAAAGTCGGGGCGCAACATATTTAAGGCATCGAAGTCTTGATGCATTTCACCGATCAAACGCTCGGTTAAGGCTTCACAGCTTTCGTTATTCTCGTTAGCGCGTTTGATGATTTTGTCATCAACATCGGTAATATTGCGCTGAAAATTCACTTCATAACCCGCGTAACGCAGGTAGCGCACTATCATGTCAAAGGAAACAAAAGTACGGCCATGACCAATATGACAGAGATCGTATATGGTCACACCACACACGTACATCCCGATTTTTCCGGGAGTAATCGGCTTAAATTCCTGTTTTTGGCGGGTAATACTGTTGTAAATCTTCAACATCGATATTCTCTTCAATGATACATTCAGGTGTAAAATCAAGGAGTCAGTCTACCACGGCCTGACAGGTTTTGAATACTGCACTTTGCGCGCAATCCGAGATAAGTTAGAATCGCGCCACTATTTACAGAGAGTATGAAAACATGATCACAATACACACCAATTTGGGCGACATTAAACTGCAACTGAACGCTGAAAAAGCGCCATTAACAGTAGCAAACTTTATGAAATATGTTGACGAAGGTTTCTTCGACGGCACTATCTTCCACCGTGTGATTGACGGTTTCATGATCCAAGGTGGTGGCTTCAACGAAGACATGAGCCAAAAGCGTTGTAACGAGCCAGTGAAAAACGAAGCCAATAACGGTTTATCAAACCGTACTGGTACTGTCGCTATGGCACGTACTTCTGATCCACATTCGGCCACTGCACAGTTCTTCATTAACGTGAACGACAACACTTTCCTCGATTTTAAATCAGAAACCTCACAGGGCTGGGGCTACTGCGTATTCGGCGAAATCGTTGAAGGCATGGACATTATCGAAAAAATCAAAGCCGTTAGCACTGGCAACCGTGGCATGCATCAAGATGTGCCATTAGAAGCCATTGTGATTGAAAAAGTCAGCGTTGCGGCATAATTCCTGCGAATGCGAACTTTATTTATAGGCGATCTGCACCTGAGTGCAGATCGTCTTGATATCACCCAAGCGTTCACTCGCTTCCTCGACACTGAACTCGATGATGCCGACGCCCTCTATATCCTAGGTGATTTGTTTGAAGTCTGGGTTGGCGATGATATTGCCTTACCTTTTGCCCTCGAACTCGCCGAAAAACTCAAGCAAGTGTCGCAAAAGCTGCCGGTGTATTTCATCCACGGCAACCGTGACTTTATGTTAGGCAAGCAATTTGCGCGTGCCGCAGGAATGCAAATCTTACCCGAAGTGACGTGCCTGAATTTATACGGCGTAAACACAGTTATCTTACACGGCGACAGCTTGTGTACTTTGGATAAGGCCTACCAACGCTTTCGAAAACTGCGCAGTTTGTCACTGGCGCGTTGGCTATATGGTTGTTTATCCAAGAAAACCCGTCAGGGTATTGCCGATAAAATTCGCAGCAATAGCAAAAGCAGCAATCAGCAAAAAAGCTATACCATCATGGATGTGGAGCCCAATGCGGTCGATGCGTTATTTGCCAAGACCCACACCAAACATATGATCCACGGTCATACCCATAGACCCGCCATTCATCAACTTGCTAATGGCTGTCAACGTATTGTGGTGGGCGATTGGTATGAGCAAGGCAGTGTACTGAGTGTGAGCGCCGAAGGGATTAATTTGCAGTCCTTACCCTTCGAGCAGGCAACTTAAATTAGCTTGCTTTTATTGACCTTGTTTGAGGTTAAAGACGCATTATATTAACGGTTCGAGCGAACCGTTAATCGTTTTGGCTATATCGACTTAATTCATCAATTTTTAAAGAGAAGGTGCT
This sequence comes from Shewanella baltica, assembly GCF_900456975.1. Taxonomy (NCBI): domain Bacteria; kingdom Pseudomonadati; phylum Pseudomonadota; class Gammaproteobacteria; order Alteromonadales; family Shewanellaceae; genus Shewanella; species Shewanella baltica. The sequence continues at coordinate 2,891,505 of NZ_UGYM01000002.1, forward strand.
TTCAAATCAATTTGCTAGCGGCGACCCACTGTGGAAACGAAACTCATCATCCTGCGCCAGAATCAACTCAGCCTCTAACTCACCAAAGTACTTTACGCGCTCGCTAATATCCTCAGGTGAAACCAACTGTGCTAATGCAAGATAATCTTGATAGTGGCGGGCTTCAGAGCGCAGCAGTGACACATAAAACTTACTCAGCTCACCGTCTAAATAGGGCGCCAACTTAGCAAAACGCTCGCACGAACGCGCCTCAATATACGCCCCCACAATCAGCTTATCCCGCAGGATATCTTTCTCATGGGTGGTTACATAGCTCATCATGCCTTTGGCATAACGGCCTGCGCGAATATTACGATACTCAATGCTGCGTTTGTGCATCAATTCCAATACTTGCTCAAAATGATGAAACTCTTCTTTAATCAAGCGGATTAAAGGTGAAACCAAATTAGCGGCAAACTTAAAGTTTGGCTTAGGCATAAGTTCGGCCACCAGCTCATTCTTTTTCACATCGCGCGCCAGAAAGCTCACCACATCATGATCTTGCGAATAGATAAACTCTTCATAGGGTTTAGCCCACGCCAACAGAGCTCGACCACTGTCTTTATCTAACGCATATTTTCGTAGCAAAAATATCGCCGTCTGGGCCGCTTTTAACTCACAGTTACAATGATCGATAAGCAACTCATCCAAGGAATCTGATTTTATCGCGACATCAATCCAAGTTTGCGGTGTTTCACAGCGAAGAAACGCGTGGATGGGGGCAAGAAGTTGCTGCATGGACTCACTCAATATCATTCTGAATATCGCGCTATTTTACGCATATTTACTCATAAGCTATAGCATTAGGCTTCAGTAAACTTGACGTGCCGAACTTTTTGTTCAATAAATAATCTACACTCTAAAGAACTGAGATCCTGATCACACAGCTTCTCACTTCTGTATGTGTCACCAATCGGCAGTTAAAGGAACAGGACACCATTTTAACCTCGATTGTGGAGCTGTTATCAGCTCGTCTGACGTTTGGCGAGCCATTCATCAATGCTGAACAAGGATAATTATAATGATACTGAATCACTTAATGGGGCTATACACTCATCCTAAACAAGAGTGGCACACAATTGAGAAAAACCATGAGGCACTAAAAAGTAGCTTAAGTCATGTGGTGCTGATCGCTTTAATCCCAGCGATTTGCAGTTATATTGCTACGGCTTATATTGGCTGGAACCCAGGCGCCGGCGATCCTATTTACCTCACACCACAAAGCGCCATGTTTATGTCCGCTGGCATGTATTTAGGCCTAATTGCGGGCGTATTCGCCCTCGCCTATTTGGCCTATTGGATGGCAAAAACCTTCGATGCAAACCCAACCTACACCCAATCGTTAGAACTCGCGTCCTATACAGCTACGCCATTGTTCATGGTCGGTTTAGCTGCGTTGTATCCAGTGCTGTGGTTTATCATGATAGTGGGATTGATTGGTTTGGCTTACTCAGTGTACTTACTGTACGCGGGTGTGCCGATCATTATGAATATCCCTGAAGAGAAAGGCTTTATCTACGCCAGTTCCATGGTGACCGCTGGTTTAGTGCTGTTAGTGGGGCTAATGGCAACCAGCGTTATTTTATGGAGCCTAGGTTTTGGTCCTATGTATCAATAACCAGTCGAATTAACTGTCACTCACACCAACCAATAGCTCTATCGCTAATTCATAAAATAAAAAAGAAGGCCTAAAGGCCTTCTTTTTTGGGTCTGATTAATGATCAGAACAACTTAGCTTAATTCAACTTAGCTTGATTGAGTTGAACTATTTGACTCATTTCATCAAACCAATTCAATCAAGCTAATTCTATTAAATCATTCGAAAGAATCACGCAGCGCTACAGTTAAGTTAAACACTAAATTATCCGCTGACGAATCTTTGCTGTCTGCACAGAAATAACCTTCACGCTCAAACTGATAAGCTTTTTCTGCTGGCGCATTCACTAGGCTTGCTTCAGCAAAACCGTGCACTACCACTAAGGATTCTGGGTTTAATACTTCGTCCACAGTCTCTGCCGCAGCAGGATTAGGATCGGTAAATAAACGCTGATAGAGACGGAATTCAGCTGGTTTAGCAGTAGATGCCTCAACCCAATGGATCACACCTTTAACTTTACGACCATCAGCAGGATTTTTACCTAAGGTTTCAGGATCATAAGTGCAGTAAACCGTCGTGATATTGCCTTCGCTGTCTTTGTCACAACGCTCAGCTTTAATCACATAGGCATTACGTAAACGCACTTCCTTACCTGCTACCAAACGTTTGTATTGTTTGTTAGCTTCTTCTCTAAAGTCAGCCACATCAATCAATATTTCACGGCCAAAGGCTAATTCGCGTGTCCCCATGCTCTCATCATTTGGATGAGCGGCCGCTTGAATATACTCAAGTTCACCTTCAGCATAGTTTTCGATGATCACTTTCAATGGACGTAATACAGCCATCGCACGCGGTGCATGTTCGTTCAATTCTTCACGAATACACGCATCTAACATGCCGACTTCAATCATATTCTCTTGTTTAGTCACGCCGATACGTTGGCAGAACTCGCGAATTGACGCAGGCGTGTAACCACGGCGACGCAGGCCAGCAATCGTTGGCATACGTGGGTCGTCCCAACCTGATACTAATTTGCGAGTCACAAGGTCGTTTAGCTTACGCTTAGACATCAAGGTATATTCAAGATTTAAGCGTGAAAACTCGTATTGACGAGTACGATTCGGCGCTTGAAAATCATTCAAATTATCCAACACCCAGTCGTATAAACGACGGTTGTCTTGGAACTCTAAAGTACATAAAGAGTGGGTAATATGTTCTAACGCATCAGAAATACAATGGGTAAAGTCGTACATTGGGTAAATGCACCACTTGTCACCCGTTTGGTGGTGATGGGCAAAACGAATACGGTAGATGATAGGATCGCGCATACACATGAATGGCGACGCCATATCAATTTTGGCACGCAGCGCACACTCACCTTCTTTAAAACCACCGTCGCGCATCTTAGCGAATAAGGCGAGGTTTTCTTCGACTGATGTGTCGCGGAAAGGACTGTTTTTACCTGGCTCTTTTAACGTGCCACGGTATTCGCGAGTTTCATCAGCATTCAAGAAACACACATAAGCCAAACCTTTATTGATCAGTTCAACTGCATATTGATGTAACTGATCAAAATAGTTTGATGAATAGCGTACATCGCCATCCCACTGGAATCCAAGCCAACGCACATCCGCCTGAATAGAATTAACATAATCAATGTCTTCTTTTTCAGGATTAGTATCGTCAAAACGTAAATTACACAGACCGTTATAGTCTCGCGCTATCCCAAAATTTAAGCAGATAGATTTAGCATGACCAATATGAAGATAGCCATTCGGTTCCGGCGGGAAACGAGTCTGTACACTCGTGTGCTTACCGCTTTGTAAATCTTCATCTATGATATTACGAATAAAGTTACTCGGACGTACTTCAGTGTCCACATGACTCATGGAATTCCTCTTTGCGAACAATGGCAATTTTAAGAAAACCAGCATGATCCTACAGATCACTACTAGTTACAATGCCTAGTGCTAAAAACTATGGTTTTTGACCAGCTGGGTTATAACCGCGATAGTAAAACAATAAAAGCAGCCATGAAAGCTGCTTTTATCTTTGACCTAACTAAGATGACATTTATTACTCAGTCATGCTGACTCAGTAAATCTTACTCGGTAATGATGCGGATCCCCGGAATGATCTGCTGGGTTCTTCTGCCCTTACGTTTCAGCCACTGATAAAAGGCCACTAACGCAAAGAGGAAGAAACCAATCCACAGACTCGATTGCACAGGATGTTGCGTAAAGGTTGCCGCTTGATAGACTACCGTCGCCGAGCCATAGGCCAGTGAGAAAGTCCACGTTGCCGCAAATGTCGCCCAACGGGAGCCAAACTCATGCACTAAAGCGCCCATCGCCGCAACACAAGGGGTATACAGCAAGATAAACAACAAGTAAGAGAACGCCGCAATTTTACCACTGAAACCAGCTTGCAGAGCACCGAAGGTCGATGTTGCCACGCCTTGCTCTTCCGCTATCGCTTCTTGATTGGTCAAATCACCAACAGACAGTTTTAACGGATCTTCAAGATCTAACCCAAACAAGTTTGCTGGAATCGTCGCTAGAGCCGCATTAAAGCTTTCACTCAAGGGTGTCAGCTCTTCATCAGCGGGCGCTGCACTGCTGTACAAGCTGTTTAAGGTACCGACCACGGCTTCTTTGGCAAAAATACCTGTGATAATACCGACCGTTGCTGGCCAGTTATCCTGTTCTATACCCATAGGTGAGAAGATTGGCGTGATTTTTTGGCTCGCAACACTCAACAAAGATGCTTGGCTGTCTTCATGGCCGAAAGTGCCATCAACACCAATAGCATTGATAAAGTTTAATAGCGTCACCACCAGCACAATGGTTTTACCCGCACCTAAAATAAAGCTCTTAGTGCGTTTACCTGTACGGACCATTACGGCTTTGAGTTTTGGCATTTCATAGCTTGGCAATTCCATCACCACAGCGCTACTGGTACCGGGTAACAGTGTGCTTCTGAGTAATAAACCCGTACCGATAGCGGCAAAGATACCAATAACGTAAAGCAAGAAGACTAAATTCTGCCCAGAATCGGGGAAGAAAGCCGCGGCAAATAACGCATATACTGGCAGACGTGCACCGCAGGACATAAATGGCGCCATCATACCCGTGACAATACGCTCACGTTCACTGCCTAAGGTTCGCGTCGCCATAATCGCCGGCACAGAACAACCAAAGCCGACAATCATAGGCACGAAAGCTTTACCAGGCAGACCGATGCGGCGCATTAAACCATCGACCACAAATGCGGCGCGCGCCATATAGCCAGAGCTTTCAAGCACCGACAAACCAAGGAATAAAGCAGCGATCACCGGAATAAACGTAGTGACGGTTTGAATACCTTGGCCAACCCCACCCGCTAGGATAGTGACTAACCAAGCTGGAGAGCCCATGTTCGTCAAGAATGCGCCAAAGTGATCGACAAACAGCGCGCCCGCAAAGACATCGAAGAAATCGATAAAAGCACTGCCAATGTTGATGCTGAACATAAACATCAAATACATCACAAACAAGAACACAGGAATGCCAAGCATGGGATGCAATACGAGTTTATCTAATTTGTCACTGAGGGTGAGAAATCCCGACTCTTTCACTGAACCTTGAAACACTTTCTCAACGAAATTAAAGCGCGTAGTAGCCACCATCACTTCAATATCATGGCCTTGCGAAGAGATAATCTGAGTACAGGTATTCACTTCATCCTGTAGCTCAGCATTCTGGCAGCTGCCACAACCTGAACCATTGCCTAACATAGCCAAGGCGCGGCCACGGCTTAATTGCGCGTCTTTGCTGCAAAGTAACTGCACGCCCGCTTCAATTTGTTCATCATAATGCAGCATCAATGGCGCTTCAGAGACTCGGCCTTGCAGTAAATCGAGTACCTGCGCTTGCACTTTTTCTACATCGGCAGGATCGCGTGAGCACACACCAATCACAGGGCAGCCAAGCTCTTTGCTCATTTTCTTTAAATCGACTTTGATACCGCGTTTAACTGCAGAATCAATTTTATTCAGCACCACCACCATAGGGATCGCGAGTTCACGCAATTGGGCGGTGAGATATAAATGACGTTCGATGTTAGTGGCATCGACTAAATTGATAATGCCGTCGACACGTTGCTCGGCGAGATATTGCTGCGCAATTTGCTCATCGAGTGAACAATCGCAACTATTGCCCGCAGGCAGAAGATCGTAAATACCCGGTAAATCGGTCAGATAGACATCGGCACCGTTTAAGGTGAAATGACCAGTCTTTTTCTCGACCGTCACACCAGACCAGTTACCGACTTGTTGATTCGCGCCGGTTAGCGCGTTAAAGAGCGTCGATTTACCCGCATTCGGGTTACCGACTGTGACGCAATGAAACTGCTTAGTCATTCGCCTTTTCCACCTCAATGATGTCTGCCAAATCTCTGCGCATACAAAGTTTACTACCACGAATATCCAGTTCGAGACCAGAACCCATAGGTGCGTATCGGATCAATGAAAAACGCGTATTCGGCGTGATCCCCATGGACAACAACTTACGCTTCACGGTTTGTGGTAACACTAAACGCCCCACTTCAGAAATAATACCGCGATCGCCGGGACTGAGTTCGCTTAACTTCATTACGTATTCCACCTTGCAACAGGTTCAGCTCGAAAAACTGCGCCCATTGTAACTGAGCTATGACCCTAATAACTTTACCTAGATCAAGATTTTTGACTGGTAACGATAATAGTTTTCAATTGTGTTGGGTATTATGTGACAAAAATACCAATGAATAAACGGCCAACTGAAAATAAAAATCCATACCTAAGCGCACAAGAGAATGATGCGATCGACAGAAGTCAAAAAGCTGTGAACAAAACCCTTACCAAAGCAAACGTGATCAAGGTCACGCTTCCTCTATATCACCAGTAAAATCATCCCTCTTTACAGTGAAAAGACCCTCAGATGTTAAGCGAGTGTCACATATTTGTTCTAATATTAATCAGCTTTAATAAGCTAAATTAGCAATGTCGAAAGCGTAAAAATAACAAATATAAATGCACTCGGGAAAAGATGAACATGGAAATAAGGCTAAAGTTCAAAAGCATAGCTAAGGCTATGCTATGTGTTTTGCTATCAATCGTGAGTATTTCTGTCTCGGCGACGCCTTGGGATGACAAAAAACCAGAGGACGTTGTCGCGACATTAGACAAAAAATTCGCCGAAGGTAAGTATTCTGCCAAAGGGGCTGACACTTGCCTGATGTGCCACAAAAAAAGTGCCGTAGTCATGGCCATTTTTGATGGGGTTCATGGTAATCCCAATGTGAAAGCTTCGCCCATGGCCGATTTGCAGTGTGAAGCCTGCCACGGCCCGTTAGGAAATCATAACAAAGGTGGCAAAGAGCCAATGATCACCTTTGGTGCAAATTCTCCCATTCCCGCGCAAAAGCAAAACAGTGTTTGTATGAGCTGCCACAATGATAGCCAACGTATCGCGTGGAAAGGCAATCACCACGATAACGCCGATGTGGCTTGCGCAAGTTGCCATCAAATTCATGTTGCCAAGGATCCTATCAGCGATAAAGCCAATGAAGTCGCCATTTGTACCCAGTGCCATACCCAGCAAAAAGCCGATATGCACAAACGCTCGGCCCATCCATTACAATGGCAACAAATGGTCTGCAGTGACTGCCATAACCCCCACGGCAGTTTGAACGATTCAAGCCTGAAGCAAATGAGCGTCAACGAAAATTGCTATAGCTGCCACGCCGAAAAACGTGGTCCTAAATTATGGGAACATGCCCCCGTCACCGACAACTGCGCGAATTGTCACAACCCCCATGGCAGCGTGAACGAAGCCATGCTGATCAGTAAGCCGCCGCAGCTTTGTCAACAATGCCACGCCTCGGATGGTCATAGCAGCAATGCCTACTTTGGCAATCAAACCAATGCCTTCACTTCAGGTAACTCCTGTATGAATTGCCACGGGCAAGTGCATGGTTCTAACCATCCTTCTGGCAAATTGCTACAGAGATAACAAGGGAATGATCATGCGAACAGCTAAATTGTCTCACCCTAGTGCTTGTTTCTCCCTCACTTTACTCGCATGGGTGATAAGCGGTGTTTTATCTCAGGCACATGCCGAAGGTTATGAGCTACAACAGGCGAATCGAAGTGGCATAAAAACAGAAGCATGGAGCTGCAAACAATGCCAATCTAAGTCAGGGCATAGTGGTGATGTCAGTGCCACTCTCGCTTATAACGATGGCGAGGACAGCCGTTTCGGTAACCGCACAGGAACAGATAATGATGGTATCGTTACCGCCGTCGGTGCGGATATGGTGTACAAAACACAGTCGGGTTATCAAACTCAGTTGGTCGCGGATAAGTTAGGTTTTGATGCGGGCTCAGCCAAGCTCACAACAGGAAGGCCGGGGAACTATCAAATCAACTTAGGTTATAGAGGCTTAGCTAACTATAACCATAATCAACTCAAAAGCCCTTATACCTCATCGCAAGATAAGATGTTGTTGCCCGATAACTGGATAACAGGTGGCACAACACAATCTATGCCTATGCTACAGAGCAGCCTTGTTGGCCAAGATTTAAGTATTCAACGTGATCGCTTTATGATCGGTGGTTACTATGCCGGAAAAATATCACCCGAAAGCGACAATTCCAGTCACTACAAAGCATCATTAAACTATCAACATGAAGACCGCAGCGGCGCCAAAAAGACCAGCGCCAATATACTCACCAATAGCGTCATGCTCGCCCAACCTATTGATGACAGTACCGATGAAATCGATGCCAGAGTCTATTTTAATGGCACTGGCTGGCAAGCTGGCATCAATAGCCAAGTCAGCCAATATAAAAATGATCACCAAGCCATGCAATGGCAATCCGCCTACACGCCCACCTTTGGCGCGGCATACTTAGGCCAAAATGCAGTCGACCCCGACAGTAAAGCCTATCGCGTTGCCGCAGAAGCCTCTGGGGGAGCGAATGGTCAAAATGTGCTAATGCACGCAGGCTTTAGCCGTATGACCCAAGATGACACTTTTATTCCAGCCACCATCAATGGCCCATCACCTATCCTGCCTGCAGATACCTTAGATGGCCAAGTGGATATTATTGAGATGGTCCTTAAATATTCGGGCCGGATCACCCAAGACTTAAGCGTACAGGCAAGCTACAACTATCAAGACAGAGATAACAAAACGGCCAAATTAGACTTCCCACAAATCATCACCGACAGTATTAACCAAGGCACTGCTCAAAATAGCCTTTATGATAAGCGAACCAAAAAACTCGAACTTAAAGGCAAATATCGTTTTACCTCAGCCTCCTACGTCGAAGCGGGCTATAGCCGCAACGAAAACGATTACACTGAACTCGACCGCCAATCCGTCGACGAGTCTGGCGTGTTTGCTAAACTGAGCTATCGCTATTCCCCTGCTTGGTCAGCATGGTTGAAAGGAGAAGCACTAGAGCGCGATGGTAGTGAATACGATCCCGTCACGACCACTCAAAGTCAAAGCAATCCTTGGCTACGTAAATCCTACCTTGCCGACAGAAAAAGACAAAAAGTCACCTTACACACTGATTATCAAACTGATATCGGCCTCTCACTAGGAGCCAGCTTGCACAGTGTCGATGACGATTATCACCATACCCAAGTGGGACTCACTCAAGTGTCCTACCTAGGTTATGACGTATCGGCCCAATATGCGCTGAGTAACGATCTGCATTTCACCGCCTTTGTTAACCAAGATTGGCGCGACTCAGATCAAGCGGGCAGTAACCGCTTCTCAACGCCCGATTGGTACAGCACTGCCGAAGAAAAATCGACTCTAATTGGGGCTGGTTTCAGTTATCAAAACCTGTTCGATAATCACCTCGACATTGGCTTGGACTACAGCTATTCCGATGGACAGAGTGATACCAAAGTCATCTACGGCATCACCAGTCCCTATGGCGACCTTTACGCCCGCAAACACAATATTAATGCCTACGCCAAGTATAGGTTTGCCGACAGTATGTCGCTGCGCGTCGATTGGTTATTTGAGAAATATCAAGATGCTAACTGGCAAAATCAAGGCACAAGTTGGGACACGATTCCCAACGTACTCAGTTTTGGTGATATGGGCCACGACTACAATGCTCACTACTTAGGTTTGACCTTAAGCTACCAAATGTAACTTAGGCACTGACAGCGCATTCCAAGGATAGAAATATGAACAAGTTTGCAAAAATGAGTACTCAATTCAGTCTGATGCTGGCCTTAGTCTCGCTATTAAGCGCTTGTGGCGGTGATAAGGGCCAAGATGGTAATCCCGGTGAACCCGCAAAACCGCCCGCATTAACCATCACTAGCCTTAACGTCATGGTCGATAAAGTTGCGGTGACAGATGGCATTGCTCAAGTGGATTTTCAAGTGAGCAATCAAGATGATGAAGCCGTAATTGGTGTCCCATCGGCAACGTTTATTGCAGCGCAGCTTCTTCCCCAAGGTTATACAGGCGCGGGAAATAGCAGTGAATGGCAACATTTTACCGCTGAAACCTGCGCGGCAACTTGCCCAGGCAGTCTCACAGATCATAAAAACGGTCACTACAGCTACACCTTTAGCGCACCGTTTAATGGCATGAATGGGGTGACGTTTATGCCTGAAGCGACCCAAAGAATGGTGGTCAAAATCGGCGGTGATAAACTTGCTGATAACACCCCCTTACCTATTACCAATCAACATTATGACTGGCAAACTTCTGGGGATAATGTCGCTTACACCCGCAACTTAGTCACAATAGAAACTTGTAATAGTTGCCACAGCAATCTTGCTTTCCATGGCAGTAAATATAATCAAATCGAAACCTGCGTCACCTGTCATAACAGCAAAAAAGTCAGTAATCCTGCGGATATTTTCCCTCAAATGATCCACAGCAAACATTTAACCGGTTTCCCGCAACCCATTAGTGACTGCCAAACCTGTCATGTCGATAAGGCAGAGTTAGCTGAGCAGCAAAACTGGCACAGAGTCCCAACCATGCAAGCCTGCGGCGCCTGCCATACACAAATCAATTTTCCCGCAGGCGAAGGACACCCAGCGCAGGCCGATAACAGTAACTGCGTGGCGTGCCATAATGCAGACTGGACCGTAAGCGTTCACAGTGATGAAGACAAAACTGCGGCACTGATGCAATTTAGCCCAAGCATCACCAGCGCCAGTATGGATGCCAATGGTACAGTCACCGTCGCGGTTAAATTGATGAACCCAGCTACTGGCAGCGTCTACAGCGACAGTGCCGATAAGCTAAAATTCATCAATGATTTAAGGGTATATGCCAACTGGGGAACCAGTTTTGATTATGCCACCCGCTCTGCCCGCTCAATCAAGCTGCCGGAATCCACCTCCGTGTCAGGCTCAAATGGCATTTATACCTATACAATTTCGGGTCTTACTGTGCCTGCGGGCACTGAAGCGGATCACGGCGGACTCGCGATTCAAGGCCGAGTCTGCGCCAAAGACAAGGTACTCGTTGATTGCACGACTGAACTGGCGGAAGTGTTAGTGATTAAAGCCAGCCACAGTTATTTTGATATGGCAGCATTAAGCAGTACGGGTCGCCGCACTGTTGTCAGTAATGCAAGCTGCGGCAATTGCCATGGCGATCAAAAGCTTAATATTCACGGCTCACGTAACGATCTCGGTGGTCAATGTCAGCTATGTCATAACGCCAATATGCTAGCTGATGCGACGGCGGCAAATCCTTCCACCACGTCATTTGACTTTAAGCAGCTGATCCACGGTATTCACACTAGCCAATTCGCAGGTTTTGAAAACCTAAACTACCCAGGGAAAATCGGTAACTGTGCCCAATGTCATGTTAACGATACCGCGGGGATATCTACCGTCGCCCTTCCCTTAAATTCAGCGGTACAACCCCTTGCACTCGATAACGGCACTTTTACCAGCCCGATTGCCGCTGTGTGTAGCAACTGCCATTCAGATACCAGCACTCATAACCACATGGCTCAGCAAGGTGCTGTTTTTGCAGGCACAAAAGCCGATGCAACCGCAGGAACTGAAACCTGTGCTTTCTGTCATGGACAAGGCGGAGTCGCGGATGTGTTAAAAGTGCACCCCATAAACTAAGCCTATGATGCTGGCCTAAAAAGGCCAGCAACTGCAGATATAAAAGGAACTCATACTATGCAGTCATCTACTCCTAAAGAAATAGTCAGATCTCAGTCACATTACCCACCTAAAGTGACTGATTAATACCAGTGACTTAGTTAGCCTTACAGATGGAAAACTAATTCCACACATCTTATGCGGGTAATGAGATTTATTCTTATCTACCAAGCGTTTGATGATGATTACAACTATTGCAGGGAAATATCATGATGAAACGGTTCAATTTCAATGCCGCAACAAAAGCGATGTTGGGTGCCGGTTTACTCTCTCTACTACTCGCCGGTTGCGGTGGTAGTGACGGTAAAGATGGTGAAGACGGTAAACCGGGTGTTGTTGGTGTCAATATCGATACAACTCCTACACTGAAAGCAAGTTTCACTAATGCCACTATCGATGCAGGTAAGGTTACAGTCGATTTCACATTAGAAAATGCGAATGGCGTAGCAGTACTAGGCTTAAATAAAGATCACGACATACGTTTTGGTATTGCACAGCTTAGCCACGTTACAGTAGCAACTGAGGATCCAGCCAAACCCGCTGACCGCGGTTACCAATGGCAAGCTTATATCAATGCCAAAAAAGAGCCTGGCACAGTGCCTTCTGGCGTGGATAACCTCAATCCATCAGCTCAATATCAAGCCAACGTTGAAGCCGCTGCCAAGTGTGATACCTGTTTAGTGGATCATGGTGATGGTAACTACAGCTATACCTATCAAGCCAATATCGCCAATGTCACTGAACCCTTAGCGATTACTTACAGTGCTGAAGCGACTCAACGGGCAACATTAGAACTTGAATTACCACAACTTGCTGCCAACGCACATTTTGATTGGCAACCTTCTACAGGCAAAACTGAAGGTATTCAAACACGCAACGTTGTTTCAATAACAGCCTGTTATACCTGTCACCAACCCGAAAGTTTGGAGCTACACGGTGGCCGTAGAGTCGATATTGAGAACTGTGCTTCTTGTCATACGGCAACCTCTGGCGATCCTGAGTCAGGTAATAGCATTGAGTTTACATACATGATCCATGCTATCCACAAAGGTGGCGAACGTCATACCTTTGATGAGACAGGCGCTGAAGTACCAGCCCCTTATAAGATTGTCGGTTATGGTGGCAAAGTGATTGACTACGGCAAGGTCGGTTTCCCATTAAAACCTGCAGCGGATTGCGCAGCCTGTCACGTTGAAGGAGCGGGTGCACCTGCTAATGCCGATCTATTTAAAGCCGACTTAAGCAATCAAGCCTGTATTGGTTGCCACACAGAAAAACCATCAGCTCACCACAGCAGCAGTGATTGTGTCGCTTGCCATAATGCAACTGAACCATACAATGGCACAGGTAGTGCAGCTAAACGTCATGGTGATGTGCTTAAAGCTTACACAGAAACTAAAGCCATGGGCATTAAGTTCACTAATGTCGGCGTGAATGACACGGGCAAAATCACTTTTGATGTCCAAGTTGTTGACAAAGATGGCAATGCCATTGATAAAGCCTTCGTAAATCAAAGCTCACGCGTTGTCGTAGCATGGGATTCTGATAAAGATTACCCAAGCTATGCTGATGCCTCTTATAGCAATCGTCGTATCGCTTTAAGTGAAGGTACCTATAATGAAGCGAATAAAACCTACTCATTAACAGGCACTAAGTTCAGTTTACCCGCTGATGCAAATGGTAAAACATTCGAGCTGTGGTCAACATTAGAAGTGTGCTTCAACAATGGCGGTTATGGCGTTGCTGACGTAGCTATGACAGATTGCTCTGCTGACAGTGTAAGTAAAGTCGCGGTTAAACAAGCCCCATATCATTTCGTTTGGAAAGATACGGGAGTGGACAACACTGCCAAGGCAGCGACACGTCGCGACATTATTGATGCAACTAAGTGTCAAGGTTGTCACAATCAAGAAATCCACCACTATGACAACGGTGTAAATTGCCAAACTTGCCATACTTCGGATAAAACCTTGAAAAGTGATGCCAACTATCCTGGCGGTAAGATCCCAACTAGCTTCGCGTGGAAAGCTCACGAACGTGAAGGCCATTACCTGAAATATGCGGGTGTACAATCAGGCACTGTGCTAAAAACCGATTGTGCGACATGCCATACAGTTGATAAAGCAAACGTCATTACAGGTATTACCTTAGGACGTCAGCCTAATCGCACATGGCGCTACGGTGATATCAATAATAACGGTGCCGATATTTGGGTATCTTCAGATGCGGGTGCGTGTTTAAGCTGTCACCAAAAATATCTGAGTGATGCGACAAAATCTCACATTGAGACTAACGGTGGTATTTTAAATGGCAGTAGTGCAGCCGATGTGCAAACTCGTGCATCAGAAAGCTGTGCAACTTGTCATACCCCAGCTCAATTAAGTAAAGTTCACGGTAATTAAGCAGATATAACGCTCTCATTCAGAGCAATGTTTTATCGTTACTAAAGAGAGAGGTTTTTACCTCTCTCTTTATATTCTTGCCATTTAAAAATCCGCTGTTTTTTTGATCTGAAATCGTTTTTACCTCTCGCTTTAAATACCTCTTTAGAAATAGAAAGATCCAAGTCACACATTAGCAAAGGCCTTGGAGATTTTAAGGTCATGTTAGGTTAGCCTTTCCTTGGGGAATTCTATTTCCAGCATCCACTTAAGTCGCTTCTAGTGACCAAAAACACAGACATAGAATCTGTTGGCTCTAGAACACAGCGTTTAAGCAATGCCAAACCTATGCAGGGAAAAAAATGATGAACGCACAAACAACTAAAATCGCACTGCTGTTAGCAGCAAGTGCAGTCACTATGGCCTTAGCTGGCTGTGGTGGCAGCGATGGTAATGATGGTAATCCCGGTGAACCTGGTGGTGAACCTGCTCCAGCGATTCAAACCCTTAATTTCACGTTTGATAAATCTGTCATCACTAACGGTGTACCGAGTGTTGAGTTTACCGTCACTAACGAAAATGATTTACCCGTCGTTGGTCTCCAAAAAATGCGCTTCGCCGCAGCACAGTTGATCCCACAAGGTGCGACTGGTGCTGGTAATGCCTCACAATGGCAATACTTTGGTGATGAAACCTGCGATGTCGCAGCAACATGCCCAGGGACCTTTGTTGACCAGAAAAACGGTCACTACAGCTATACCTTCAACATGAACCTGACCGCTAACGCTAAAATCACCTACAACGATCAGTTAGCTCAACGGGTGTTAATCCGCGCTTATAACACGCCGTTACCCGATGGTACTCAAGTCCCTAACAGTAACGCCTTTGTCGACTTTACTGCCGATACCGGTGCTGCACCGACATACAGCCGCAAAATTGTTGCCACTGAAAGCTGTAATACCTGTCACCAAGATTTAGCCAATGTGAAACACGGCGGCGCGTACTCAGATGTTAACTACTGTGCAACTTGCCACACAGCTGGCAAAGTTGGCGTAGGTAAAGAGTTCAATGTTCTCGTTCACGCTAAACACAAAGACCTGACTTTAGGTTCATTGGAAAGCTGCCAAAGCTGTCATGCTGCAAACGATGCCGCGCCAGATTGGGGTAATTGGTCACGTATTCCAACTGCCGCTACCTGTGGAAGCTGTCATAGCACAGTGGACTTCGCCGCAGGTAAAGGCCATTCACAACAGCTAGATAACTCTAACTGTATCGCCTGTCATAACAGCGACTGGACTGCCGAGCTACACACAGGCAAGACTGCTGACAAGAAAGCCGTTATCGCTCAGTTAGGTATGCAAGCAACACTCGTGGGTCAAACTGATGATACTGCGGTATTAACCGTCTCTATCTTAGACAAAGACGGTAACGCGATTGATGCGGCAACGGTCCAAGACAAGATTAAACGTTTAGAAACTGTCACTAACGTTGGCCCTAACTTCCCAATTATGGGTTACAACAAGAGCCCTGGTAGTGGTGCTGCGAAAATTGCTAAAGACTTAGTCAAAGATGGCGCACTGCAAGATGGCGTGACCTTAGTTGACGGCAAACTGGTTTTCACTACACCTGCCCTGCCTTTCGGTACTGGCGATACAGATACGGCCTTTACTTTTATCGGTCTGGAAATGTGTAGCACAGGTACTAGCTTAACGGCATGTACCGTTGATAGCGCAACCACCAGTATGAAAGCAGAGCTCGCCTTTGGTACTAAATCAGGCAACGCCCCAAGCATGCGCCATGTTAACTCAGTTAACTTCAGCACCTGTCAAGGCTGTCACAGCGATACCTTTGAAATCCACAAAGGCCACCATTCAGGTTTTGTGATGACAGAGCAAGTATCACACGCAAAAGATGCGAACGGTAAAGCGATCGTCGGTGTTGATGGTTGTGTCGCGTGTCATACACCTGATGGTACTTATGCTTCTGGTGCTAACAAAGGCGCATTCGAGATGAAACTGCACGTGATCCACGGCGAGCAAGGTGTCATCAAAGAATGTACCCAATGTCACAACGATTTCAACCTAGATGCATTCAAAGTGAAAGGCGCGCTGGCAACATCAGCAGGTAAATACACCACGCCAATCACAGCCACTTGTACTTCATGCCACGCGCCAGAATCCATTGGCCACGGCTTAGAAAACATGGGCGCGATTGTGAACGGTGATTATGTTCAAGCTAACCAAGCGGCGCAGTCAGAAACCTGTTTCTACTGTCACAAACCCACACCAACAGATCACACTCAGGTGAAAATGTAATTTGCCCAAGCAGGGGGAGTTCGCTCCCCCTTTCTTGAATTTTGTTGGGACAAATTGGGAAGCCTATTATGAAGAACAGCCTAAAAATGAAAAACCTACTGCCGGCACTTGTCATCACCATGGCAATGTCAGCAGTCATGTCTTTATGCATTGCACCAAACGCTTATGCGTCGAAGTGGGATGCGAAAATGACGCCAGAGCAAGTCGAAGCCACCTTAGATAAGAAGTTTGCCGAAGGCAACTACTCCCCTAAAGGTGCCGATTCTTGTTTGATGTGCCATAAAAAATCTGAAAAAGTGATGGACCTGTTCAAAGGAGTCCACGGCGCCATTGATTCATCAAAAAGCCCAATGGCTGGCCTGCAATGTGAAGCCTGTCATGGTCCTTTAGGTCAACACAATAAAGGCGGCAATGAGCCGATGATCACTTTCGGTAAGCAATCGACCTTAAGTGCTGAAAAACAAAACAGCGTCTGTATGAGTTGTCACCAAGATGATAAACGTGTGTCTTGGAACGGCAGTCACCATGACAATGCCGATGTCGCTTGTGCCTCTTGCCACCAAGTGCATGTGGCAAAAGATCCTGTGTTATCAAAAAACACTGAAATGGAAGTCTGTACTAGCTGCCACACTAAGCAAAAAGCAGACATGAACAAACGCTCAAGCCACCCATTAAAATGGGCTCAAATGACCTGTAGCGATTGTCATAATCCCCATGGGAGCATGACAGATTCCGATCTGAACAAGCCGAGCATTAACGAAACCTGTTACTCCTGCCACGCCGAAAAACGCGGCCCCAAACTGTGGGAACATGCACCCGTCACTGAGAACTGTGTCACTTGCCACAATCCTCACGGCAGCGTAAATGATGCCATGTTGAAAACCCGCGCACCGCAGCTGTGTCAGCAATGTCACGCCAGCGATGGCCATGCCAGCAATGCTTACTTAGGTAACACTGGTTTAGGTTCAAACGTCGGTGACAATGCCTTCACGGGTGGAAGAAGCTGTTTAAATTGCCACAGTCAGGTTCATGGTTCAAACCATCCATCTGGCAAGCTATTACAGCGCTAAGGAGACGAGAAAATGAAATTTAAACTCAATTTGATCACTCTTGCGTTACTGGCAAACACAGGTTTTGCGATAGCGGCCGATGGGTATGGCTTAGCCAATGCCAATACCGAAAAAGTCAAAATGTCCGCATGGAGCTGTAAAGGCTGCGTCGTTGAAACGGGCACATCGGGCACTGTGGGTGTCGGCGTAGGTTATAACAGTGAAGAGGACATTCGCTCGGCGAATGCCTTTGGGACTTCAAACGAAGTCGCAGGGAAATTGGATGCTGATGTCACCTTTCGCGGTGAAAAAGGCTATCGTGCCAGCGTTGAAGCCTATCAACTGGGCATGGATGGCGGCCGATTAGAGGTGAATGCCGGCAAACAAGGTCAGTACAATGTCAATGTGAACTATCGCCAGATTGCCACTTACAACAGCAACAGTGCCTTAACGCCCTACTCGGGTGTGGGCAGCGATAATTTAACGCTGCCAGACAACTGGGTGACGGCGGGTTCAAGCAGCCAAATGCCATTACTGATGGACAGCCTGAACTCCTTAGAACTGTCGCTCAAACGTGAGCGCACTGGGCTAGGTTTTGATTATCAAGGTGAATCGCTGTGGAGCACACATGTGAGCTACATGCGTGAAGAAAAAACCGGCTTGAAAAAAGCATCTGGTGGATTCTTCAACCAATCTATGATGTTAGCCGAGCCTGTCGATTACACCACGGACTCCATTGAAGCGGGTATCAAGCTTAAAGGCGACAACTGGTTCACTGCACTTAACTACAATGGCTCGATTTTTAAGAATGAGTACAATCAGTTAAATTTTGACAGTGCGTTTAATCCAACCTTTGGCGCGCAAACCACGGGCAGTATCGCCCTTGATCCTGACAATCAGTCACACACAGTATCGTTAATGGGCCAATACAACGACAGTACCAATGTGCTATCGGCTCGCTTGCTTACCGGACAAATGAGTCAAGACCAAGCGTTAGTGACTTCAGGTTATGGTTATCAAGTGCCAACTGAAGCCCTTGATGCCAAGGTCGACCTTATCGGTTTGAACTTAAAAGTGGTCAGCAAAGTCACCAACTCACTGCGCTTAAGTGGTAGCTACGACTATAACGACCGCGATAACAATACGCAGATTGAAGAGTGGACCCAAGTCAGCATCAACAATGTCAATGGTAAGGTGGCCTATAACACCCCTTACGATAACACTAGCCAACGCTTCAAAGTGGCGGCGGATTATCGTATTACCCGCGGCATGAAACTCGATGGCGGCTATGACTTCAGACGTGACGAACGTAATTATCAAGACCGTGAAACCACGGATGAGAACACGGTTTGGGCGCGTTTCAGAGTCAACAGTTTCGAGACTTGGGATATGTGGGTTAAGGGCAGTTACGGTCAACGTGACGGCTCTGAATATCAAGCCTCTGAATGGACATCTTCTGAAACCAACAGCCTGTTGCGTAAGTACAATCTGGCGAACCGTGAAAGAACCCAAGTGGAAGCACGAGTCACTCACTCGCCTATCGAAAGCCTAACCATAGATTTCGGTGCCCGTTACGCATTAGATGACTACACAGATACTGTCATCGGTTTAACTGAGTCAAAAGACACCAGTTATGATGCCAACATCAGCTACATGATCACCGATGATTTACTGGCGAACGCCTTCTATAACTATCAAATCATTGAATCTGAACAGGCGGGAAGCAGCAACTACAGCACCCCAACCTGGACAGGCTTCATTGAAGATAAAGTCGATGTTGTTGGCGCTGGCATTAGCTACAACAACTTACTTGAGAACAAGTTACGCATGGGACTGGATTACACCTATTCAGACTCCAACAGTAACACCCAAGTTAGACAAGGTATCACAGGCGACTACGGCGATTATTTTGCCAAAGTGCACAACATTAACTTATATGCTCAATATCAAGCCACTGAGAAAATGGCGCTGCGCTTCGATTATAAAATTGAGAACTATAAGGACAATGACGCTGCCAATGATATCGCCGTCAATGGGATCTGGAACGTCGTAGGTTTTGGTGATAACAGCCATGACTACACAGCGCAGATGATCATGTTAAGCATGAGCTACAAGATCTAATCCTGGCAAAGAAACAATCCAAAAGCCCGCAAAATGCGGGCTTTTGTTTAACCGCGGCAGTCACATCCAAAGTCAGATGTAAAATCATTACATCAGCCCAGATAAAAGTAAAAATCTTGAATAAGATCAGACTCTGGCGCAAAAGTCCGCCCATAAAAACCTTATTCCTTGAGTTTTAGCTCACTTTAGCGGATCTTAATTCAATCTTTTGGTTAATCCTCTGAGCCCATGCGTATTTATTCTCCCCTTTGCCAATCTAAGTGGTTGTCATCGCTTCCTGCCCTACTGGGACTGAGTCTATTGCCCTTGCCCGCCTTGGCGTTCGACCCCTCGGGCGGCACCGCCAGCCTGTTTATCATTCTCGGCCTCGGCGGCTTTACCTTGATCAATTTATTTTTACAGGGTTTGTTCTTTTTTGCGGGTCGGTATCGCAGCGCCGCCTTTGCCAAACGCCATGTATTAAGCGCATTAATTGTACCGCTGATTGCCGTCGCGTTAGCCATATATGATCACAGAGGTTGGAGTGATTTCGCCCTGAACTTAGGCATTATTTGTGTGGGGATTGGACTGATTTTATTGCCGCTACAACTGTGCCAAATCGATAAGCCCACCAATCGTAATGCCGATTGGATCATCAGCCTAGGGGCATTATTCATCCTCGCCTTGAGCTATTTGATTGCCCCATTAGCCTTTTTTACCATTGTGCTGGCCCATATCTGTTTGGCTTCAAGCCCAAGTAGAGTGCCTAAACTATTAAGTTATATAAGCTTGCTGTTTGGCTACGGTCTTTTTGGCTACTGGCTATATCAAACGGCGATGATGTTCCAATCCTGATTGAAAATGAATGAGCGACCATGAATAAGCAACGATGAATGAGCGATGACATTTATCATTAACCACGGGCACTGACTACTGACTAAGACAAATTTTGACTAAAACACATTGCACTAACGCGCCGGCGTCATCGCCGCTAAGCGAAACGGTATCGCCGCCCAGTTCTGCATCAATGACAGCGCTGCTGACAAAAATTAACGCCTGTACTTTATGTCAGGCTGATTTGCCCTTAGCGCCCAAACCGATATTGCAGGCCAGTAGCCAAGCGCGGATTTTGATTGCCGGCCAAGCTCCGGGCGTGAAAACCCACCATAAAGGGATCCCATTTGACGATGCCAGCGGTGAACGGCTGCGCACTTGGTTGAATGTCACCCGTGAGCAATTTTACGACCCTGCCCTTTTTGCCATTGTCCCTATGGGATTTTGTTTTCCGGGCAGTATCGAAAAAAACGGTAAAAAGCAGGGTGATAAACCACCGCGCCCCGAATGCGCCGCCACTTGGCATCAAGCCTTACTTGCGTTAATGCCACACATTGAGCTAATCGTGATCCTCGGCCAATATGCCATCGATTATCATCTACCGCGTGAATCGTCCGTGGCCATAAACCTCACTTCGCCGCTCACTGAGCCTCAAACAACCCACATAAATGTATCGTCCAGCACCAAAGCAAAAACCATCCCCAAACTGAAACCTATCACAGTGACCCAAGCGTGCGCGCAGTGGCAGCAATATTGGCCTAAATATTTTGTCTTACCGCACCCGAGCCCACGCAATAATCTCTGGCTTAAGCAGCATCCTGAGTTTGAACGCGATATGCTACCCAGATTAAGAATGCGTATTGCATCCCTGTTAAACCTTCAACCACTCTAGGCACTTATATGTATCTGCTTGATTCTGCCATCGCTAAACAGATTGTGAGTCGCACAATGAAAATCATTGGCCACAATATCAATGTGATGAACGGCCAAGGAGTAATTTTAGGCTCAGGCGATCCTAAACGTATTGGTTCAACCCACGAAGGCGCGCTGCTGGCCATTGCCCAAAATCGCAATGTGGAGATAAGCCAAGAAGTGGCCTCTGGGCTACATGGCGTAAAACCTGGCATCAATTTACCCTTGCATTATCAAGGACAAATCATAGGTGTTGTCGGCATTACTGGCGATCCAAGTGAGCTTACCCATTACGGTGAATTACTCAAAATGACCGCCGAAATGATTGTTGAACAAGCTAACCTGCAGGATAAATTGCAGTGGGAGAATCGCCAGCGCGAAGAGTTTATTTTGCAGTTGATCAAAGCTGAAACCGACGATGATGAGCAGTTGCACCGCTGGGCAAAACAGTTAGAAATTGATATCAGCCTGCCACGGGTCGCGGCCATTATTGAGATCAGCGAGAAACACACCCAAAAACAACATTTAAAGACCGACGCCAACTCATCGGCCTTGTACTTAGCAGAAGCTTCTACTCAGTCAGCCGATGAACGCAGCCCCAGAGTCAGTGAAACCCTCAAGCAAGTGCTGCATCTATTGCAATACCCTGACCGAGGCAACTTGATTGCCATGACCTCAATGTCGCAATTGGTGATCCTAAAGCCCGCTTTTTTAGATGGTAAACAATGGGATCCTGAGCTTGAAAATCAACGCATCGACAAGCTGTTACAACGCTTACCCGCCCAAATGGATTTAAACTTTAAAATTGCCTTGGGCCACTTTTTCCCCGAAAAAGGCGGTATTGCGCGCTCCTATCAAACCGCGCAGGAAACCTTAGCCCTAGGTAAACAGCGCAATGCAGAGGGTAATAAATACCTGTTCGAAGATTATTCCCTGCAAGTACTACTAGCGGGACTTAAACATGACTGGCGCGGTCAGGCACTAGCGTCACCCTATCAGCAACTCGCCAAAGTCGATAAAAACGGCCAGTTACGCAAAACCTTAGCCGCCTATATCACCCACTTTGGTGATGCGCAGCAATGCGCGAATGCGCTGTTTATACACCGCAACACACTTAGATATCGCCTCGATAAAATTCAGCAAATCACCCAAGCCGATATTCAATCCCTGCATGGATTATTGAGCCTGTATCTTGGACAACTGCTTGATACTTCGGCAACCCCAAGATAACGGGTGTTATTTCCTACGTCATTGAGTCAATAAGGCATTAATTAACAGATCGATTGAAAGATTTATACCGTATCCCCTCTCCTATAGTTTCTAATAACAATCTCGCGTCGAGATGTCGAACGCTCGACCCAGACCATTGAAAGGAATTGCAATGACCCCATTCAAACTGACTTTACTCGCCAAAGCCTTTATCCTCACAGGCTTAGCGCTGACTTCACCGACATTAGTCGCCGCCGAAAAAACCATTCCAGAGCTGGTTGATGCCGTTAATGGCACGCCCGATGCGGCAAGTCGCGAGGCGGGTAAAAAGGTCAAACTGCGTAATCACACGAAAGGATTTTGCACCTCAGGCACTTTTAAACCGGATCCGCAATTACAACAAGCACTGGCGATTCCGTTTTTTAATCAAGATGCCATTAAAGTCACTGCCCGTTTTTCCCTTGGTGGCACGAATCCACAGATCTCCGATAAAACCGCTGGGCGCTTTATGTCACTCAAAATAGATGGCGATAAAGAAAACCTTAACTTTGTTACCACTAACGTCCCCGTTTTCTTCGCCAGTAATCTAGAAGACTTTTTTACCTTTCAGACCAAAGTGAAACAAGGCGCAGCAGGTAAACAGTGGCTTATCGACAATCAACCCAGCGCTAAAGCCTTTTTCGACTATGTCAAACAGCTGCCTCCTAGCCCAAGTTTTGCCAACAGCCGCTACTACGGCGTGAATAGCTTCCTGTTTAGCACCCAAAAAGGTGGCGCTCAGCAAGGTGAAACGGTTGCGGGAAAGTGGATTTTTGAACCCGTCGCAGGTACGGCAGCACTGTCAGCCAGCGAACTTGCTAATCTGGGTGACGATTTTTTAAAGGCGGAATTACTCGAGCGCATTAAAACCCAGCCAGCACAATGGAATCTCTATATTCAATTGGCTGAAACGGGCGATGAAATCAATGACCCTACCGTGATTTGGCCTGAAACTCGCCAGCGCTTACTAGTAGGCCAAGTGGTGATTAACGGTGAACGAGATAGCGATCCCCAAGTGCAACAGTGCGATAAAGGCATTTTCAACCCGCTGTTATTACCTAAGGGCATTGCCGCGTCTGCAGATCCGATACTCAATGCTCGCACCGCTGCCTATGTCGAATCTTTTATTCGTCGCCAATAAAACGACGAGTTAAGCCAAGTTCCTCCTATTTAAGGTTGGCAAATAGCCCTATTTGCCAACTCTTACCGACAAGCCCCCCTTATCGACAAAATGCCCCCTCTTACATTCGAATTCACCTAAGCATTTTTGTGCATGAGCACAAAAATGGCGAAACATAACGCGGTAATTCCGTGGATTTAACCAAAGCTATTCAAGCATGCCTGCACAATAATAGGATGATCTTAAAATAGGATAACCTTAAAGCAGCCCTCATTTGGACTCAGGCCCAAATAAGCACTGCGCCCTACAATATAAGTCAAAAAACTTACTCAAAAACTTCAGCCAAGAACTGAACGGGACATAATATGAACTTAGTGCTTATTCTTATCGGCGTGATTGCATTTATTGTTATCGCGACCTCAAAATTTAAACTCCACCCCTTTTTAACCTTAATTCTAGCCGCCTTTATCGCGGCGTTCGCCTATGGCTTACCGAGCGGAGAAATCGCTAAAACCATCACCACAGGTTTTGGCGGTATCTTAGGTTATATCGGCCTTGTGATCGTCTTGGGGACTATCATAGGTATCATTCTAGAAAAAAGCGGCGCCGCCATTACTATGGCTGATGTGGTGATCAAGGTATTAGGTAAACGCTTCCCGACATTAACTATGTCGGTCATCGGCTACCTAGTGTCTATTCCAGTCTTTTGTGATTCGGGCTTTGTGATCTTGAACTCGCTAAAACAATCGATGGCGAACCGCATGAAGGTCTCTAGCGTCTCCATGAGCGTTGCCTTAGCTACGGGTCTGTATGCCACTCACACCTTTGTACCGCCAACACCGGGGCCTATCGCCGCCGCGGGTAACTTAGGCTTAGAGTCGAACTTGGGCTTAGTGATTGGCGTGGGTCTCTTTGTGGCCGCCGTAGCCGCATTAGCAGGCATGTTATGGGCGAACCGTTTTGCCGATGTTGAGCCAGATGGTGAAGGCGCAGAGGAGCTTAAAGCGGAAGCGAGCGACTATGAAACCCTGAAAAAAAGCTATGGCACCCTGCCCAGCCCATTAAAAGCCTTCGCACCGATTTTTGTGCCTATCGTATTAATTTGTTTAGGTTCTATCGCTAACTTCCCTTCAGCGCCTTTAGGTAAAGCAGAGTTATTTGACGTACTAGTGTTCCTCGGTCAGCCCGTTAACGCTCTGATGATTGGCCTATTCTTATCCCTGTCGTTATTAAAAGGTGAGAATAAGATCAGTGAATTTAGCGAGCGCATCAGCCAAGGATTAGTCACTGCCGCGCCGATTATTCTAATAACAGGCGCGGGCGGTGCCTTTGGTGCTGTCTTAAAAGCCACGCCTATCGGTGACTTTTTAGGCACATCATTGTCGGCACTCTGTATCGGTATCTTTATGCCCTTTATCGTCGCCGCGGCGCTTAAATCGGCGCAGGGTTCATCGACAGTGGCGTTAGTCGCAACCTCGGCACTGGTTGCGCCTATGCTCGGTGATATCGGCCTTGGCAGCGACATGGGCCGCGTATTAACGGTAATGGCGATTGGTGCCGGTGCAATGACGGTTTCCCACGCTAATGACAGCTTCTTCTGGGTCGTCACCCAGTTTAGCCGCATGAGTGTGAAACAAGCTTACAAAGCACAAACCATGGCAACCCTTATTCAAGGTATCACCGCTATGTTGACTGTGTATGTGCTGAGCTTAGTCTTGCTCTGATAGTGATTAGTAATTAGTGATTAGTGATTAGTGATTAGTGATTTAACCTTGATTCAAGCTTGTCCCTTGGGCGCAAACCGCGCCCAAGATATTTTTGTTATCGCCCAAATAATTGCAACAGTTCAATGTGCCTGTGATGGATATTAATACGTTTGTATCCTTCAGTGTTTACACAGGAAAGCTGTTGTACCCAACGTAAGTGGCATTGGGTTTAGTGTTCAACATTGAGCCCTGTTTTATCCCATTTAGCTGTAGGATTTTTAATGAAAATAGTTATCGCCCCCGATTCATTTAAAGAAAGCTTAAGCGCCCTCGAAGTGGCCAACGCCATCGAGCAAGGCTTAAGACAAGTGATACCCGACTGCGATATAGTCAAAATTCCCGTTGCCGATGGCGGCGAAGGCACAGTGCAATCTATGGTCGATGCCACGGGCGGCAGTATTGTCAGCCTAGAGGTCATGGGCCCACTGGGGCATAGGGTGCAAGCGCACTATGGCATTCTTGGTGAAGGCATTCTCGGCAATGGCTCAAATTCTGGCTCAAACAGTGGTTCAGTCGCTGATATGAGTACTGGCGCGATTGCCGTGATTGAAATGGCCTCGGCCTCTGGTCTGCACCATGTGCCAAGGGAGCAACGTAATCCGCTGATCACCACCAGTTATGGCACGGGCGAGCTGATTTGTGATGCGCTTAATCGGGGGATAAAGCACATCATTTTAGGTCTAGGCGGCAGTGCCACCAACGATGGCGGCGCGGGTATGGCCCAAGCGCTGGACATTTTATTGCTCGATAGCCAAGGTAAAACCTTACCTTCTGGCGGCGCGGCGCTAGCGAACCTTGCCCAAATCGATGTCTCGAACGCTCATCCACTTTTACGTGAGTGCAGCTTCGAAGTCGCCTGCGATGTTGATAACCCGCTGTGCGGCGAGCGGGGTGCCTCGGCAATTTTTGGTCCGCAAAAAGGTGCAACACCCGAGATGGTTAAGCAGCTCGATACCGCGCTCGCCCATTATGCCGATGTGATTGCCCAAAGTGGCATGAGTGATCAGCGTGAACATGCGGGTGCAGGCGCGGCGGGCGGTATGGGCCTTGGCGTGATGGCTTTTTTAAATGCCAAGCTTAAACCCGGTGTCGAGATTGTGATGCAAACCGTTGGCCTTGCGGACAAAATCCGTGGCGCTGATTTAGTGATCACAGGTGAAGGCCGCATCGACGGGCAAACCGTGTTTGGAAAAACCCCGATGGGTGTATTAAAGCAAGCCCAACTGCAGGGCATTCCTACTATCGGTATCGCGGGCTGCCTGGGTGACAACGCCAATGCCATATTGGATCACGGTATGGCGGCTATCTTCCCTATCATTCCGCACTTAAGTCCGCTCGATGATGTACTGGCCAATGCCAAGCTAAACCTTTGCAATACCGCCCGAAATATCGGCGCGGTACTCATGTTGGGGCAGCGCTAGTACTGGAACTAATGCTTAAGTAATTCCCTCTGTTTAATGAGTTGAAGAAAGGTGCCATAACGGCGCCTTTGCTTATTTAGGCCGCAACGCTTTGGTAATACAAATTTTAGTGCTTGATGCCTAAAAGGCCTTGCAGTAAAGTGAGCTCCCTTTTTGGTATTCCGCTGATTAAACATTTTGAGAGTCACTGGTCGAAAGTCACTGGTCCTTTATACTCTTCGAGCCAATTTGCGGTTTCACTATAAAAATTAATAGACGGCAAGCCCCATGACCCAGAAACTCCCTCGCCAAGCCACAGCATCCGAAGAAAGTCTGCTCCGCATTTTTACTGCACCGGAAGATGCAGGATCAACGCTGAGTATTATCGAGCAGAAGCTCTCCGAGGACTTAGCAGGCTTTTTGGGTGACAGTATCGCCGCGCTCGAAAAACCCTTGTCGGAAATTGAAACCGATTTTCAAGCCTTTGAGATCCCAACTCAGCCGCGTTTTGTTTCCGATTACACCGACGAAATTATGCAAAATCTGGTGGCGCATTCGGTACACACAGCGGCACCAAGTTTTATCGGCCACATGACGTCGGCACTGCCCTACTTTGTGTTGCCGCTGTCGAAAATGATGGTGGGACTCAATCAAAATCTGGTCAAAATCGAAACCTCAAAGGCATTTACGCCACTTGAGCGCCAAGTGCTCGGCATGATGCACCATTTGATTTATGACCAAGATACGGATTTTTATCAAAGCTGGATGCACAGCGCCAATCATTCCCTCGGCGCATTTTGCTCCGGCGGCACAGTGGCCAACATCACCGCCCTGTGGATCGCCCGTAACCAATTATTGAAAGCCGATGGCGAGTTTAAAGGCGTCAGCCGCGAAGGTTTACTCAAGGCACTGCGCCACTATGGCTATGACGATTTAGCGATTTTGGTCTCGGAGCGCGGTCACTATTCGCTGGGCAAAGCCGTCGATCTGCTTGGTATCGGCCGCGACAATATCATCAGCATTCCCACGGGCAGCGATAACAAGGTCGATGTCGCGAAAATGCGCCAAGCCGCCCTTGAACTTGCCCGTAAAAACATCAAAGTGTTGGCGATTGTTGGCGTGGCAGGCACCACAGAAACCGGTAATGTTGACCCACTGGCAGAGTTAGCGGCGCTGGCAAAAGAGTTAAACTGCCATTTCCATGTGGATGCAGCGTGGGGCGGAGCAAGTTTATTATCCAATAAATACCGCCACTTACTCGCAGGTATCGAACTTGCCGATTCAGTCACCATCGATGCCCACAAACAAATGTACGTGCCCATGGGCGCGGGCATGGTGTTATTTAAAGACCCAGAGTTCGCCCACGCCATCGCCCATCACGCCGAATATATCCTGCGCCGTGGTTCAAAGGACTTAGGCAGCCAAACGCTGGAAGGTTCACGCCCTGGCATGGCGATGTTAGTGCACGCTTGCTTGCAGATCATCGGCCGCGATGGGTATGAAATCTTAATCAACAACAGCCTTGAGAAAGCGCGCTATTTTGCAGAGCAAATCAAAGCCCATGAGGATTTTGAGCTGGTTACTGAACCAGAACTGTGTCTGCTGACTTACCGTTATGTGCCCGCCCGCGTACAAGCCGCCATGAAGCTTGCCTGTGATCAAGCAGACACCTTAAGACTCGCCCGCTTTAATGAATTACTTGATGGTCTCACCCAGTTTATTCAAAAGCACCAACGCGAACAGGGCAAATCCTTCGTCTCCCGCACCCGCATTCAGCCAGCCCGCTATTTTAGACAAGCGACCGTGGTGTTTCGCGTAGTACTCGCTAACCCCCTCACCAGCCATGACATCCTCAATCAAGTGCTTATCGAACAAAGTGAAATCGCCGCACTAGATAACGAGTTTTTACCCGCACTCATGGCGATGGTTGCCCAATAGCGAGTTGTTTAGCGAAAGCTTTAAATCCCAGTTCAAATACAGTGTGTTAATAGCAAACAGCCGCAAATTATTTGCGGCTGTTTGCTACGCGACACGAAATAAGCTGAACATTAAAGAGACAAGACAAAGCGCTTATCCATCACTCGTCCGCCGAATTCAACTGCTTCCGTGACACGCCGTGAAGCCATCCATGGCGGCTCTACGATGACATCCATGTCATCGAAGGTCACGTCAGCAGTTGAATTCGCCTTAGCTAATTTCTGCGTGATCTACTGCATATGGAAAAATACATACCACTATCACATAGGCAGTCTTGCTCCACACTAAGTGTGAAAACTAGCTTGAAAAAAACCAAGGGGGTAGGTGCACCAGCTCTTTTCAAAACGTTCTTATTCAGAAAGTTGTTTGATTGTGTCAAACACCTCGTCGTTTGGTCCAACGAGCTCTGGTCGATTGCTGAAGTGATATGAAACAAATCGCACTTTATCTTTTTCTATTTTATTAAATAAATAACATGCATCTTTCGCTGTTCCGTGTGATGACTTCATAGAAATAAGCGGCAGCAACTTAAGAGCACGTTCCTGTTTCCCGTTGATTATGTAGAGACTATCTATATCTAGCCAAGTAGACATTGTCCGTGATTCCTTTAGAAACTCGCTATTGCTACCCTTTAGCATAGCGATCTCATTCTCAAAAACACCTTTGCGAGGCTTACAATTAAGTGCATTCACGACCACTGAAGTATCCCACACATCCGACATCGCTTGCCTCAGTTTTTCCACCTGTCCGAAAAGTTGCTCATTACGGTGCTGCGCTTCTTCTTGTCCAACAATACCCCCATGTCCCGTCCAATTGTTACGCATACTGTTAGTTTTTTGGAGGACGTCAATGATTTCTTTACTACATAGGAGGCGCGGAAGCTTTAGCGTTTGGTCAGCGAATATCGTTTCACAGATTGATCTGTCGTTCTTTGCATCGTCAAACTTCTTTCCGTTCTCTTGCAGAAGTGATCGAGTCTGTTTTCCAAGATATTCCACAACTAACTTCCAAGTACCAAATGTTGCACGCTGGAAACTAAGATTCTGCTTAGCCATTGACTCTTTGAGCTTCACTTTGTGCAAATCATACAGTCCCTCGTTTCCATAAAAAGCACTTAGTAGAATAACTCCGAGAAACTCAGCGGTAGCTTCGAAGAAATGCAGAAGATGCTCATATTTGGCCTTGAAATCATCACTCGCCGTGGACTGCCAAGCGCGAAGAACAGACGCTATGGGGAACGGAATGGTTTCAATCCATTGATCAAGGCCAATGCTAACTTGCCCCTTTAACACTCCCGCTATTCTTTCTGAAAACACTTCTAAGCTATTACTCACCATATTTGCCGCTTGTGGGCTCTTCCAGAGGTCACGTCTCAGTTTCGTCAAATCATTTTGAAGACCAAGCAAGATATTCTCTTCTGCAGAAAAACGCGTATCAATTTCCAGCATCTTTTGTTGCGTCTCCAAGTCAGGCATTAAGACTTGAAGCTTTTTAAGGCTCCCTTTATTCAGTCTTGGAATGATCCCTGATGGTGCCCATTCTCGAATTTTCATTCCAAGTTCGCTGTTCAAGAACTGCATAACAAACTTGGCGTAGGATTTAGAAGGATCGATTATGACTTGGGCGTAGTTTTGCGCTTTCAAAGTAAACTCTTCGATAGAATCGACTACTTCACTTCTCCCTATCATGGGAATAAATATTGCCACTACATATGGCATTCGAAGCGAGGGGAAAACAGACCCCATCAGCAAGCCTTCCAAGATTAATTTCCGTTGCTAAATCCTCGAGAACAAACGTAGGGAAACCGAAATGCTTACTTGCAGATTCAAAATAATCTTTTGCACGAAGTAAATCGACGCCTCGAAACTCAAGTGCATCAACGTAGCAACCAAGGTCCACAGAGTCCCCTTGTTCACCTTTGCTGAAGTTCTCCAGAATTTGCAAATTAGTATGATGGTCGTTAGTTAACTCACCAACAAACATCCTTTTTTTTAATCCTTTTTTCACAACTAAAAGGTAAGACCCAATAGATGTGTATGGCGAAAAGGATCCAGGAGGAAGAAAAAGTGCAGCATCTAAACTAAATCCCAAGTATGGGATGTGCTTAATAATTGAGCGAGTGGAATGAAAGAACGAAGGAGGAACAACGAAAAGCCCCACACCGTTCTCGGAAAGCCGAGCCATCGCCGCAGCAAGAATTAAATTCCCAAGGTCGCCCTTTAACTCTATCTGGTTTCCTGCTGTGTCCAGCAATTGAATTGATTCATTGGTTGGTACACTAAAAAGTAGCAAGCTGATAACTACATCTAAATTGTTTTCGTGATGAGGCAGTAATTCCAAAGCTTGGCCAATAAACCATTCAGCCTCGGGAAATAGCGTCTTTCCCAGCTCCCCCTCCGACCTACTTGAGTTGTAACCGATGCACCGCTTTGCTGAAGTTGCCTGTCGCGCAATGGCTAAAAGAGAACCTACGCCTGCGCAAGGATCCAATATCGTGTTTGCTGACTGCGTGGAGAGAATCTTTGATATGACCGCCGGTAGCACATGCGGAATGGGCATCAGGCTAGTATGAAACCCAGAATACATCGCAAGTAAATTAGTGAGTTCTGGAATCTCATGTAGTTGCGGGAAAAGCTGTCGCTCGGTCAAAATAGCTGCGAGTTCAGTTGGATCATAGCTTGATACGTGTGTACCGCGACGCTCTTCAAAAATAGCCCGTAGTTTGGACGTAAAAGATTGCTCACTCATGTGATTTCGTTCCAATATTGTGTTCTCAATGGTGGATTAAGAACGGCTTCCCTGAACGGGTTACACTTACCCCTGTAAGGAGTTGTCTTCATGACAACGTCACAGTTCCAAGATTCAAAAGGTTTTCCTATATTGATTGTCATTAGTGGGCAAACCTTTAAATAGTGCATTTCATAACTAACTGTATTACTAGAACTTATCAGTTTTCTATTAAATACACCATAAGGAAAAAACGCGTATATACATTTGTCCAAACCTGTATCTAGAAAAGTAACCATTAAGTAATAGTGAGGACATATTTCTAAGCTTCAAAAATGCAAAGCCCCATCTAAAGACCTATTTTAAATTGAATGTTAATTGTGTAAAAACTTGCTAAAAGGTACACCAAGGTTAACGAAATTAAGCACTCTCATGGAAGTGACCGTTGACGGCATGGATGCCGTCGTCGAGCCCTCAGGGATGAGTTAATGGCGTGTCACTGGAATGAAAGTGCTTAATTGTAAAGACGGACTTATAGCCTCAAAAAAATAAAAAGAGTAAGGACACCTACATATTTTTAAGGTTAAAAGTGAATATATGCCCTGATGTACCGACTTGAAAAGGGAAACTGATAGTGTGGGAACTGGCTAAAAAGGTACGCAGGAATTAACGAAATTAAGCACTCTTATGGAAGTGGCCGTTGGCGGCATGGCCGCTCATTCATATCTGACCCATAGGAATATGGGGAACATCACTATTATGTCGGGAACATAATTGACCATGTGACCGTGGCATTCGAGCATCCATATGCAGTAGATGCCGCCGTCGACCCTCTGGGATGACTTTTATTATTTAAGCAGAGCGTGTCACTGGAATGAGAATGCTTAATTGTGTCGCTGGATTTATAGTTTCAACATCAAAACATCAAAACATCACTATATCAAGGAACGACTATGTACTTTATTGCAGCTTTTGGTCTATTGATGTTGTTATTAAGCCTAGTGATGGTTGTAAAACCTTCGTCTTTCTCGAAGGGTATCATTTCATTTAGCGAGCAGCCCTACTTCCATATTGCTGAGGTGTTTAGCCGAGTTATTGCGGGTCTCATTTTTACCCATTACTCAACCGATACTCAGTTTCCACAGGCCATTTTTGCGATAGGTATTGTGTTGTTAGGTGTCGGAATGGGCTTAGCATTAACGCAGCCAAGGTTACATAGGAAGTTTGCGCTATGGTCTGCTCAATACTTCAACAATAAATTCCGTTTAATTGGTCTATTTTCCATCCCGCTATCTTTGCTACTTATCTATTCTGCTGTTGGCGCCTAAAAAATAGTTTGCAATTCAACAACAAGGATTTTGTCACAATAATTTAGTTTTAGCTAAAGCATCGCCACTTGTAAAAACAATGCTAAGGTAATGATTCGTATAACAAGTATAGCTTTCTAAGCAAAATCTGTAGGAGAAAAAGGATGTTTATCAGATATATTTTAATGCTCACTGCCGTGCTGCTATGCCTTTACCCTGTTTGGGGATTAGTGAGCCCAGCAAGCTACTTGCAGGAGATATTAGAGGTTTATCCCGATGCGGAACAAGCCAGTCATACTCAAGTACGAATTACGGCGGCTATTTTATGGATAAGCAATCTGACGCTATCATTTGGGTTGCTATTTATTGCAAAATTCATTAAACAACCTCAAACGTACAAATTCGCAAAAATATCGTCTATCGCATTAATTAGCTATCCATTTATTCTGACGATAACAGAGGTAATTTCTCACAGTATTCTATACCGCCACCTAGAACATCCTACGTTAACAATCGAGTTTTCAGCGCAAAAAATGTTCTATTTCGTATTTGGCCTGATCATTCTGGGAATTTATCAATCCCAACAAGAGTACAAACGCGCCAAAAAGAATGGTTAATTTATCAACATATTTTAAGGGAAAACCATTGAAGTTCTTTACCTCTTTTA
The DNA here is from genome assembly GCF_900456975.1 of Shewanella baltica. Classification (NCBI taxonomy): domain Bacteria; kingdom Pseudomonadati; phylum Pseudomonadota; class Gammaproteobacteria; order Alteromonadales; family Shewanellaceae; genus Shewanella; species Shewanella baltica. The sequence goes on from NZ_UGYM01000002.1 coordinate 2,925,134, forward strand.
TCTTTGCTTTTATTGGCTCCAAATTATTATTCAAATACTTCGATTTTCACTACGAAATTTTTAGCGACCATTTTGATCCATTAAAATTTGTTATTGATACGGGTGTGTTCGTTGTTATTTTTATATCGACGCGGATACTGTATGAAAAAATATTTGATAAAACGAATAAACAAGAACAGCCATGATTTCCCCAACTAATGCACATAGGGATAATGCGCATAGGAACTATGAATAATATTTGCTGTTAACACGCTCACAAGCGCTAAGCGACCAACCGGAATCATATAGGAATAAGATATTTTATATGCGAAAAATCATTCTCCCACTGATCATGCTAAGTCTTGGCGCATTGCCTCTATATGCTCCAGCACAAGACACCAGCGCGTTATGGGGTAAAAAGTATGCTGAGGTGAAATCAAGTTTATTGGCTGCAGGCTGGGTGTTGACACCCGTAGCGGAAGATGAAAAGCCAATGACAGAAGATTACCCTGAAATAACCTGTGGTAGTGGCGCGATGGCAATTTGCTCTGTCGGCTTTATGCGAGACAAAACTACGCTTGCCTTAGTGGTTGAACCTATTGAAAATACACTTGTGGTGACGGGCGAGTACTAGTCCGACTCATCCGGCTATCAACACCACAATAGGCACCACAATCAACACCGCAATAGGCACCACAAATTCGCACATCAATTCACATAAAAGAATGCACGAGTTAATACGTACTTTAACGATGGAGACCGTTATGCCTGACACAACAACCCATTCCCAATTAGGCCCAAATCCCAACGATAAAGTGCCGATGAAAGGCTTCCCTCAGGTTGGATTTCTTAAAAACTTTATTACCCGCGAGAACATTATCGTCGGCGATTATACCTATTATGACGATCCTGCGGGGCCTGAAAGGTTCGAGTCGAATGTGCTTTATCACTTTGACTTTATTGGCGATAAACTGATTATCGGTAAATTCTGCGCCATTGCTAAAGACGTGAAATTCATTATGAATGGCGCCAATCATCAAGTGTCTGGCTTCTCGACTTATCCCTTTTATATCTTCGGCAATGGCTGGGAAAAGGTAATGCCTAATCCCGCCGATTTACCCCATAAAGGCGACACCTGTATCGGTAACGATGTGTGGATTGGCTATAACGCCACTATCATGCCTGGAGTAAAGATTGGCCACGGCGCAATTGTTGCCAGTCAATCCGTGGTGACAAAAGATGTGCCGCCCTACGCTGTAGTTGGCGGTAATCCTTCCACTGTCATCAAGCTCAGGTTCGAGCAAGATGTGATAGATAAGCTCGTTGCCATCGCTTGGTGGGATTGGCCGATAGAAAAAATCACTCAGCACCTACACGCCATCGCGGGCGCGGATCTGGCTCAATTACAGCAGGCGACCTAAGCAAAGCCAGTCGCGAGCAAGACTGAGCCCCAAAAATATCAAGTAGCAAATATCTCAAGTGACTAATATCTCGAGTGGCTAATATATCAAGAGACAAATACATCAACTGGCTAATATCAAGTAACCAACATTAGCAATAATGATTAATAAACAGTCATTAAGCGCAAAACAAAATCCAATATGCGCAATTTTGTACAAAAGCGCTGAGGATTTCTGGGTTACTATCAGGCATAACCCGCCCATTCATCCATTCAAGAAAGGAGGCTTGATGAACACAGAACATGCGGCCTACCAGATTGCCGATGAATTAGGTGGCCTCGAGTTACTCAATGCCCACTACCATAAACAAAATTTTAGTCGGCATACTCACGAAGGTTACACAGTAGGCGTGATTGAAACGGGCACGCAGCGTTTTTATCGCACCGGTGGCAACCATGTGGCGCCAAAGCACAGCATCATTCTCATCAACGCCGATGAAGTGCATAGTTGCGACGGGGGCGATGGCAGCTGTTCTTATCGTGCCATGTATCCCGTTCCCGAACTGTTTGCCAATATTAACCGTGAGCGAGCAGCAAACAGCGGTGCACCCTACTTCTCCGAACCTGTAGTGCATGACAAAGTGCTAGCCGAACTGCTGCGCCTCACCTTTACTACCTTAGATACATCGGATAATCGCTTACTGCGCGAAAGCTTAGTCTATTCAAGCTTGACGCAGTTGATGGCGCGCCATGGCAAGCATCGTCCAAGCGACAACCTCGCGGCAATAGCTAAGCCTGCGTTAGCGCTGGTTAAATCTTTTATCGACGATCATCCTGCGGCCGATATCTCCCTTGAAGAACTGGCAACGCTTGCGGGATTAAGCCCCTATTATTTACTCAAGCAATTTCAGCGTTATTACGGCTTACCGCCCCACGCTTACCAAATTCAGGCCAGAGTCAGACTGGCCAAGGGGAAAATCAAGCAAGGCACACGGCTGCTCGATGTCGCCCTCGATTGTGGTTTTCACGATCAAAGCCATTTGAATCGGCATTTTAAAAAGACCGTCGGCGTAACCCCAGGACAATTTGCCAAAGAAATAGGCCGCAATATTATCCAAGCCTAAACAACCACTTTAGGTTAATCTGCCATGCTCATGCTTGCTTTCTATCCCTAATAACAGGCCCGCTAATAACAGGCCCGCCATGACTAAACACTAGTCTCTAAGAAATAGTCGTAACTGAGCGGTAATAACAGAGCAAGCAAACCTTATCCAAGCATTCATTGTTTAACAGCGACCCTCGCGTCGCCGCTATTTTTAGGAGCCAAAGTGACAACCGACAAGCTTATAGAATCTGATGTTTCTCCCGCGCATCCCACAAAAGCCAAGGCTTTTTTAAAAGGCACCTTGGCCATGATGCCGCTGACAATAGCAGTGGTTCCTTGGGGAATTTTAGCGGGCTCCTTCGCCATTGAGGTTGGACTCACGCCCATTGAAAGCCAAGCCATGTCAGCCATTATCTTCGCGGGCGCGGCTCAGTTAGTGGCGCTCGGCATGGTCAAAGCCGGTATTGGTCTGTGGAGTATCTTAATTACGACGCTACTCATCACCTCGCGCCATCTGTTATATGCGATGGCGATGCGTAGTCAAATCAGTCCCTTACCATTAAAGTGGCGTCTGACATTGGGCTTTTTGCTCACAGATGAACTGTTTGCCATCGCCAATCAAGGCAAGTTGCATAAGTTCGATCGCTGGTACGCCCTTGGCGGCGGCTTGAGTTTTTATATCGGCTGGAACATAGCGACCTTGCTTGGCATAGTCGCGGGCAATTCTATCGAGAATTTAGGCGAACTTGGGCTAGATTTCGCCATCGCAGCCACCTTTATCGCACTGGTCGTGCCCACAGTAAAAAAGCCGTCGATTCTCGTCTGTGTATTAGTATCGCTCACTCTCGCAGTGGTATGCGCCTTGTTTGAAATTCAAGCGGGATTACTGATCGCCGCCATAGCCGGAATGACAACTGGCGTACTTTACGCCAAAGTGACCAAGGAAGCGGAACGCGCAGAACAATCCGCAACTGAGCTTGCAAGCACACAAACCCAAGCAGAAACTGGGACTAAGACAAACACAGCATCAGGAGAAAAAGCATGATTTGGGTAATGATTTTCTCAATGGCAGCGGTTGTGTTTATTAGTCGTCATTTACTGCTCGAACCTAAATTACCGCTGCGATTAAGTAAGGGCACCCAAACTTTTTTAAGTTACTCAGCCCCTGCAGTACTGACCGCTATCTTCGCGCCCATAGTGTTTGTGCAAGAAGGCCAGCTCGATCTCAGCTTAGACAACAGCTATCTCATCTGCGCCGTGGTCGCGACGATACTCGCGCTCGTCACCCGTAACACCTTGTTGACCACAGTGTTGAGTATGGGACTGTTTTTCTTTATCCATTAAGCAAACAACATTAAGTAAACAAAAAGTCAGTGCCCTCAGTGGCACTGACTCTTGCATCAAGCACTTAACCGCCTCTACGACTCTTTTACACAACCTAATCCCATCTGAGACGCCGTCTCTTAGAAAATCATTTTCACATTATCTTTATCTTCCACAATCTTCATGTCTCTATGCCCTTATGGCTCTACAAAAACAGTAGCGACTTTAACGGCCTTTCATACATCGACGATAATGATGAAAGATGAGATTTGTCTGCAATAACAAAGACTCTAACCACAAAGAGAAAATACTTAACCTAGCCATATTCACACTATTCATTGCCTAAAGGCTTCCGCTCAAACATGTTATTTACTGTATCTATTACAGTATTTATCTCGATATAGCTTTCGATATAACTCTCGGTATAACTATTGATATAAATCTCGGCACAAAGAGTCCATTTAAAAAGTTTTTCATAAAAAAGTCAGCATAAATATTAAATACGCCATGCCATTAACATTAATCCACGCACAAAAATTAACCTATTTAAAATTAAAGTAAATACACTATATTATAAAGTTTAAAATACCGTTTAAAAATAAAATAATTAACACTTTTAACCTAAATTAAACACCATTGAAATTAATCTAATTTTACTTTGTTTAATAAAAATAAAAGTGCTAGTTTTTAGATGTACCTAGCAGTAATGATTATTTATATGATTTAGGACTACATATAATTGCCATCGGCGCTCTCAATGAAAGGACATATTTTATTAAAATAAAGGAACAATCATGAGAACAAAATCTAGCCTGAGTATATTAACTTTATCCTGTTTAACCGCACTTGGAACTGTTTCTTTGTTGGCCGAAGCGGCTATTCCGAATACTATTCCAAAACTGTCAATGGTAGAACACGCTGCCCCTGATCTTGATTCGCTTAAAAATGATGTGATTAACGACCCCTCGTTTATCAGCTCGTTATTCTCCTTGGGACACCATCTTGGATATGCATGGGCTGGCGGTACGGCATCCCAGTATGTTGGTGAAGATATCGAAGTCAGAAGAGAATCGAGCAACGAATATAGTCTTAAAGCCCGCTATAACGGCAATGATCCTTATGCAAGCGGCTACAGAGCGAATGAGCGTTTGAAGGTGAATTTACAAAATATCCATTTTGTAACTAATCCTCAAAACCTAAAGTTAGGTTCACCTCAAGTTTATGATCGTGAAGCTATTTATACCGCTCCAGTAGTGATTTACAACTGGGGCGATACCGAAGATACCGGTGTAGCCACCCTAAACTATGATTACACCACTAGCTGGGCCAAAACCGATAATTTCTCTTTCTCCGAGAAAATTGGCGTAACCAATAAATATGAAGTGGGTATTCCAGGAATAGGCGGAGCGAGTTCTGAAATCAGTGCCGAATTTTCCGCCAGCCAAGGTTGGAGTGAAACCGACGGCAAAAGTACAACGATTTCAAGTCAGGCACAGTACCGAGCAATTATGCCGCCTCGCAGCAAACGTTATATCTCAATCACTCTGTTTAAACAAAAGGCGGATGTTCCATACACCTCAAGTTTATATATGATGTACGATATAAAATATGAGAACTTCTTAAAATGGGGAGGTAATGCACATATTAATCATCCGACAAATAGACCTAACTTCCCTTATACCTTTGGCGGAGCGAATGCGAATAATCTCAATGGTCCAGAAGCCTTAGTCGATCAATATCTTCATCAAGATATAAACGGTTATGGTGTTTGGGATTGGCCTGCTGCGATTAGTTCTGCACAGTCAAAAAGTGGCTTTGAGTGGCAATTGGCGAATATAGTTAGACAACATGGCGCACCTATCAGCGGTAAATTTACCGCAATAGATTCGAGTCAATTTAATATTGATGCCAGTGAATCCTATCCGCTAACGGATGAAGATATTGCTAATCGTCCTAAAAGCGCTCAAAAATTAGGACTGAGTCATAATATTCAAGTTGCCGTCGGCGAGATCCAAAATAATGATGAAGATGGTTTAATCAAAAAACTGAATATTTCGCAATCAAGCGAAGTCATGTTAAACAATTAAAATGGTGAGCTTAGGCTCTTAATAATAGCTATGACACGAGTATCAGAGAGATCTCGATACAACTAGCAAAATACTAGAAAGTTACTAGCAAATTAGAAATGTAATAAAAAGCCACTCATTCGAGTTAATGCCGATCAGTTAAGACAGATCGCTTGACGATCTCGCTGAAAAGATCAAAATCCGATGACCTCATGTCATCGGATTTTTTTATGCAACTCTCAGAAGCACTCGCCCGCACTCATATTACCCGCCTAACCGAATTCACCTGCTTAGCTGATGTGTTAGAACCTGAGTTAATTCAATCCTGTTTAGACTCACAAGGCGTTGCGACGTTAAGACGGCGTAAATTGCCGATGGATGCGATGATTTGGGCCGTTATCGGAATGGCTTTGTTCCGAGGGGAGTCTGTTCGGTCACTCATCAACAAACTCGACATTGTTTTGCCGCAAGAGATTGATTATGTTGCACGCAGCGCTGTGACTCAGGCTCGAAAACGATTGGGCAGTGAGGTTATTCGAGAAGTGTTTAGTCGCAGCGCTAATACCTGGCACGCGAGAGCTGAACACCCTCATTGGTGCGGTCTTAACTTGTATGGTGTTGACGGTGTAGTATGGCGGACACCCGATAGTGTCCAAAATCAAGCCGCCTTTGCGCGTACCGCAAACGCTTCAGGCGAAGCGGCTTATCCGCAAATTCGCATGGTTTGCTTGATGGAGTTAAGCAGCCATTTGTTGGTCAACAGCGCCTTTGATTCGGTTGCCGAAAATGAAATGAACTTAGCATCTCAGCTCATTCCTAGCATTCCCAATCACAGTCTAACCCTTTTTGACCGAGGATTTTACTCGCTCGGCCTTCTGCACGCTTGGCAGCAAGCGCAACCTGACAGCCACTGGTTGTTGCCATTGAAGAAAGGCACTCAATATGAGGTGGTTCGAACATTGGGAAAACATGACCAGTGGGTGAAACTCACCACCACGCCTCAAGCCAGAAAGAAATGGCCGCAGCTCCCTGATACCCTTGAAGCGCGTTTACTCACTAAGACAGTGAAAGGTAAGTCAATCGCCATTTTGACCTCGTTAACTGACCCGATGCGTTACCCCAGCGAAGACATCGTCGACTTATATGCCCATCGATGGGAAATCGAACTGGGCTACAGAGAGATGAAACAACATCTGTTGGAGAGTCGTTTTACGCTACGCAGTCAACTACCGGAGCTGGTGACTCAAGAGTTGTGGGGCGTGCTACTGGCCTATAATCTCATTAGATACAAGATGTTGCTGATGGCTAAAAGCTTGCCATCGGTCCATCCTAATCAACTGAGTTTTAGGGATGCGGCGAGTTATATCATCTTCAAGTTGACGCAACTGCCATCACAAACACCGGGGAATGTCCCGAGAGACGTATTGGATATAGAACGCAATGCACGGCAATTTAAGTTGGATGGTAAACGGGAAAGGGCTTATCCAAGAGTCCTTAAAATGAGTAAAAACAAGTATCCGGTTAGACCCAAGAAAAATGCCGTTCACTCTTAAGTGAACGGCATTACTCATTCGAGTGGCTTTTCTTTTGCTTCGGCTCGCGCCTTCGCATGTTCATCCATCAGGCAAATATAATCTTCCAGCTCTTGACCAGGTGCTTGTTCAAAATGACGGTTCAACCGCACAAGGCCTGTGATGCGATCAACCCTGAAATTACGAAAAGCCGAACGCAGCTCACACCAAGTCAGTAAGGTCCAAGTGCCACGCCAAAAATAGATGGCGAGCGGGCGCACTTCACGCTCGGTGACATCGAGTTTGACGTCTTGATAGAAGAGTTTGACGTATTCGCGGCGCTGAGCTGAATTACGCAGCGGATCGAGGAATTGGAACTCATTGGAGTCGAGATAAAAATCCGGTGAAAACATCAAAGATTGATAGGCTTGTAATCGTTTTGGCAATACGGCTTCGACTTTGATCATCGCCTGTCTCGCGGCGCTACCAAGCTCCTTACCACCCCAAGTTTGCACCATACGCATGCCAACTTGAATCGCTTCGAGTTCGGCTTCGTTAAACATCAAGGGAGGAACATTGACCTCATGGCGCAACAAATAGCCGACACCCGCCTCCCCTTCAATGGGAATGCCACTTAAACACAAATCCTGCACGTCACGGTAAATCGTGCGCGTGGACACCTCTAACCGTTCAGCCAATTCTTGGGCTGTGGTCAGGCGTTTATGTTTAAGAATTTGCACTATTTGAAATAGGCGGTCGGCGCGGCGCATTGACTCTAATTTAATCCTTTATTTGCCTATCCGTTGATTAAGCATTATGAGTTTACATAAATCACTGACATATCCTGATACTCACTTGAGTGATAGTTTACGATTTAAATCATAAAATCCCGATATAAATCTCAACCTCAGTGGCGCTAAGATAGACTTCAAAATCAGTTTGATAACGTCGCTGATGCGGACAATCGTTAGCACTAAAATAGCCCCACACTTGTCCCCAAAGATCGATAACACATTGGGGCATGTCACCTTGACCGGTAAATTTAAGGTACTTACCGGCTTCAAGCTCCAGTGACACTAAGTGGTTTGCCTCTACAGGGGCATCAATTGCCTTGCCCACCAGCACAGAAAAATCGCCATTCATGTCTGACTCATAGTCATAATACACGCCATACATGGGCGAATTGAGCATAGCGGTGAGCTGGGATGATTCAAAAAAGGCTTGCCATAAACTGCCAATTTTAGCGCTATCGGCGGACATTTTGGCCCGATTGTTCGTGCGGATACTCAATCCAAGTAGCGGCCGGGCATCAATATAAACCACGTCCATCTTTGTTTCTTCCATAGAAATCTAAACCCATACTTTAGTTAATTGCGTGATTTTAGAGTCGTGCCTTAAGGCCACGACGCTAATACATTAATCACTCGAGACTACTTATCCTTAGACCACAGACCCACTTTGTTACCTTCGCTATCGGCAAATAAGGCGATATAACCACACTCACCGTCTTTAATCGGTGTGACTGGCAGGATAATCGTCACCTCTGCTGCGATAAGTTTATCCACTAAAGGTTGCAATTGTGCGCTGAAATGCAGATACACAGTGCTGCCTTGCATCGATGGCTGGCTCATGCTGCATTTGACTAACCCTATGCTCGCCGCACTCGCATCTTCGGTGACTATAGTCGCATATTCCATGTCTTCCATATCGTCACGTTTAAACTCAACCCCAAAATGCTGCTGATAAAAAGCAACGGCACGGTTCATGTCACTGACAGGAATTTCACCCCAAACTAACTGTGCAATAGATAACATTTTCACTTTCTCCTTGTTAAAAAATATCAATGATTCAAAACCTTATTTATAAAATTCAGGACTGAATCATTAACGGGCGACAACAAGAATAAAACAAGGCTACTGACAGCATGATGTCAGTAGCCTTTTAATAAAAGTGAATGTTGAGGGTTTTGGCCTAGTTAAAACGTTACTTTGGCAAACTGGCTTGATGGGCCTGAATAAAATCTTCCATGGCTTTGCTCGCCCTCGCCTGAGCGCTGGCTAAGGTATCAGTATCGACTATAGTTTCGACCACTTCGTAGTAGCACTTAATTTTGGGTTCAGTACCAGATGGCCTAACGATCACCCGAGCGCCACCCGCTAAGCAGTAGGTTAATACATCGCTCGGTGGCAAGTCGATTTTCTCAACGCTACCATCGGCAAAACGACGCTCAAGGGCTTTTAAATCATCGGTTGAGAGCACGTCATGCTCACCAATCTTCACGGGGGGATGTTCGCGTAAATAGGCGCCAATATTAGGCGTGTCAGGTTTTAGTGCAATACTCACCTGTGCATTGAGATGGAAGCCATGCTCACGGTAAATTTGCTCGAGTCTGTCCCAAATCGTTTGCCCCTTCGCCACCAGCTCGGCAGTTAATTGGGCAAATGCCACCAGCGCCGACAAGCCATCTTTATCCCACACCATGCTGCCAACTGTGTAACCAAGGGCTTCTTCATAGGCAAACAGGAATTGATCCTCAGGGGACGTTTTCGCGATACCCACATTCATCAGCCACTTAAAGCCGGTGAGCGTGGTAAAGCTTTGCGTGCCAAACCCTTGAGCAATTTTAGATAACAGACTCGATGACACTATCGTAGTGCCCGTAAGTCGCTGATTATCTTTAGCGTGAGATAACAAGTAATGCCCAAAGAGCACACCGACTTGATCGCCCGTTAGCATCTGGTACTCGCCATCATCACGACGCACTGCAACCGCAAAACGGTCGGCATCGGGATCGTTAGCACAGGCGAGCATAGCGCCGTGTTTTTTCGCCTCGGCGATCACTAAATCCATCGCACCCTTTTCTTCCGGATTGGGGAAGTTCACCGTTGGGAAATCGCCATCGGGTTCACGTTGGGAAGCAACCGAATACACTTGGGTGAAACCCGCATCTTTCAATACGGTTTCAGCCATTTCAGCGCCCACGCCGTGCATGGCGGTATAGGCTAAACTGACCTTTTCTGGAGCCGTATGGTTTTGCAGCACCTCAGCTTGCTGCACGCCATGGCGATAGCTTTGGTAAAAATCGTCCTGCAGAATAATTAACTTACCTTGTTTTACCGCCTCATCATGTTCTAAAAACGGAATAGCTTGATTCGCGGCGCGCTCAATTTGCGCGGCAATGCCAGAATCGTGGGGCGGAATAATCTGCGCGCCATTGTCCCAATACACTTTATAGCCATTGTATTGAGGCGGGTTATGACTCGCGGTCACTACAATGCCTGCTGCAGCATTAAAATGTTTCACCCCAAAGGCTACCAGCGGTGTCGGCGCCACTTTAGACGTTAAGCGCACCTTAATGCCCATAGCGGTCAGCACACTCGCCGCATCATGGGCAAAATTGAATGAGTCGTGGCGACCATCGTAACCAATCACCACACCACGCTCGGCGGCATCTTTAATCTGATCAAGTAGATAAGCACCAAGGCCTGCCGAGGTTTGACGGATCACCAGACGGTTCATCCCCATAGGCCCAGCGCCGACCACACCGCGTAATCCTGCGGTGCCAAACTCTAAGCGACTGGCAAAGCGCGCCGCGAGTTCGGCTTCATTGCCACTATCGACTAGGGTTTGTAATTGGGATTGAGTGCGAGGGTCAGGATCATTTTCAAGCCAATGGTTTACCTGTAACTGCAGATGGGTATTCATAACACGCCTCATTGAAAATCATTTGCAATCACATTAGAAAAAACAGCGGCGAAGAACAAGCTAATTTGCATTAATTTCAAAATCAGCTGAGGCTTAATTTCGGCATAAACTAAGGCTGAGCATAAAAAACGCACTATCTGGCCATTCATGCCGGATAGTGCGTTGGTGTTAACCTTAAACAAACTTCAACATTAGCGAGAAGGTAAAGTGCCCTCGAATACGCGCACTTTGATGTTCTTTTTCAGGTTATCTTGGTCTTCTTGCCATTCTTGCCACTGGGTGAGACTGATACTGAGCTGTAATGAAAAGTCAGTAGAAATCCACTCTTTTTGCCCTTGGGCATATTTAGGTACGGGGACTATGTTGCTTGGTCCAACAAAGGATGCTGAGCACTTAAAGGTTTTGAAATACACTTGGTCAATCGATAAATCGAGTGCGCTGGGCGATGTTAAACATTGACCACTGCCCGGCTGTTGATACGAGGCAAATTGGTACAAGATTGCCGGTGTATTATTAGTGCCATCGGGAACAGATGCGGTTTGATGGCAAGATAAACAGCTACTTAATGCGTTATCCGCAGGGCCATTTAAACGTCCGTTACACCCTAAGTGTCCCGCATTGGTGTGCTCATTCAAGCGACCAACGACCTCTTGAAATACAGCGCTATCCTTAAGCCCTGTGATTGGGTTTTGAGGGAATGCTGCCGCTCCCACTGTGGCAGGCGGCGTATCATTACCCCACATTAATCCCAGTGGAGAGATACGATCCCAAGGATTTTTCTCTTTCGCTTTAAACTGACCATCGGCGACAAAAGTGCCATAGGCCCAGCCCACGGGCGAGCGGCTGTCACGCACTGCGATGTCAAACTGTAATAAGTACACATCGGCGACAGAGCGCGGGCATTGCTCTGTTTCCTGTTGGAAACTGCAAGCACTGCCATCGGCATTTTTACATTCGCAGAAATCACTGGCGCTGATATTGGCTTGCCAAACGGGTACGTTTTCGAGGAAAGGATAATTATTGGGCGTTGCTGTGGTGAACAGTAATTTGCCGATCACACTGCCTTCATTAAATACAAAATTTTGCTGCGGCATCACAGGTGACGGCGCTCCCGTCCATACCTTGCCAATGCTATTAGCCGCCTGAGGATTATAAAACCCCACCGCCCACATAGTGGTTTTCAAATCGCCTTGGCCTTTTATCTCCATAGTGACGGGGGCTTCGCGGGTCAAGCCGTGGATAAATTCCCGTCCACTCATAGGATCATAGGTCTGATAGGGAATATGGTACCAAGAGCGAACCTTGTTATTACACAAATCCCAGTCCTTACTGATATCGCCTTTGTCGATATTCCCCTCTTGGATGTATTTCATCACAGCCCAAAGGTATTTCCACGCTTGGGTATTTTTATCTGTCTCACTCAGACTTTTATCGAAGGGATTGAATTCAAGCCAAGGTGCAGCATTATCTTGCTGCGCACTCGAATAGGCATCGCTCAAGCTAAAAATGGGTCCCTTCCAGCCTGAATAAGCTTGGTTGATGATGACTTGATTGTCCCACATACCTGTTTTATTGAACGCGGGGTCTTGGAAGTAACTTGGGTAAGCTCCAGTACAAGTGGAAGTTACATTAGATACGGTATCAGTTGCTTGTTTGTCTGCAGCTTTTGCACTGACAGTGGTCAATGAACAAACTGAGAGCATGAGTATGGCGGCAATGTTAAGTTTCATAATATCGTCCTTGAAGAGTATTAGTCCTAAAAACTCCCTTTGTGAGCCTCGGCACCAGCGGCGACTCAAAGTAAGCATAGACTAATTTTTAATATCCTCATTTTTTAACATCCTCTGTAAAGCTCAACGATTCGGATAGTAAGAATATAAAAAAGGCCGTTTAGCAGGGGCTAAACGGCCAAGAGATTCGTTATTGGACTCGCCACGAGTCGCGCAAACTATTTCCCTATTTATCGATTTCTTGGCCGCGCGTTTTCCACAACGAGAACAAGACCCCTGCGACTAACAGGCCGAACGTCACCCCAAGAGACAGTGCGGTTGGAATAGTAAAGTTCACTATTCCCTCGTGATTGAAATACACTAAGCCCACTTTCACCCCGATAAATACTAATACCACCGACAACGCGTATTTAAGGTACTCGAAACGGTGCACCATGGCCGCCAAGGCAAAATACAAGGCACGTAGCCCCAAAATCGCGAAGATATTCGAGGTATAAACGATGAAAGGATCTTGGGTAATCGCAAAAATGGCTGGAATACTGTCGACAGCAAACACTAAATCCGCGGTTTCCACTAAGATCAACGCTAAAAATAATGGCGTGGCCCACCATCCTTTTGATAACTGATGATCTTCACCCCGTACCCAGAACTTCTCCTTATGCAGTGTCGGCGTAAAGCGCATCTTAGTGCGTAACCATTTGTAAAACTTATTATCTTGGATATCACTGTGCTCGTCATTGGAGAAGAGCATTTTCACACCAGTGAAAATCAAGAAGAGTCCAAATAACACCAGTACGCCTTGATACTGGGCAACGAGCACTGCGCCAAGGCCAATCATAATCGCGCGTAGCACTATTACACCCAAAATACCCCAGAAGAGCACTCTGTGTTGGTATAAACGCGGAATGCCTAAACTACTGAAGATTAAGGCGATAACAAAGACGTTATCCATAGACAGCGATTTTTCAATCAGATAACCCGTCAGATATTCCATACCCGCCGTTGAGCCCTTGTACCACCACAGCCAAGCCCCAAACAGTAAGCCCATACAGATATAAAAGGCTGAAAGCTTTAAACTTTCGGCCACGGTAATTTCATGCTGTTCCTTGTGTAATACGCCAAGATCGAAGGCCAATAACGCCAGCACAAAACCGAAAAACATCAACCAAACCCAAAGCGGGTAACCCACAAATAGGGTGGTAAAAAACTCCATAAGTCTCCTTAATAACCAATAAAACGGCTGAGCGAAATCAGCATAACTGAGTCTGAAAACCCATAGAAACCCTAGGTATCAAAACAGTGACTATCCAGATAAATCATTCTTAAAATAAAAAGCTAACTGATTAAAATTGGGCTTATATCCACCGCCATTGGCATTTAATACCTATTTCATTCGACACTGCTGTGCAACCGATACGCAAGTCTCCGACGCAGAGCTAAGTCTACTCGTTACCTTGCTTTCGGGCGTAATAACGTCCTAACGCTAGCAAACGGTTGTTTTACTATTTCTAGTCGAGTCGCTGCCAAACTTCGACTTCTTTTAACTCACCATTTTCAACTCTTTGAGTATGTAACTCTTGACCCTTAATGGCATAACTAAACACAAACTCCGCACCTTTAGCTGCACTAAAAGAGTTCAGCTCTGGCTGCTCTGTATACTCAGTCGCCGTTGCCTGATAAGTCCCAGATCCCGCCGCCCAGAACTGGCTGACACCGTCCACATTCTTCATGGTGGTAAAACTAAAGTGCCGCGCTGATATCACTTTAATTGCACTCAAATTGAGGATCTGATAATCCACCCATTCGTGCTTTTCATTTAAATAACGACCTGAGACTAGTTGCCAACTTCCCACTAACGCAAGAACTTGCGCTGCTGATCCAGTGGCCGTATCGACACTCGCTTCAGTGCTCACTGTTTCAGCATTCATCACTACTAAACTGGCAGTATCAGCATAGGCGCCTTGTGTCCAAACAAAGCCACTAGCACTGGTGAGCACGGCTAACAAGGTAAAAGCCTTCACATTCTGGCGAACCGCACTCATTACACTAACAGCACTAATGGCACTAATAGAAAATCCCATGAAAATATCCCTTTATAAAAGTACAAAGCCGCTGGCGCTAAGTTCTCATGTTGTGGAGGTATCTTCAACAGCACAGAATCGATATCAAGCACGCGCTTAAAACAAGGGATAAACAAGAGCTAAACAAAATCTTTAGCAATACCTTAAGCGGCTCGCTAAACGACGCCTTAAACATCAAATCGGCACAGAATCAAAGCCCTAAAGCCATCTTTAAAAACTAACTCAGTCGAATTCTGGCCACTATTTAGCACTCATTGATTAACTGAAAATGAATTAATTTAGCCACTCAGTCTGACTCAGAAGCAGGTTAACCACAGTTTCAAAGAACGGCAAAATGGTGAATTAAGCAAAATATTCATCAGTTTCAAGCCCCTTGGCTGTTCCATAGCATCCGAGTGTGATTAACTGCAGCTACTGCGGCGTCTTTTAGCAATCAACAAGGCTGCAATAACCACTAATAATGAAAAATAATTAATAAAATTCATTACGATAAAATGAATTAATCGATGCTCGGTGCATGAAGCGCCAGCAATGGGAGTCTTAAGTGTCAACAGAACAACATCCTCCACATGCTATGCAAGGCCCACTGGGTTCGCCCCCGCCCGAAATGCTCTTTGGGCATCCTAAGGGCTTGTTTGTCTGCTTTTTTACCGAAATGTGGGAACGCTTTTCCTTCTACGGCATGAAGGCATTACTGTTTCTTTATCTGATTAAATATCATCTGTTTACCGACGAATTTGGCTATAACGTCATTGGTGCTTACGGTGCCTTAGTGTACGCCATGCCCGTGGTCGGTGGTTTATTGGCCGACCGCTATATCGGCATGCGTAAAGCGGTGATCTTCGGTGGTATTTTGTTGGTCCTCGGCCACTTAGGCATGGCCTTTGAAGGCCATCAAGCGGTTATCGTCGCCGGTGAAGTTCAGCGCGATGAACAAGCACTGCAGGTGTTCTATCTATCCCTCGCCTTGATCATTGTCGGTGTGGGCTTTTTAAAACCTAACATTTCCACCATAGTCGGTCAGCTGTATCCCGAGTCATCTCCAAAGCGGGATTCAGGCTTTACCATTTTCTACGCTGGCATCAATTTAGGCGCCACCTTAGCACCGTTGATTTGTGCTTATTTAGGTGAAACCTATGGCTGGAAGTACGGCTTTGGTTTGGCAGGTTTAGGCATGTTAGGGGGGTTGTTGGTGTTTATTCGGGGTAAGAAACACCTGCAAGGTTTTGCCGAACCCAGAGATCCCGCAAGAATTTTAAAGAAAACCGCTGGCATCACCACAGAGCAATGGATTTATTTAAGCGCCATCGGCAGCGTAGTGCTGGTCTGGGGCTTAATTCAAACCCACTCCCTTGTGCTTTCTATTAGCAGTTTATTACCCGCTGTGAGTCCAGTGATCTGGTTCTTGCACTCAGTATCTCTGGTGCTCGCCCTCGGGATTGGCTGGTTTATGGTGAAACACTGCAACCCGATTGAACGTCAACAGATGTCGGCCTTACTGCTGTTCATCGTCGCAGGTTTGGTCTTCTTCGGCTTATATGAGCAAACCTACGGTTCTTGGGTAGCATTTTCGGACCGCGTGATGGACCGCAACATGCTCGGCCTCGAATGGAGCGCGGGACAGTTAACCTTCCTCGGCGCCTTCTTTGTGATCAGTTTATCGCCCATCTTCGCTTGGCTCTGGCCTGCCCTCGCCCGTAAAAATTGCGATCCGAGTAAACCGGTTAAAACCGCACTCGGCATTTTGTTCGCAGGTTTATCCTTTATGGTGCTAGCACTCGGGATCCAAATGCCGCTAAGCAGTGGCTTAGTGAGTATTTGGTTTTTAGTCGCGGCTTATTTTGTATTAGAAATCGGCGAGTTATTGCTGTCACCCATAGGCTTATCTGCGGTAACTCAGCTGTCGGTAAAACGCGTGGTCAGTCTGATGATGGGCGCTTGGTTTCTCGGCACTTCATACTCTGAAATCTTAGCCGCCGAATTAAACAAACTCGCCGCGATTGATACCCAAGGCGGCGTGATAAGTGACGTACCGAGTGCGATGGCGCTATACGAGCAACTGTTTATCTTCTCGGCGCAAATTGGCGTGGTAATGGCGTTAGTCTTCTTTGCCCTTGCGCCATTAATGAAGAAAATGATGCACGAAAAAACAGCGACAAGTTAAGTCTAAGCCCAAGAATTTAAAAGGAAAGGAAACTTGGCTTACTCTCGCCCTCTGAGGCGACGGTAAGCCAAGACAATAAGATGTAAAGCCAATAACCCCGTAAAAGCGGTGCAGAAAAACAGTAAGGCAATCGAGTTAACCTCCCGCGGCGCGTCATAATAAAGCCACCACCACAGCGGCCAACCGATAGCCGACAAAGCTGTAAGCTGCCACATACAACGTTTGCAACGACCAATTTTTTGCCTGAAAATCTCCGTTTTACAATCATCGCAACTCATAAGTCCCCAGCTAAACTATGCCCACAATAATAGTGCCAATAAGAGTGCAAATAAGAGCATGCATATTGAATATCAAGCACACTCCGAAACTCACGCCTAATAACACTAGAGTGACGCTTTAAGTCTTGCCATCCCTTCATTGATAGAGATAAGTGCACGATAGCCTAAATCTCGCTTGGCTGCGCTGATATCAAAATAATGGCTGCAGGATAACTGCCTTGCCACGAAGCGCGTCATCATGGGCTCTTCTTGCTTCTTTAGCAGAAAATACACAGTTTCCAACACTGCGCCTGCCACATAGGCCACAGATTGCGGCACACGCTTAGTAACTGGCGGCAAAGCATCGCAGGCCAGAATCAGATTGAGCATTTTTGCCATAGTGATGGGTTCATCGTTACTCAAAAAATAAGCTTTCCCCTGGCACTTAGGCTTTGCTTGGCACAGTTCAAGCGCGGCCAGCACATGGGCATAGGCGGCGTTGTCTATGTAGATGGTATCGACCAGCTTATCTTCACGGCCAACTAGTTTAAGCTTATCTAAACGGCCGCGCGCCAGTACTCGAGGTACAAGATGGGGATCACCAGGACCCCAGATCAAATGTGGCCTGAGCGCGACAGTTTTTAACGCATAGAGTGCAGTGGCTTGAGTCGTGACCGGAATAGAGACTTGAGTGCTAGCTGAATTAATGCCTGAAATAGTGGCTTGAGTTGCTTGAGTTACAGCGGTATTTTCAACCGATACGTCACCCACTTGATTGGCATCAAGCATCATCTTTTCGGCGATGGCTTTGGAATGGGCGTAATAATTAAGGAAGGATGTGGCATAGGGAGTGGATTCATCTATACCGGATTCATCCTGCCCAGCAAAGGTCACACTCGGGGTACTGGTGTAGACTAACTTATTTATTTTTAATGTCTTACAAGCAGCAATCACATTTGCGGCGCCCTTCACATTCGGGCAAAAATAACTGTCTCTATCGCCCCAAACGCCAGCTTTAGACGCCACATGGAACACGATATCGCAGCCTTGCATCGACTGTTGCAACTGGTCTTTATTGACTAAATCCCCTTGCAACATGACTACGCCCAGCGCTTCAAGTTCGGGATAATGCCCACGGGCAAAACCTGTGACCTTAATGCCCGCGGCTAACAATCTCAAACAAATCGCTTTACCTAAAAATCCCCCCGCTCCCGTCACAAAGGCGTGTTGCACCTTAAGGGCGAGCTGCGCGAGTGCAGTTTGTTCAGCCGCATCAAATTGCGCAAGCGTCGTGCTCTTGATTGGGTTTATCGTCATTTAGGTATCCATTTCAGCACATTTACATGAACTTAAAGTCGGTGTAAGAAGTTTAAAATAAGCACAAGGGCTTAAAAATAAGCGAGTTTGTTCAAATGAACACAGAATATAACGTAAAAAATGCAGGAAAAAAGCCGCGGAGTTTTAAATCAACCTTTCGTTTGCGATTGTGCCCAAACGGCTAATTTTTCTCTAAAAATCTTGGCATTATGCCGCACATCCACAGGAAAATCAGGATGAATAAGAAAACGTCTTATGCCCTGCGTCTGGGCAAATTGCTCTGCGATGGTAATCAAATCTTGATACAGCTGTTGGCTCTTATTGCACACCAATGATTGGTCGAGTTCGATACAGATCAAAGGCTCTATCTCGTTCGCCACTTTCACACCAACTAAGGCAGAGCGCTTCACATTGGGATGGGTATTAAAAATGCGCTCGCAGGGAATAGAATAATAACGCTTTACCAACTGGCCTTTACGGGTGGCATCGACTCTGTGGGCCTTGCGACCGCACATCCACAGTCGGCCTTGATCATCGAGATACCCCAGATCGCCCATGCGATGCCTAACGCTATTAGTGGCTGAGTCCCACATCTTGGCCGCCGCAGTCGCGCTATGGCCTTGACTTTCGTTTTGGCTATCGTGCTGACTATTATTTAGATAATAGGACTGACTCACCATAGGCCCTTGCACCACGATTTCGCCGATTTCACCGTTATTCAGCACTAAGGCCTCATCCCACTCGGGGATAACGGCTTCGCTGATGCCGATGATGCGAATCGTCACGCCATCGATAGCGCCGCCGACACAAATGCCGCCGCCGTTATCTGTGATGTCTGTGGTGGCAAATAACGCATCGCTGGCAATCATGCTGATCGGTAAAGATTCGGTCGCACCGTAGGAATTTAAAATCGGCACACCTTGGCTCAACATCTTGCTAAATCGGGCGATGGAGGCAATGGTGGCTGGCGCACCTGCGGAGATAACCCGCTGTACACTGGGCAATTTATGCTGTTTTTGTTCACCTGCGCGGCCTAAACGTTCCAGCAAGGCGGGATTAACAAAGATGTTGCTGCATTGATATTTCTCAATCGCGGCAAACAGGAATTCGGGATTGGCGGTAATGGGTTTGCTGGCATCCATTTCTGGAACGATCGACGCCATACCAAGCGCGGGGCCAAAGAGTGAAAACAGCGGAAACGTCGCTAAATCGCGCTCTCCATGGCAAATGCCATAATCGTTTTTTAACGCTTGAATTTGCGCCTCAAACATCCCATGGCTATACACTACGCCCTTAGGCGTGCCGGTACTGCCACTGGTGAATAAAATGGCCGCCATCTCATCAGATTTGAGCATCACCATGGGGTATTCAGCATGTTGGGCTTGGGTATGTTGAGCCGAGGCGTTTCGTGAAGAGCTGTTTTGCAGCAGAGTCGATAAACTGATGGCGCCAGTAGCGATGCGCATTAATCGTGCAGCTAAGCCTGTTTTGCCGCCATCAACATTGAGCAATGACTTAATGCTGCCCTTACCCCAACCAAATAACCGTCTGGCGATATGGGCTTTAGGAATACCGATAAAGGCATCGGGTGCGGCTTCAGCAAAACACTGCTTAAGATTGTTAATCCCCATGCCGGGATCAACTAAAATAGGAATAACCCCCGCTTTAAACAGCGCAAAAGTAAGTGCAAAAAAATCCAGACTCGGCGTGACCATAAGCACAGCTTTCATGCCGCGCTCAATACCATGGGCGTTTAGCGCAAAGGCTATCGCATCGCTTTGTCTATCTAGATTGAGAAAGTCCAACTCGCTGTAACGCAAATTCGCCACAGAAGCGCCCTGAGCGCTTTGTACTGCTACCGCAAGATGATGGGGAATGGCATGGGCGGCTTGCTTGAGATGACGACAAATATTGGCGTCACTGGTCAATACTGACGCAGAAGTGCCCGTTAAAAGTGACTTTTCCAACGGCGTCACTACAGCAGCCAACAAAGGAGTCACTTCAGTCTCAAGCAAGGTCGACATTAACCTACGGCCTGTTCGGACTGCGCAGCTGCTTGGTCGTCGGCCATAAAGCCTTTGATATAGGCAATCACTTCATCGCTGGCATCTTCCAGAATGTAGTGACCACAATCGGCAAACTCATGCACGGTCGCATGGGGCATATGCTGACGCCATTTTGCTAAAAAGTGCTTATCGAATACAAAGTCCTTCAGGCCCCAGCAAATCAAAGTCGGCACTTTGGCAAACTGCGGTAAACTCGCAGCGATATCAGAGACTAACTGATAGTTTCTATCGCCTTCACGCAGCGGAATATCCTGCACAAAACGCAGCGTCGAAATGCGATTGGCCCAAGAGTTAAATGGCGCGACATACGCCTCACGAATGTATTTGGACATAGGCTGACGCTTCACGCCCACATATGAGGCGATAGACGAAAAGGCATTAAAACCACGCACCAGCACTGTGCCTAGCAGGGTATTACGACAGATCCACAGCGGCCAAGGAAACGGCTTAGTCTCGGGCAAATGGAAAGCGCCCGTGTTCAAAATCACTAGGCGTTTAATGCGCTCAGGATAACGCGTCGCATAACCCATACCTATCATGCCGCCCCAGTCGTGTACGACTAAAGTAATGTTTTCTTTCACATTCAGGCTATCGAGCAGGGCTTCGAGATCGTCGATGCGGTTCTTAAGGGTATAGTCATAGCCGCTATCGTCTGGCTTATCCGACAGACCACAACCGATATGATCCGGCACTATGCATTGATGCGTGTCTTTTAAGGCACTAACGAGATTGCGGTAGTAAAACGACCAGCTAGGATTACCGTGAACCATCACCACAGGTTCGCCTTGGCCCTCGTTGATATAATGCAGCTTGTTGCCATTACGGCTAAGAAAATGACGTTTAAAAGGCAACAGAGTGTCTAACATGACGCTTCCTATCTTTTGTTCTATTTATGAGAGCGAATAACGATTTGTGTATAGCTGGCTTGGCTTATCGACGGAACGACAGACTGAGCGTTCAACTGAATCATCGACTTGCCTGGCTAACTAGAATGCATTCCAGCCATCAAGCGAAGGCGTGAAAAGGTGCACTGCACCCTACCACTTAATGCCTAACATCATGCAATTCAATCCACTGCCTATGCCTAAAAAGCTCACTTGATCGCCCGCTTGTAAAAAGCCTTGATCGTGCGCCATGGCGGCGGTCACAGGTAACGACACTGTGCCCATATTGCCCAGCAGCTGATACGTTGGAAATTCTTTCTCGGGGGGAATATTTAACGCGCTAAGCACTTGCTTACGGTTTGAGGCGCCCACTTGATGGCAAATCACTTTGTCCACTTGCTCAACCAGCCAATTACGCTGCTCAAGGAAATGTTCCCAAGTATGCTTAGCCAGCTCAACGCCTTCTTTGAGAAGCGTCACCGCATCGGTACGCATAAACTCGCGATACAGATTGTGCCCCACTTCCTGCAGACCCCATTGACACAACTGGTGGTGCTCAGGCGCCGATAAGTGCGATGCACCCAGCAATTGATGCTGGCGCACATTTGTCAGCGGCAAACTGCCGTCGGTAAGGATAACCGCCACTGCGCCAGAGCCACCAGTTAAGGTCGCCAGCGACTGGGCAAAATTCTGCATAGTAGGATCGGCCAGCATGTTATCAATAGTGACATCGACAATATCCCGCGCCGATTCACAGGACACCACCATCCCCGCCTTGATTTGCCCCAACTCAATACGGTTAGCGATATCTAAAATACCCGATAACACCCCAAGACAAGCGTTGCTAATGTCGTAAATGGCAGTGTCTTTTGACACGCCCAATTCGGCAGCAACACGACACGCAGTCGCGGGCTCATGTTGATCGCGGCACACGCCGGTATAGACAACAGCACCTAAATCGGCGACATCAATCCCAGTTTCAACCATGGCTTTACGGGCAGCTTTAATCGCACCGTCGGACAATTGATGTCCTTTTGGCCACCAGCGGCGTTCAGTAATCCCAGTCAATGCGGCAAGCTGTCCCATTGGAATACGGAACTTTTGATACAAAGGAGCAAGACGAGACTCTAGCTCACTACTGGAAACCACAACAGGCGCCAGTTCATAGGCCAGGCTATTAATAAATACGCGGGAATATTTCATGAAACTGTTTTATTCGCTCACTAGAATGACTGACCAACAGGTCAGCTTTCAGTTGTTATTCGTCATTAATGCGACATTTGAACAAGAAAAGCCCGATGATTCAATAAAAAACCATCTTCAGTGTAAGACTTGTCTCACAGCGCAGGTTCCAAACACGACGGCCCTGAATTCACTATCACTAAACTTAAATGCGCTAATATAGAAATACTTCATAAAAAACATCACAGTACAGCATATTTTCAGACACTCAAAATTATACTGACATTTTTTGCGCTAAAATCAGCGAATTTCTTGGTGTGACGCTGTTTGCACAAAATTCACCCACGCAAACACCATATCCTTGTTCCTGCAAAAAACAAGCGCGATCTAAGATTAACCATTGCTCGAGTACAGTGCGAAATAAATGCGCCACTAAATCGATACGGCGAGTTAATTGTTGTCTTTGTCGCCCTATCTCAAGCCAAGCCTCAAAATCCTTGTTTTTGGCTAAATTAACCGCCTTAGTCTCGGCCGCCCACAGGCAAAAATCAGTAAAACTGCCGCTCAACTGACTCTGCTTTAACGAGGGCAAAGGTAAATATTCGTCGATTTGTCGACATTCACGTTGCAGTGCATCAAAGCCTAAGCGCCATGCGATTTCTTGATGGCGCAGCGCCTGTTGTTTGGGATTGGCGATCACACTCTGCTGCAGCGGTAACTGTAAATCATGGCGACTGAGTTTTAGACTGCTCTGCTGAGCAAGATTGGATAACGGCTGATAATGGCTCGCGTGAATTAAATGATAACAACAGGGGGAAATCGCCAGCGCCTGCGTGCCCGCCTCGGCCGCCAGCGTTAACAGCCGAACATGTAAATCACCGCAGGCATGCAATGCAACCGCTTGCTGCCGTGCGGTTAAGGGATTCGTTGTTAACGGATTGGCTTTTGCGGCGTGTTCAGCTGGTGCTTCAACTGTCGTTATGGATGTGGTTATGGATGTGTTTGTCGCGGCATGTTCTGCACCAATAGCAAAGGCATCGGCGCAAATAAAGGTTTGTGACAACTGCCACTTATCGGCAAAGGCCTGCCCTGCTTCACATAATGGCGCTTGCCATTCTAAGCTCACCACTTCGGCGCCGCGGGCTTTAGCAATCAAGCGGCCCAAATGCCCTTTACCCGCACACCATTCCAGCACAGGTAAATTAAGCTGGGGTAAATGCTGCACAAAGGCGGTAATTTGCTGCCACTTACGACCTTTGATGTGTGCACTGAAATGCGCTTCATCGTCAAAGGACAAGCCGCCTTGCTGCGCTGCGGTGTTATCCGCAAGCGACGGTTCAGCCACGCCAGCCTTATCATTAACTGTCTTATCATTAAAAACCGTGCGTTCGGCAATGGATGCGGTGAGCAATGACAAGTCCCAATCTTGGCCTAATGCCCTAAGATCGTGGCTTAATGCCGGTGACAATGCCTTGACCAGCAAAGATTGCTCGGCGTCGAGTCCATCAAGCTCATCGTCAGCCAGCGCCCACACAGCTTCGGCCAACTGCGGAAAATCCTGTGCCCAAGGTAAAGCGTTCACTTCAAATGCACGCACTTGCCACAGGGCTGCACTCTGTTCAAGCAACTGATTAAGTTCGCTAAATTTCTGTGAGTAAGTGAGTTGTTGCTGCAGATTATCTTGGTTCACGTCATGCCCAGTGTAAAAAATACTTGTCTCACCTTAGGCCAAGGGAATGCGCCCTAAAGATGACTTTATGCGAAAAAATGTTAGTATCGCGGCCTTTAAACACTCAACCATATCGTTAACTGAGAAGACTCGGTTAACTAACCATAAGGCTCCAAAGGACACCTATGCTTTCACCTTGCGTCGCACGCTGCGGTTTAAATGACGAAGACTACTGCATGGGCTGCTTTCGACATATCGATGAAATCGTCAGTTGGCGCACGAGTAGCGAAGCGCAACAGGCGGCCATTTGTCAGCAACTCCCCGCCCGTAAAGCTTTATTTGAAGGCAGTGAAAATCAGCATATTTTAAGCCGTGATAAATGGTTAGCTGCCGAGGCGCGTTTAACCGACAAGGACTAAACCCGTCCGCTAACGCAACCTTCTCCGCAATATCATCCTGCTAAAAAACTGCAAGACTATTTTTTCAGCATTGATTTCAAGTCAGCAAAGGGATTGTAGGTCGCCGCCGCTTGTTTCGTTTCTGTGGTGCTGCCGTAACGGATCAGTTCTTCGAAACGAGAATGTTCGTTGTCGTGGCAATACAGGCACAATAACTCCCAGTTTGAACCGTCTGACGGGTTGTTATCATGGTTATGATCGCGATGATGCACTGTCAGTTCACTTAAGTTTTTCGGGGTAAACTCGCGTGTACAACGGCCGCACACCCAAGGATAGAGTTTTAACGCCTGCTCACGGTAACCGCCCTCACGCTTAGCTTTGTACTCCCGCGCATCGGCTAATACTTTGTCTAACTTACTCTGGCCTGGCACTGACGACATAGTGTAATCCCTAAAACAAACCCTAAAAAATTGCCCCAAGGATAATCCGAGTTATCACTTGGGGCAATATCTCCCGCACTTTGCGGGTTAATGGTGCGCGATTTGTAGACGTAAATGGCTAAGCCGACTTACGTTACTGGCTTACCTTGCTTAACTTACATTACTTAGCTTATGTGGGCATGATCGGCATTCGACAGATGCAAGTAGTGTAAGTATTTTTCATACTGAGTCACCACATCCGCGAGGATTTGCTCTTCGGTATACCCCATCACATCGTAATGTTGACCACCTTGTTCTAAATACACTTCGGCGCGGTAATACAAGGTATTACCCTGCTCGATTTCAGTCCCTATCGGGTTAGTGATTTCGAAACAACGGGTGCGTACTCCGTAAACAAATGGCAAGTTCACCTCGTTGCTAATCACCAAACGT
The DNA here is from genome assembly GCF_900456975.1 of Shewanella baltica. NCBI lineage: Bacteria > Pseudomonadati > Pseudomonadota > Gammaproteobacteria > Alteromonadales > Shewanellaceae > Shewanella > Shewanella baltica. Next base: position 2,950,842 of record NZ_UGYM01000002.1, read on the forward strand.
ACGCGGCCATCTAAGTATTCGAGATCGGCCACTATACCTTTGGTCATAAAGTGTTGACACACCTTAGATAAAGCGGGCGTCGCAACATTGTTCAAGAACACTTGCGCTTCTTCATGGGTGGGATGCGACACGAGCACGCCAATGCGCTCTTCCCAGCTCATGTTGGTTTTGGCGTACTGCACACTGGTATTGTGTAACTGCACACTGTTGATCTTAAGCCAGTCATTCTTCAGGGCTTTAAATAATCCCAGACACATGAATAACATCACCACGAGGAACGGCATGGCGCTGGCGATAGCCGCCGTTTGCAGCGCCTGTAAACCACCAGCTAACAACAATACCGAGGCCACAACCCCTTGCAACAGTGCCCAGAAAATCCTCTGCCATACGGGCGCATTGTTATCGCCGCCCGAGGTCAGATTATCAATCACTAAGGATCCCGAATCCGACGAGGTCACAAAGAAGGTCACGACTAAACAAATCGCAATCCCTGAGAGTAAGGTCGGGAACGGCATGTGCTCGAAAAACACAAACAAGGCCACTGACACATCGGTATTCACCGCCTCGGCAAGGTAGGTCGCGCCTTGATTCATAATCGAATCAATCGCCGAGTTACCAAACACTGTCATCCACAGGAAGGTCAGCGCCGATGGTACAAATAACACACCAATCAAAAACTCACGGATGGTACGACCGCGGCTCACGCGCGCAATAAAGGTACCAACAAAAGGTGACCAAGAAATCCACCAGCCCCAATAGAGCAAGGTCCAGCCGCCGAGCCAATCTTCCTTATGTTGATAGGCGTACAAGTTAAAGGTTTTACCAACCAAATCACTTAAGTAACTACCGGTATTCTGCACAAATGCCTGTAACAGCATGACAGTAGGGCCCAAGATCAAGACGATAAGCAATAAGATAATCGCGAGGCCAAGATTGAGTTCACTTAAGCGTTTGACGCCTTTGTCGAGGCCAGAAAACACCGACAGCGTCGCGAGCAAGGTAATGCCGATGATCAAGCACACTTGCACTACAGCGTTATTAGGTAAACCTTCAAATAGATAACTCAGACCCGAGTTAACCTGCAACACACCAAAGCCCAGTGATGTCGCCACCCCAAACATAGTGCCGAGCACGGCAAAGGTATCGACAATATGGCCAATAGGACCATAAATGCGTTCACCAATTAAGGGATAAAGGGCACTTCGTGGCAGTAGCGGTAACTTATGACGATAGGAGAAGTAGGCCAGACTCAATGCCACTACGGCATAAATCGCCCAAGCATGCAGTCCCCAATGGAAGAAAGTAATCTTCATCGCCTCTTTTGCGGCGGCGAGACTCTCAGGTGTAGCATCTGGCGGCGCCAGATAGTGCATTACAGGTTCGGCGACCCCAAAAAACATCAGGCCAATACCCATACCTGCCGAAAACAACATGGCAATCCAGCTTTTATAGCTGTAATCCGGCACAGAATGATCTGGCCCGAGTTTGATATCGCCAAAGCGACTGACCATGACAAAGATGATAAAAATCAGGAAAAACGCCACGCTCAGAATGTAAAGCCAACCGGCTTTCACTTCTATCCATGACTGTATTGATCTAAAAACGGTGTTAGCCTCTGTGGGCCATACTGCACAAATCATCACCATCAAGATGATGAAAAAGACCGACGAATAAAATACCGGCGGATTAATACTCGACTTGATCGACATTGACTCTCCCTATTTCTAGCGGGTTCACTCTCCAAATATCTCAGCGCACCAACGGAGAGATAGAACAAAACTTATACTCAAAATATGTTTAATGCTGCGGGGCTCATCTATGACCAGTATGGGCTCAATCCCACAGATCAATGCAACGACTCGCTATGGCTAAACGTGACAGGATCTGAAAAACGGGATTAACAACACACGACTTTGACAGCCGATGATTGATGGATAAATAGCGTTAACACCACTAAGGCAGTCAAAGCATGCCTTTAGCATAAAACAAATTTATAATTAGAATATTCAGCACAAAAAATGGCGACCATATTGGTCGCCAAAAAATTATACCACAAAAATCATCAAATTTAATTTTAAACGCTAAACCGCTTGAACCAACATCCGATTACTTAGTCGGTGTTTGCGAAATGCCAGCGGTTAAATTAAAGCGCATCGCCTCTTCAAACGACCAGTCGACCATGATTAGATCGTCACGTTTGATCAAGCTCGTCACGCCCGCCATTTGGTAACTCAATTGGAACAACACAGGCACCCAATCGCCCTCAGGCAACGCATCTAACAATGGCTGCGGCGGCGTATCTGTCATGATAAATCCCACCACAAAACTGCCATTAGCCTGCTTCACTAAAACTGTCTGTTGGCTGGTCGGCTTGCCATCTCGATTCATCAAAGAGGCAATATCACGGATACTGCCATAAACCGATTTAAACAGTGGGAAACGCATCAACTGGCGCTCAAGCCAACCATAAAGCCACACTATCGGGCTGACTGAAAACAACAGGCCCACCGCAAAAACTAATGCCACCACCAGCATAAAACCGGCGCCGACAAAGTGTTGGTTAATCCCTACCAACTCTAAAATCACAATTCCTAAACCATCTAACGATACAAACAGCGACCAAAACAGCCACAAACTCAAGGCCATAGGTAATAGATTCATTAAGCCGCGGGCTAAGGTTTTCTTCATCACACTCTCATTCGGTCATAGGGATATAGTAGGCACAAAATATTTACGCAAAAAAACGCCACAAATGCTACCACAGAGTCACTTTTGCACCAGCACATGATGTAAGGTATCTGACTCTTATTCGTCTCAAGCATAGAGATAGCGTTCAAAATCAGAGCCCACTCTGAGCCATTCTAAGGAAAGTAAAATGCGCGTAACCCGCTTAGATCATTTGGTCTTAACCGTAAAAGACATCACCGTCAGCGTCGAATTTTATCAAACCGTGCTCGGGATGAAGAAAGTGGTATTTGGCAATCAGCGTATTGCGTTAAGTTTTGGCGACCAAAAGATTAATCTGCACCAAGCTGGCGCCGAATTTGAACCTAAAGCTGCAGCAGCCACGCCCGGCAGTGCCGATCTGTGTTTTGTAGTCAGCCATAACATAGAAGAAGTGATCGCGCATTTAAACGCTCTTCGGATTGAAATCATTGAAGGCCCAGTGCTACGAACCGGCGCCACAGGCCGGATAAACTCAGTCTATATCCGCGACCCAGATTGCAACCTGCTTGAGTTATCAGAATATCTGCCCGCCTGTACTGGGTAAGCTAAGTTAAAAACTTCATTTGAATTTTTTAATTAAAGTCAAAGTCGTGGGGCTTCACCCCACACCCGACCAAGGAGGACTGCTCGTACTATCCTCCTTGGATGCTCCAAGACGCCCCTACGGAGTTGAAAGCCCCTTGTGCTCATTGACAAATTTGCTATCGCTTCCGAAGGATGCGTCCCTGCACCTGCGGAAGCTAGTTCAGCATCTATGCCGAGACTCACGCACTCTTTATTAAATCAAGAGCTCTATTCGCCCTGCGGCAACTCCGAGGGGAGGTGTATTCCTTGGAGTTTTGAGTCGTTAAATAGCGATTCATCAGCAAAATAAGCGCGAAAAATGAGAAAGCTAAAACGATATCAAGTGATTACCCATCAAACTGTATAAAAAACCGCTACCGCAAAAAAGCAAATTCCTATAGCATCATTTATACCAATTGACATGGATGTGGCAGCGGCCATATTTGAGATTTAGTGAACAAGCGATTTATGCCCTGCAAACAACGCAGCGCATAAATACTAAGACGTTAAACGTCTTGTAGGTGAAGAGTCAACAACGAGGGTAAATATGGATATAGAGAATAAATTGGTTGATATCTTTCGAAGTCGCCCTGCTGGGCCTTTTCTTTTTTTAGGTTCTGGGTTTTCTAGAAGGTATTTGGGCTTAGAGGACTGGAAAGGGCTACTTAGTAAATTCTGCGTGACAGGAAAACCTTTCGAATATTACTTATCATCAGCCAATGGCAGTTACCCAAGAGTTGCCGCGTTGCTTGCTAAAGACTTTAATGAATATTGGTGGTCTGCTCCTGAATATTCAAAAAGTGTAGAAAGGTTTAAATCAAAAGTCACAGATGAAACATCAGCACTTAGAATCGAGATATGTAGCTACCTTTCTACATTAGATCAATCTAAAGCCAAAGAGTCTTCATACTCTGATGAAGTAAAGCTGCTTTCAAACTTAAACGTTGATGGTGTAATTACAACAAACTGGGATATGTTTATCGAGCAACTGTTCCCAGAATATAAAACTTACATCGGTCAAGAAGAGCTTTTGTTTTCCAATCCGCAAGAGATAGGTGAGATATACAAGATTCATGGTTGCTCAACAAGTTCCAGCTCATTGGTATTGACGGATACTGATTATGAATCTTTTAATCTAAAAAACACCTATCTAGCTGCAAAGTTAATTACTTTGTTTGTTGAGCATCCAGTAGTCTTTATTGGGTATTCGATTTCAGATGAGAATATCAGCAGTTTGCTTAAAGCGATTTCTGGGTGTATCGGAAGAGACAATGTTGAACAACTTAGGAAGAATCTAATATTTATACAGCGGCTAGCTGAAGGGGAAGAACAAAATATTTCCGATACGTACTTGACTATTGATGGCATTCAAATTCCGCTTGTATTAGTCAAAACTAATGATTTTATTCCCGTTTATAAGGCAATTCATTCTACCAAAAGAAAGATACCTGCCAGAGTTCTTAGGTATTGTAAGGAGCAATTGTACGAATTGGTTCAGTCATCTGAACCAGAGAAAAAAATATGTGTCGTTGATATTGATGAAATAGAGTCTAAAGATGATGTTGAGTTTCTTGTAGGTGTTGGTGTTGCCCAGCAAGAGTTTGTCGGGCCATCACCCGTTGGTTACGAAAGCCTTAGCACAAACGATCTTTTTGAGGATTTGCTACACGAAAATAAAGGATACGATGCCGAACAGATTTTAAAACATGTGGCACCTAGATCTTGCAAGTCAACACCTAATGTTCCTGTGTTTAAGTATTTGCACCAGACTGGCATTATCGATGAAAAGTCTTACAAGCAGTCAGTATTTAAACTTGATAAGGTTGTTTTCCGAGATCCTAAAAAACTGAGAATGAACTCATACTCAAAGCCATATTTCCGGAATTATCGGCATATGGATATGGAAGAGATCCTTGAGGCTTGTACACCTGAAAATGCGGCTGCATATATTCCGTTTTTAAGTCTAGAAAAAATTGATGTCGAATTACTGCATCAATTTTTAATTGAGAATCAAGAAAAATTTGACTACGAAGTTTCTAGCTACGCAAGCAGTTTTAGAAAACTTGCAGCGCTTTATGATCGATTGAAATGGGGCTGGTAACGTTTAACAAGCCACTACACTCGGAAAATTTACTCGCTCCGCCCCCAAAATTCCGGTGTGTGGGGCGTTAAACACATAGAAATTTTAATCCGAAACTAATGGATTTGAGTAAAGAATCTAACAAGCTTTTGTCCCAAAACGAAAACGGTTAACTGGACACCCAGCCTTAATGGCGCAGTCGGTTAACTGGACACCCAGCCTTAATGGCGCAGTTGTTAACCTCCGACTATGCTTGGGTTAAGCATTAAACAAGGAGGTTTGTATGCCGCGCCCTCGCAGAACTCAGATAAGTGTTGAAGACACTCCATATTACCATTGCTGTAGCCGCGTTGTTCGGCGTGCGTTTTTGTGTGGCGATGATGCCTATTCTGGAAAAAACTATGACCATCGCCGTGGTTGGGTTGAGTCACTACTGTTTGAACTTGAAGCCGTTTTTGCCATTGATGTGGCAGCCTTTGCGGTAATGTCGAATCATCTGCATGTGGTGCTGCGGGTCGATATCGACAGTGCAAATTGTTGGACTGACCGCGAAGTACTTGAGCAATGGCATAAGCTGTTTAAAGGCGATGAGTTAACGCAAAAATTTGCGCAAGGAGAGCTTGTTAAGGCGCATGAGGTCAACAGATTAAGGCATTCAATCGCCATTTATCGCAGTCGATTATGCGATATTTCATGGTTTATGCGCTGCCTTAATGAAACGATAGCAAGACAAGCAAATCAAGAAGATAACTGTACTGGTCGTTTTTGGGAAGGACGCTTTAAATCCCAAGCCTTACTTGATGAAGCTGCCGTTTTAGCCTGCATGGCTTACGTTGATTTAAATCCCATCAGAGCGCAACTGGCTGATACGCTAGAACAATCCGACCATACCAGTATTCAGCTGCGCATTCGGGCCGCATTAAAAGGTGAACAACCTAAAAATTTACTACCTTTTATCGGTAATGAGCGCGTGAACCAGCCCAATGGCATTGCGTTTTCCTTAACGGATTATCTCGAATTAGTGGATGATACAGGCCGAATCATCCGCAATGATAAACGTGGGACAATAAGTGCAAATAGCGCTAAGTTACTGACAAGATTAAATATCCCCCATGAGAATTGGCTCAAGCTGTCCACTGAATTTGGCAAGCTATTTCATGGTCCGGTGGGTACGCTGCAAGAACTCACTGATTACTGTGAACATCTAGAAAAGCGACGACGGCACTTTGCGGCAAGCTGTCAGCACTTTCACAGCAACTAACTGTAATACTGCTTAACCAAACCAATCACTGCCCATTTGTTTTATTGGGTGGGTTAGCATGTCTTAAATACAACATTTTTTAATGAATTAGCTCATTTTTATGCCTCAGCTTCAGCTCTTCAACTTTTGATGACTCTCATTTAAGCAATTTTAGCTCGTACAAGTTGTAGACAAACCAAAAGTGCATTATGTTGTTGATCTAAAATGGATGGCCAGATTTAAAAAAAAACAAATTCTTATAGTATCATTTATACCAATTGACATGGATGTGGCAGCGGCCATTTTTGAGATTGAGCCAAGAAGTGATTTATGCCCTGCAAACAGCGCAACGCATAAATACTAAGACGTTAGCTTGAAAAGGATATCTAGCATATGTATCAACTGTACTTCTCTTTAGCTCTAGTACTTATTGTTTTTAGTTTGCCAATTTATATTCAGTACACGGCATTAAAACTTGAACAATCCGAAAATGGTGAGTCTACAGCTTGGTCTTTGTTTTTTGCAGATCCAAGTTTAAGGGTAATACTAACAATTATTAGTTTTCCTGTTATTGGTTTAACTAGTATTTTTGAAGTAATTAAAACTCTATTTAGTAGCGAACCTGTCAGGCCATCTTTGTTGCTATCAGGATTAATATCAATATGTTGGTTAATTTTGTTATGTTTAGGGTATGCGCAATATTTGAGCTGATAAGGTACTAAAATAGGACAAAAAACAGTTGGCTTTTTGCTCCTTCGTCGCTAAGTTTAGCCAACAATTTTGTGCCTCTTAGTGAGACGTTAGACATAGAAATTTTAATCCGATAGTCATAAATCTGGTCTAAGAATCTGACTAAGGAAATATCAAGAAGTGTGTTGCGTATGTCTTGTAAATCTACAGGTTACGCAAATGCTCGAAAGGTGAGCCATGGTGATTAGCGAGACGACCGTCCGCCCCATGGACGGGGCGGTCGAGCATCCAAGGACGGACTTGCTGTGCGTCGATGAGTAAATGCCATGGCAAGCCTTTATGAGTGGATACCTGCAAACGCTAAGTCCTCTGAAGCAACCTCTTCTCACGACGAATAAAAGCCTGCTCAAAGTACAGTTCAAAATACAGAGAAAAGAACAGCTCAAGTTAACCCGCTAACGTCTTAATCCTCTCAAGTGTCTGCTGTGTCGCCAGATTTTGCGCTGCAAGATAATCCAATTTTAGCTGTTTGATGATGCCAGTAATCAAGACTAACTCCTGCTGTAACTGCGGAATTTTCGACATATCATGGGTGGGTAAATTGATATCGACGGTATCAAATAAATTGCCAAAATAGCTCGCCATTATCAGCACTTTATTGGCTTTAAATTCGATACTCAGCCCCGACCCGCGCGCCGTTTTACGAAATAACTTTTCCAGTTCAACGAGGCGTTCCATTACGGCGGGAGACAACAGATATCGCGCGTAATGTTGGTCGTGGGAATACACTTCAAACATCGCCTCAAAGGTCACGCTTTCGAGTTTCACTCTGGGTTTCTTTATGCCTGCCATGGTGTTACCAAGGGAGCCATAGTCTTGGCTGACGACGGTATGAGATTCAAAGCTAAAGGGCATCGTCATGATCACGACCCCACCTTTAAATTGGATCTTGTCTGACTTACTGCCGCGGGATTTTAAGGTTAATTCGCAAAATTCGAAGCTGATATCCTCTACCTTGCCGCGAATATGATCCTCTGATTGTTGCTTGCTAAAACGGGGCATAAGTTCGAAATCTGCCACTGAATCAAGGTTGACACAGGAGTCGGGGCTATAACGGTAGTCCCCTAGTTTTTTGAGTAAAACAGGCAATATTTTATATTTGTAATGGCGCTTATATTGCATTTCAGGCAGATGAACCCACATCAAAATGCCGGCGAGGACGATCAGGCTCAAAATGGTTGGGTCATTGTTAGAGGCTAACGAGATTAAATCAAAAGCCAGTGCGGGCAGGCACAATAGCCAACCTAGACGCTTCGCCCATTTTTTACGGGAGAGTTTAGTTTCAAGCTTTTCAATTCGATAGGTTTCTAGCGGCGCTAATAGCTGCAATAGCTCGGCTCTAGCGTCCTCGGACAGCGGCGGTAATTCAGCGCGGGGGAAATCAGCGGGTAAATTCGCTTCAGAAATATGATTTCGAATACTTTTAAGGGCTTCGAAACCTTGCTTTAAAGAATACAATAATGGGCTCATCAACTTATCCATGTTATCGCCGACACAGCGCCCATTCCGTTGCGCTGCTAACCCCAAACCTTAGCGGTAACAAATAGGGGTGGCGGTTAAATTCTGAGATTAACGTGCTGTGATATCAATCCCACAGCTAAACACAAAAACGCTAGCACTTAGGCTTCTACTTCTTTCACTATCTAGGTCTACCGCCCTTTTCCAGCAGCTAAAGTTTGTTGCAAGCATCAGATTAAACAAAGGTTAATTTATTGTAAACACAAAAATGACCTTCTTTATTCGCGGTACTGATCCAGAATGCCAGTTCACACTCCAACTTAGCTATCCAATTTCACAATCCATAGCCCAAAATCCTAGCTCGCTTCTCTATCTCACGCTCCTAGCTCACTATCCTAATCAACGGTCCTAGCTCAGCATCCTAAAAGCAAAACGCTCCACAGAGACTGCGGAGCGTTGTATTGATGCATGACAACAGCAGATTAATGCGTGTGTTAGCCTTTCATGTCCTTTTCCATATCTTCGTAGGAAGTATGGCGAACGTCTTTACCTTTCACGTAGTAGATGATGTATTCACAGATATTTTTACAGCGGTCGCCAACACGCTCAACCGCACGCGCTGCCCACAGTACGTCTAAGACGTCAGGGATAGAACGCGGATCTTCCATCATATAAGTCATTAACTGGCGGATGATGCCTTCGTATTCACGGTCAAGCTTGGCATCTTCTTTGTGCAGCTCTAACGCAGTATCGGCATCCATACGGGCCAAAGCATCTAAGGTCGCGTGCAACATACGGGTCGCGTGACGGCCCATATTTTCAATGCTAACCAGTAAAGGTTGTTGATTATTCAAACGCTTATCTAACGCTGCTTTAGCGATACGCACGCAGGCATCACCAATACGCTCAAGATCGGCGATGGTTTTTGAGATGGCGATAATCAGGCGTAAATCGCTGGCCGCAGGTTGACGCTTGGCGATAATACGGGTGCACTCTTCGTCGATAGACACTTCCATGCCATTGACCTTGTGATCGCCCTCGATAACACGCTGGGCGAGTTCAGCATCAAGTGCGCTGAGCGCGTCAATGGCTTGCTCAAGCTGACGTTCAACCAAACCACCCATAGCGAGTACGCGGTTACGGATATCATCCAGCTCAGCGGTAAACTGTCCTGAGATGTGCTTACTTAAATTCATGTTTTCCATTTAGCCAACCTTTTACTTAACTGTTTACCAAGCATGCTCAAAGCCTGCTGTTGCGGCTTTATCCGATAGCGACCGAGCTAATTAACCGTAACGTCCTGTGATGTAATCTTCGGTCTTACGTTTTTTCGGCGTGGTGAAAATCGTATTGGTATCAGCGTATTCAATCAATTCACCCATATACATAAAGGCCGTTTGATCCGATACCCGCGCCGCCTGTTGCATGTTGTGAGTCACGATAACCACAGTGTATTTAGTCTTAAGCTCGGTGATCAGCTCTTCAATCGTCAATGTCGAAATAGGATCGAGTGCCGATGTGGGTTCATCGAGTAATAACACTTCTGGCTCGATAGCAATGGCACGGGCAATCACCAGACGTTGTTGCTGACCGCCAGATAAACCAAAGGCGTTATCGTGCAATCTGTCTTTTACTTCGTCCCAAATCGCCGCGCCACGCAGCGAACGCTCGGCCGCTTCATCGAGTTCACGACGATTATTCAGCCCTTGCAATCTCAAACCATAAACGACGTTTTCATAAATCGACTTAGGAAACGGATTCGGGCGCTGGAACACCATGCCCACGTTACGGCGCAGGGCCGCGACGTCGATTTTCTTGTCGTAAATATTCTGGCCGTGCAGCAAAATTTCACCGTCGATATGGCAGTTATCCACCAAGTCGTTCATGCGGTTAATACAACGCAGCAGCGTCGATTTACCACAACCACTGGGGCCGATAAAGGCGGTCACTTGCTTCTTGGGGATCTTCATCGATACATTAAACAGCGCTTGTTTACTGCCATAGCGCAAGTCTAAGTTACGGATCTCCAACGCGGTGTCGGTCTGGCTTAAGTTCGCTAAATCAAAGTTATTGGTTTTCATTGCTGTCGAATCTATAGAAATCATATTCAGTCCTAATACTTTCAGGATAATCGCTGATTAGTGCTCAAGCGAACGATATTTTTCACGCAAGTGGTTACGTACGCCAATGGCCGTCAAGTTGAGTGCCACAATCACAGACACCAGCAAGAAGGAAGTCGCATACACCAGAGGACGTGCCGCTTCAACGTTAGGACTCTGGAAGCCCACATCATAAATATGGAACCCTAAGTGCATGAACTTACGTTCTAAATGCACAAACGGGAAGTTAAAGTCCAGTGGTAATGTTGGGGCTAATTTCACTACACCCACCAACATCAGTGGTGCCACTTCACCGGCAGCGCGGGCGACCGCTAAAATCAAACCCGTCATGATAGCTGGGCTCGCCATTGGGATCACAATGCGCCACAGTGTCTCAGCTTTCGTTGCGCCCAGTGCCAAACTACCTTGACGCACCGCACTTGGGATTCGGCTCAAACCTTCTTCGGTCGAAACGATAACCACAGGCAGAGTCAAAATGGCTAAGGTCAATGCCGACCAAATCACCCCTGGCGAACCAAAGGTCGGTGACGGTAATGCTTCAGCGTAAAACAGTTGGTCGATAGAGCCGCCCATCATGTAGACGAAGAAACCTAAACCAAACACGCCATACACAATTGATGGCACACCAGCTAAGTTGATTACCGCAATACGGATCATCTTAGTGATTGGGCCTTTCTTAGCGTATTCATGTAGATAAACCGCCGCGACCACACCAAATGGCGTCACAATAACGGCCATCAGCATTACCATAAACACAGTACCGAAAATCGCTGGGAAAACGCCGCCTTCGGTGTTAGCTTCACGCGGGTCGTCACTCACAAAACGGCCGATACCGATGAACCATTTACCAATTTTACCAATTAGGCTTAAGTGGTTAACATAAGTCACATCCAGCACTGTATCTAGCTTAAGCTCAACTTCTTCACCGCGCATATCACGCACGATTACTGAATCTCGCGCCGCGTCATCACGCAGGGCAAATAACTCTTTTTCAAGCACTAAGTAATCTTTTTGCAGTTGCGCTCGCTTGGCCACTAAGTCAGCTTTATTGCTGTCGGTCAGTTCGCCATCAAGCTCGTATCGACGCTCCTGTAAACGCAGCTTTTCAATGGCGTAGTTAATCGAGCCAATGTCTTGCTTCTGCAAATCTACCGCTTTGTCCGATAAGGCTACTGCGCGGTCGATATGCTCCATTAAGGAAGACTCAATCGCATCGTTAACTAAATCCAGACGCTTGCCATTTTCAATCACAGCGATTGGATAACCGTAGAAGTTACCGTTTTTAGCCCGCTCAATCATGGCGACATCGCTTGGCGTAGAACGGCTCAAAATGTCAGTGCCTAATATCCAGCGGAAATCTAGCCCTACAAATTCGCGGTTACCGGTTTTCACTAAGTAACGGGTGACGAACTCGCCAGGATGTTCCTTAAACACATGGCCCGCAGCAATCAAACGCTCAGTCGGTACTTCTTCCCTATCGTAAACTTCACCAATTAAGGTCGAACGTACGCCCGTGTTATCTTCGAGTTCCCACTGGTAAACCGTTGCTGGCCAAAAGTAACTTAAGCCACGCCAAGCGATTAACAGTAATAAGCCTAAGACGGCAATCAAACTGATGCTCACCGCACCGCCCGTCATCCATATCCATGGCGAGCCTGATTTTACCCACTTACCCATTGCACAAACCTCTCAAGGTCACTGGCGAAATAGTATTTAATGTCATTGTCTTATCCCCGTTACAGCGAGCTATAGCGTTCACGTAGACGCTGTCTCACCACTTCTGCAATGGTGTTAAAGAAGAATGTAAAGATGAATAGCACGAACGCCGCGAGGAAGAGCACACGGTAATGCGAACTACCGATAGCCGACTCAGGCATTTCAACCGCAATGTTTGCTGCCAAGGTTCGCATCCCTTCGAACACGCTCCATTCCATAATGGCGGTGTTACCGGTGGCCATCAGTACGATCATGGTCTCGCCCACAGCGCGGCCTAAGCCCATCATGATGGCCGAGAAAATACCCGGACTTGCGGTTAACAACACCACGCGAGTCAGTGTCTGCCAAGGCGTCGCACCTAAGGCTAAGCTGCCGTTCGATAAATGACGTGGCACAGAGAAAATCGCATCTTCCGCGATAGAGAAAATCGTTGGAATAACCGCAAAGCCCATGGCGATACCTACTACCAGCGCGTTACGTTGGTCGAAGGTGATGCCCAGTTCGTTAGTGATAAATTGACGGGTATTACCATCAAACAGCGCCACTTCGATAATTGGGCTGACCGCAAAAGAGAACCAACCCACGAAACAGACCACAGGGATCAACATCAGCTCTTGGTACACTTCAGGTAAACGTTGTTTCCAAATAGCAGGTAACTTACTCCAGCCATAGGCCGAAGCGAGAATCGAGGTCGGCAACAGGGTCAGTAAAATCAAGATACCGGGGAGATGTTCTTCAATCAGCGGCGCTAACCACAACCCCGCCAAGAAACCTAAGATAACCGTTGGTAAGGCTTCCATGATTTCAATGGTCGGTTTCACTAAACCGCGCACCTTAGGCGACATAAAGTAAGCGGTGTAAATCGCACCGGCAATGGCTAAAGGCACGGCAAATAACATGGCATAAAATGCCGCTTTCATTGTGCCATAGGCCAATGGCATTAAGCTCAGCTTAGCTTCGAAATCATCAGACCCCGAAGTCGATTGCCATACGTATTTAGGCTCTGGATAACCTTCATACCACACCTTGTCCCACATGGCGCTCCATGACACTTCTGGGTGGGAGTTTTCCACACTGAAGATATGCAGCTTTTTGTCCGCCTCAACGACTATGCCGTTTGAGCGTGGGGTAAAGCCCATTTTACCGGGGTTTTTAAGGTCGAATTTTTCGTCAAACAGTTCACGATGACTCGTGGTATAGAGCAATGTCAGCTCGCCCTCAGGGCTCACAGTCGCAAAACTCTTACGGTAGAATTCAGAGGTAAGTGACTCGATAGGCGGTAAGTCATCAAACTGGCGGATTTCTTGATATAAACGCCCTTTTGGACCACTGACTTGGAAGTACTGGGCCACAATACCTGTGTCGTAGCTGACCAGTAAGGAACTTGCGCCCGCCAGCAAAGCCACGTTATTCACTTGGGCTTTAGCACGTTCAACATCAATCACCTGCAGCAGATCTAAGCTGTCAGTATCACGGATGTCGTACACGAAGATTTTATTGCCAGTTTGCAACATCAATTGACGTTGATCTGGCGTCATCAGCTCATGGGAGACTTTCTTCGGCGCATCTTGAATTTGTGACGTCGTAGAAACCCACTCTACTTCTTCAGTCATCATGTTCTCTTGCCCTTCGAGGCGAGTCAGGCGCCAAACGCCGCTCTCATCTTGATAGGCAAAGCTCATTTTGTCTGAACTGTAGGTGAAAGTCAGTTTATGAATCGCACTGCCCGTTTCATCGACTGTAATTGGGGTTTCGCCTGCGGGATAACGCAGTTTAGGCGTGATTAAGCGCTTGTTGTTTGGATAACTTAAACCAAACTCTAGGCCAGCCACTAGCACCTGACCATTACTTAATCCCAGCGCAAAACGCTGTTCGCTCGGCACGGCAACGGCGGCACTGGTCACAGTCACGCCCGCTGGCAACGGCGGTGTAAAGCTAGAAAGTAGGCTACCGTCGGCAACGGTATAGAAGTCCACTTGGCCATCAACGGCCACACGGTACATCACCTCATTTTGCTCTTCAGCGCCCACCATTAAAGTAGGTACATCCGCGTGTTGATAGCTCACCGTCTTAACCGGCGTGACATCAGCACTATCGAAAATGGGTTTAATCACATACAACAGATAAAAGAAGATCAACAATAAGGCGACAAACACCATAGTGCCGCCGATAGTGACGCCGATTTGCGCCGCTTTATCCTTAAATGCCCTGCGATTCGAGCGTCCGCCTTTAAGCATACTGTGCGATGCAGGACCAGGTTGAGTGACCTGACTTTCCATTAAGAACCTCTATTATTAATAGCCAGCGAGTTTTTTCGCTAGGATTTGCCGAGTGCTATGCTTACACTGTTTGAACGTAAACTGAGCAATAACAACATCCTTTATTCTAAGTGCGTTGGATTATATGACGCAAAGATGACAGTTGTGTTACACCCCGTTTTAAAACAGGTGCCTTTTACAAAAAATAGGAGTCAGTCACTATGCTACGATATTTGATCACACTACAAGCACCTGATAGAAAAGGATTAGTAGAACAAATCGCCCATGCGGTGAGCCGTCACGGCGGCAACTGGCTCGACTCGGAATTGCGCCATATCGACGGTATCTTTGCCGCAATTCTGTTACTTGAAGTGCCTTCACTGCGTATGGACGAGCTTATTGAGGCGCTGGAGTGCATCGACAGCCTCACCCTCACCTATGCCAAAACCTCGGTCGCGCTTAAACCCATCAAACGCTTAAGCTACAACCTAGTGGCCTATGACAGACCCGGACTCGTGCTCGATATCTCAAATAAGATCAACGCCCTTGGCATCAATATCGAGCAGTTTAGTAGCCAATATGAAACCGCTGGCCACACAGGTATCGCTCTGTTTCGGGCGACTATCGGCCTTGGACTCACAGATCTCGCCCAAGAAGAGCAACTGGTAACATCCCTCTATGCCCTTGGTGATGATCTCGTGCTCGATAGATTAAGCCGTTAACCTTTACGACGAGCGAACGCTTAGCACACCCAAACGTTTAGAGCGTGCATTTGCAGGCAGCACTTAAAGCGCTTTTTAAAAAATGCATAAAATAGAAACGCCGCTAAGCAGATGCCAGCGGCGTTTTTTGTTTAAGTCACTTTTTGATGCCGAGATTTGACTAAGTAACGTAGCGGCACTTGGGAGATCAACATCCCCAGCAACATCAAGCCACAGCCGAATAATGCCCGCACACTCAAACTCTCATCGAGGAAGATAATGCCACCAATGGCCGCAAATACCGTTTCTAAACTGAGGATAATCGCCGCATGGGCTGGATGCGCATTTTTCTGTGCTAACACTTGCAAGGTATAAGCAATCCCTACCGAAATCAGCCCTGCATAGAAAAGTGAACCCCAAGCCGCCATCACGCCGTCGAGCGTGGTGACTTCAATTACCGCCGACACCATCAAACTCAGCACGCCGCAGACGAAAAACTGCATCATAGCTAACACCACGGGCGAAATCCGCTTGGCAAAATGATCCACCGCCAGAATGTGCAATGCCCAAAACAAGGCGCCCACCAACTGCAAGGCATCGCCATAACCTATGCTCATACCATTTTTAACACTTAAAAAATACAAACCGACCGCGGCAATCGCGCAGCCAAGCCAAGTATTCAAACCTGTCGTATGTTTTAGCGCTAACCCAAGCACAGGCACTAACACTATATATAGGCCAGTGATAAAGCCCGCATTCGCTGCTGTGGTGTATTGCAAACCGACCTGTTGAAATGACGCGCCCGCAAACAGTAAAACCCCAACCAGCAAACTGCCGCGCACTAAATCCTTTGGCGCACTCACATGCAGCTTATTTTGCCGACGCAAGTACCACACCAAAGGCACTAAGCTAAACGTCCCCATTAAAAAGCGAATACCATTAAACGCAAAGGGGGAAAGATGTTCCATGCCTAAGGTTTGGGCGACAAATCCAAAGCCCCAAATCGCGGCGGCAAGCAGTAATAACAGGTTGGCAGGCAAGATAAATTCTCAGCGAACAAAAAGATCACAAGATTACCTAGCCGCGTGAGACTTGTCCAAACATGTTGCAACTTTGTAGTTAAGCCCTCTCTTGGAGCGGTTACTTTTTCGCTCGCAACTGCAAGTGTTTAGCTTGACTGAGGATCTCATTTAAAAACACGGAATCCGTTTGTTTTGCCAGTAGCACGGCTTTATCGGAGGCTTTTATCGCCTGCTCAAGCTGTCCATCCAGATCATAGGCGGTCGCTAAACTGTCCCATAACACCTCTGAATTGGGGAACGCGCGCGTCCCCTCTGCGAGAATTTCAACGCCCCAAGCCGTTTTTTGTTCATAAGTAGCTTTGAGTCCATAAACATTATATTGCTGAGCAAAGAGTGGAAATTCATAGCCAAACTCAACGCTCTTTTGTCGATAGAAGTGTTTTAGGTCCTTGAGTGGCATAACGGCAATTTCAGGCACAGCATTCCAACCGGCAAAAAGGGTCTTTAACGCCTCAATATTGCCAACAAGCGGTGTACTGTCGTGGGTTTCATCGGGGAAATGTTTGTAAAACCAATACAGTTGCTTTGATGCGTTACCCGTTGAGTTTGCACCTAAGCCGTCTTGCAACTGCTTAATTTGCGCCGCAAACGCGCTCGCCATTTCATTGGGTTCACTTGCCATACTCAAAAACCAGCGCAGTGGTTTCGCACGCTTAGCGTGTAATAACTCGGCCGACTTAAGCACTAGCCAATCACTGTCCCACCATAAACTGGGACTGATTGAAATCACCGCATCAAATTGGCTATTAGGCGTCATAGCCACATAACTCGTAAACAGCCCAGCGAAGGAATGACCCGTGAGTATTTGATAATCTGAGGTGCGGTATTTTTTACCTAATGTACTGAGCAGCTCTTGCTCTAAAAATTGCCTGAACTGTTCAGCACCACCGGAGCTGTCTTTAAATTTATCGATTTGAGTCGGCGTGAAATACTTCATCCGTTGATCCGAACTCACGCCAACTGTGATCATTTCCGGAATAATGGCATAAGTACTTAAAAAGCCAACATTCGCCGCCACATGCTCAAATTGGGTAGAGCCATCTAGTACGATTAATACCGGATAGTTAAAGTCGTTGGAATGCGCATAGGTATCTGGCAAATGGATTTGTAAGTTGATGTCATCATTCAAGATTTCTGAATGAATTACCGTCTTATCCGTCTGTGCGAAGACAGCCGTTGAAAAGAAAAACATCAGCACTAAAACCAACCGCATAAGTACACCTCCATTTGTAATGCTGGGTAACTTACTGGTTTTCATCATAAGACTCAAATCATTACCCTCAAAAAAGTCTGATTAAGATGATGGAGTTGAGTACAGTTTACAAAGACTCACTCAATCAGCTCATTCAATCGACTCTGGTCATTAACGCCATTAATCGGCTCGCTTATCGACTGACTTATCGATTCACTTATCGCCTTACTTATCGACTCACTTATCGAGAATTCCTATCTAAACTGGCTTGGATAATCTTGTATACTGACGGCCACGCAATGACGATATAACGAAAGTGTGCACTAGACCGCATGATGAGCGACTAAGCTGCACCAGAACGCAACACATTAGGATTACCATGTTAGGAACGCTAAAAAAGATGCGCGTACAGTTAGATGACGCGCAACAAGTGCAATATCAACTCGTTGTCGGTGATGAGTTACTCCCGCTCAATCCATTGATAGGCAAGCAATTAACCTTGACCCACACGGGCAATATCTTCTGCTGCAACTGCGGTAAAAAAAGCAAGAAGAGTTACTCGCAGGGCCACTGTTTTGTCTGTATGCAAAAGCTGGCGAGTTGCGATATGTGCATCATGAAGCCGGAAACTTGCCATTACGACCAAGGCACTTGCCGCGAACCCGAGTGGGCCCAGAGCCACTGTTTTGTGCCGCATTATGTGTATTTGGCGAATACTTCGGGCGTTAAAGTCGGCATCACCCGCCACACGCAACTGCCTACCCGTTGGATTGACCAAGGTGCCACCCAAGGTTTGCCGATTTTTAAAGTGTCAACAAGGCAACTCTCAGGTCTGGTCGAAGTTGAATTGGCGAAATTGGTCAACGATAAAACCCATTGGCAAGCCATGTTAAAGGGCCACGCCGACGATATCGATTTGAATGCGAAAGCCGCAGAACTGATCCCGCAAATTGAGGCTAAGCTGCATGAAATCGGTATGCAAAAAGGCGATTACAGTATCGAGCGTTTAGATGAAACGATTCAGCCGATTCATTATCCTATCGACACCTTTCCGAAGAAGATCACTTCCCACAACTTCGATAAAAATGGGGTGGTGAGCGGGATTTTGCAGGGGATTAAAGGTCAGTATTTAATGTTCGATACCGGCGTGATTAACATTCGTAAGTTTTCATCCTACGAGATCAGCGTCGAGCACGACTGATTGCCTGAAATCGAAACGGGACTTACCCTGTTAAAATGAAAAAGCGCGGCAGTTTTCACTGTCGCGCCCTTTGTTGAGATGGCTGTCACTAAAATACCATGCCTCACCATTCAAAAATGGGAGCTAGCGCCACAAATGTGGGACCGAGCCGCTCAATTACGCACTAATCCCGTTTATCTGACGAATGCTTCTATCAAGATGCTGATTCACTCAGGCCAGAACTGAAACGAAGCAAGACTAAAACGCTAACTAAGGTGCCACATTAACCGATGGTATATTGGCCACCATGCTGGCAATTAAACTGTCGAAGTTTTCGGTTAGCTCATCCATCTTTTTAATGTTGCCAAAACCTTGGGCAAGGACACGCCAAATGGGCTCGTCACCGCCGCCCTTTATTTTGGTCGGCTTAAACAGTGCTATCACCACAGTGCCCTTGTCATACTTTTTAGTGTTCACACCGTCGGTCGAAAGCCCAGCAACCAAGCCTGTTACCGCCAGAATTTGCTCATCGCTCATTTCAGTGCCCATGGCGACACCAAACCCGACCTGAAAATCCGCCAGTTGTGGGTCTTCAACCCAGCGATATCCCTTATTCTGCAAACTTTGTTCGAGTACATCTTGCATGTGCTGTAATACTTGCTGCGGCTCTAAGCGCTTGTCTGTAATAATTTTTTGAAACTTGGGATGCCAAGTATACGTCATGGCGGTTGGTGGTAATTCACTGAGATCGCCAGACATCACGACTGTGGTTCGCAGCGGCTGCGCCGCGTTATCCGTCACAGTCACGCACCCTGTAAGACCTAAAGCGCCCGTGAACAGCAGCACTAACACAGCTAAATATCTATTGAGCACTCGGCTAATATCTAGATTTCGTCCTCGACTTTGGCTTAGATCCTGCCTTCGGCTTAGGCCCCGATTAAGCTCTCCACTTCGCTCTCGATGTAACGTGTTATGCAGCGAATTAATCATGCACTGTTCCCTCATTTTATAAAATTCTGTCTAAGGATAGTCGCTATTGCTAAAACTGAAAGTTGATATGCATCATAGTGTTAAATCAGCATACTCCAATATAGGTTGATGCTCTTGCCATCACTGGGAAATCGCCAGCCTGCGCTAATACTCTCCATTCAATATTGAGCCTGTTAGTGCTTCAACCTATTTTGTTATTCTTTTTCGTTTATAAACTCGCAATGCCGTATAGGCGCGGCATTATTTAACCGCTAGAATGCCTCGCCTGCGCTGCAATCAAACGCCGCAAAAAGCCTGCTAGCCAAACAATGTTGCGCAGGCAGATGCGTCGGTCGCAGCCGAAATATCGCCATTAATCACAATGCCATACAACGAAAATGAAAGGTGTGAGATCTATCTATGGAGTTAATACTCGCTATCGCGCTATTCGCCTTCTCATCGGGGATCACCCCAGGGCCGAACAACATTATGCTGATGACCTCAGGGGTTAACTTTGGCGTAAAACGCAGTATTCCGCATCTGATGGGAATAAGCCTTGGCTTCCCAACCATGATCCTCGCGATCGGCTTGGGCTTAAGCGCGCTCTTCCAAAGCTATCCTATCATCCATCAAGTGATTAAAGTCGTCGGCATAGGTTACCTTTTGTATCTGTCTTGGCTTATCGCCAACAGCAGTAGCAAGATGGAAGGCAAAGCCATTGCCAAACCCTTCAGTTTTATCCAAGCTGCTGCGTTTCAATGGGTGAATCCTAAGGGCTGGATCATGGCGGTGGGCGCAATTGCGACATTCACGTCAGTACAGCAAGATTTAACTCCGCAGGTCATCACTATCGCGACAGTATTTTTATGTGTCGCCTTCCCCTGCGCCATTGTGTGGCTCGGTTTTGGCGTGGCCCTTAAGCGCATTTTAAAAAATGAGCGCCAACAGAAGATCTTCAATATCACTATGGCAGTCTTGCTTGTGGCGTCTATCATCCCTATGATCGCTCCCTAATTTTTGTCAGCACGAGCCACGACCACCATGAACGAAATCGACATGATCATTGAACAAACCGACAACTGGGTCAAAAAAGTGATCATGAAATACAATATTTGCCCCTTCGCCAGACAAGAAGTCGAGCGCGGCAGTATTCGATATCTAGTTGTGGAACAAACCAAAGTCAAACTCGTGCTCAAGGCATTAATCGAAGAGTGCCAATACCTCGACGCCCACCCCGAAGCCGAAACCACACTGTTTATTCTCCCCCGAGGTTTTGAGGGTTTTTATGCCTATCTCGACCTCGTCGACATGGCAACCGATACGCTTATCGAACACGAGTACGAAGGCACTTACCAACTCGCCACCTTCCACCCAGACTATTGTTTCGATGGTGAACCACAGGACGCCGCAGCCAACTTCACCAACCGCGCCCCCTATCCAACCTTGCACATCATTCGCGAAGCCAGCATGGAGCTCGCTCTTGCCAGCTACAACGATCCCGAAACCATCCCAGAACGCAACATCGCCTTTTGCGAACGCAAAGGCAGCGACTTTTTCGTTAAGCT
This sequence comes from Shewanella baltica, assembly GCF_900456975.1. Lineage (NCBI taxonomy): Bacteria > Pseudomonadati > Pseudomonadota > Gammaproteobacteria > Alteromonadales > Shewanellaceae > Shewanella > Shewanella baltica. The sequence goes on from NZ_UGYM01000002.1 coordinate 2,972,444, forward strand.
GTTAGCAGAGTGCATGGGGAAATAGCTTAAGCGCCTCAGAAATAACTGAGAGAGATGGTAAATATAGGAAATTGTAGAGCAATCACTTAACCTTGGTATCCAAAAATTAAGCACTGTCACTCCAGTGACACGCCGTAAACTCGTCCCTGAGGGCTCGACGACATCTGCTGTACATGGAAGTGTGAATGCCTCGATCACATGGTCAATTATGTTCCCGACATACATAATAGTGACATTCCCCATATCCCTATGGGTCAGATGTGAAAAAGCGGTCATACTGCCAACCGTCACTTACATATCAGAGATAAATCATCAAAGCCTTTCATATATCTGCCCGCTAAAAAATGCCAAGATAGAGATAACAGTCTCAAAAAATGTCTATTGAAAATAGTATTCAACATAATTTCCATAGATAGAAATTTATCTATCTGTTCTTCCACCTTTTTATTTTAAAAAAATTTAACTTCATTTTTTATCGTTCACTGCTTTTAATACATCAATCATTAAACTTGCGATATCAACATTAGACTCCGTCCTAGCGAAAACTTGCGTAATAAGCTTAATTTTAGTGTCTCGTTTAAACTCTAACTTTTCCTGCCCAGTAAGTTCTTTACAATCTAATGAATTTGTAATTTGCTCTGCCAAGATAGCAGCTTTTAACATTGTCATTTTCTCAGTATTCAATAAAACAATATGTTTAATTAAATAAAAGAACACCCCCGACAACCCTGCGATTATTAATGCAGTCGCCGTAACAAGAGGCAAACGACTCAAAAAAATATCCCATGCACTTACATGAACAAGATAAGGAAGTGTTGTTGTAAAATTCTCACCATTTTGATATATATACTTAGCCATCCAAACGAGCGCTAGGAAAGTTAGTAAAGTAAAGAAATAATAGGGCTTTAATTGTTTAGAAGTTTCATTAGAATGGCCAACCATATCAAGAGTGCTGAGGTTTTTCTTTCTGTTTGCCTCACTCAACTCTTTCTTTATATCCCTTAAAGAATCACTTGCCATTTGAGTTTTGCTATATATCTCACCAAGCTTCAACTCTTGCTCACTGTGCATGGTAGAGTTTATAGCAATAAGATCAGTAAGAGATTCAATTTGTTTAGTTTTTTTTATTATTTCCATTTTTAGAGTTTCATATGCTTCGCTTGATTTATCTAAGTCAACACGAACCTTTTCCAATACTTCCTTACTAGACTCAAGACTACTTTCGGCATGTAATTTATTTTGCTCAGCGACATCTATATCACCTTCGACAGAAATTAACTCATCAGCTTTACTGTAGATAACATTATTAATTTCAACGAGCTTATTTTTTATTTTCTGTATTTCAACCCCCGAATATCTTTAGCAGCTTGAAGTGCCGCCTTAGTTTGTAAGAGCTTATTTTGATCAGTGTGCAACTCACTATACTTAACGATTTACATAGATAGAGGGTTGCAGTTTTTAGGGAGAATAACCCCAAGAACAACATCATGAACCTTATACTTTGTTACTTCTGTAATACTTTCCTTTTCACCATGTGAATTAACATAATACACATAATTATTTATTGAAAACCTCTTATCTGAACCAAGAAATGTAATAAGCCTTATCGCGTTTTCATTCCCATTAACCATCAAATTTTTACAATCAATTTCAGATACTATAACAGGCTCTGAAAATAGGATTACATTCTCACCCTTAAGAGAATTAATATTGTAATTAGCATAACGTAAAGCGCTAGTTATAAAACCAACTTCCTTTTCATCATTAACATCCACATCAAATGATTTATAAGCTCTAAAAATATAAGAACTGCTACTAATATTGTAAGATGTATAAAATGATTCTATAGCTTCGATATATAAATCGAACGGCTTAGAAAGCCCCTCGACATCTAGGCTTCTGAATAGACTTTCTAAATCTAAGTTTTTTAAATTTCTATTAAAAGTATTTTTATTTTTTATCATGTCTTCTATCTCAAGATATTTAAATTAGTTGTAATGTCTCAGGTTTAACACAAAAAATAGGGCAAACAAAACTTTTATTCCTGATATGCCTAACAATCAACACTTAAGCTTCAGAAATACACCATCCCCTCGGAGTTGCCGCAGGGCGAATAGGCAAATTGCGTGAGTCTTGCCATGGATGGCAAGCTAGCTTTCGCAGGTGCAGGGACGCATCCTTCGGAAGCGATAGCAAATTTGCAGATGAGCTCAAGGGGCTTTCAACTCCGTTGGGGGCGTCTTGGAGAATCCAAGGAGGATAGGACGAGCAGTTCTCCTTGGTCGGGTGTGGGGTGAAGCCCCACGACTTTGACTTTGAAAATCAATAAACAAACGAAGTTTAAAAGAAAACTCCATTGATAAATAAAGAGAATTAAACCCTTAAAGCCCAAACGTCAAAGGCACTACGACTCAGTTTGCCCCTAAAGTCTGAGTGACAATGAAGATCAGCGTATCTAACTGTTCGTCTATTGAATGAATCCACAAAGTCTCGCCGCGTTGAATTAAAGCAGCGGCATCATCCGCGATGGCAAATAGCTGAATACCTATTGGTAACTAAAGCGTGTCATCATTAGTTACACCTGCGAGATTGCAACTGTAACCACAATCCAATATGTTCAGTTCATCAGACTGTTTCAGACTGATATGCGACAAATCCACACTCAGTGATGCGCCGCGCTAAATACTGCCGTCTGTTTTGACAAACGAACACCATCCCCCTGTTTCGCCAAGGATTTTCAACATTTGATAAAGGACTAAAATCACATGCTCAATATGCTAAATCCGCTACGTAATGCGCTGGCTTTATTGGTGTTCGGCTGTTGTTATCCGGGTGTAGTTTCAGCCGCGACTGCCACTCAAGATGATGTGGCGCAAAATGACAGCATTAGCCGCGTCGAGCACGGGCTTTCCAGCTTAGTGGTTGCTAAAGGCGCCTCAGCGCAAAAGATGAACCTTGTGGATCGGATGCACTATTATCGGGTGCCTGCGGTCAGTATTGCGGTCGTCAATAATGGCCGCATTGAATGGGCTCGGGCTTATGGCGCCAATATTGCGGGAAAAGACGGTACTGAAGGTGCGCAAAGTACAACACCAACAACATTATTTCAGGCCGCATCCATCAGTAAATCCCTCACCGCGCTGGCAGCATTGCATCTGGTTGAACAAGGAAAACTGCAACTGGACGGTGATATCAATAACCAATTGCACAGCTGGAAGCTGCCTGACAATGAATTTACCAAAGAGCACAAAGTCAGCCTACGACAATTGCTTAACCACAGTGGCGGCATCAATGTTCATGGCTTTAAAGGTTATGCCGATGGGCAGCCTTTGCCCGACTTACTGGCGGTGCTAAACGGTGTTGCTCCGTCCAATACCGATGCGATTCGGGTCGGAGCCGTACCTGGCACCCAATGGAGCTATTCTGGTGGTGGTTACACTATCGCCCAATTGATGATGATTGAGGCCAGCAAACAGGATTTTCCGCAATTACTACAACAAACCCTCTTTTCTCCTTTAGACATGCAGCACAGTTTCTTCGCACAAACCTTACCCGCCGAAGCGCACAGCAATGCCGCTGCAGGACATGATGAAAATGGCGCTGCAATTGCGGGTCTGTGGCATCAAAACCCCGAGCTGGCGGCAGCAGGTCTGTGGACGACGGCGACGGATTTAGCCAAAGTCATCATTGAGGTGCAACAGTCAGAGGCGGGAACGTCCAATAAAATACTCTCAACGGATATGACCAAAACCATGTTAACCCGAGTATTGGGTGAAACCGGCCTTGGCTTTTTTGTTGAACAACTGCCAGACCGGATAAGCTTTAGCCATAGTGGCGGCAATGAAGGCTTCCGCAGCCAATTATATGGTTATACCCAAACCGGACAGGGAGCAGTTGTGCTGACCAACGGCGATAATGGTGCCGCCTTAATAAAGGAAATTCTGGCCAGTATTTCAGCCGAATATGACTGGCCAGAATTTAAAGTGACAGAAAAGTAAGCTGCTTAAATGAGGCATTAAATAACAGCACATTGAGCAGTAATGCGAAGAGAAACAGTACACTGCCAGACGCCAGACTAAAACCCATTTAGCTGGCGGCTCGCTTTAAAATTGCGACGGAAAAATCGCAGCGATGATCGCCACAGAAAGCGCGAATAAGCCTTAACTCATTTAATGAGCAGGTACATAGATCAGCCAGTTATTTATGATTAGGCAAACCAACGCTTCATTTTTGCAAACAACGACTGACTGTAAAAAGGCTCGGCTTTTTCAACACAAAACTGTCCGAGGGGTTCTTGAACATCTGCGCGCATTTGATGCACTTTCACCTCCCAACTATTGGGGTCCATTTTGCGCTGCATTCTATCCACATCTGCCCTTACCCGACTTAAATCATCGGTATTATCATCTACAAACTGCACCACCAAACAGAGCGCATGATCTGTGCAACTCCTACCAAAGTTCAACGAGTTGGATTCGATAAGATAGGCTTTCTGGACACGCTTATAGTTTGAGAGTATTTCCTTTAACTCTGCAAAAATGGGCAGTTCATCACTGAAGACTTTGCCCAGAATAACCAGTGCACCCCTTTGCTCAACCAAAGAAAAATCCGGCAATAGCATATAGCGGATCTCATCTTCATCTAAGGTTTTCGACATATTACTGTTGGGATTCAGCGCCATATCATTGCCCGACTGCAATAGCAGCTGAAAAATCGTGGCCGCTTCGAGTTCCATCACGCCATGGTACTCAGTGCCTTCGCTTTTCATCAGCTCAATGGCTTTATCAACCGCAATTTGAGAGGTAAAAATAGGGGTAAAAGGATGATCGCTGCCATCTTCTAAGGGGATATACCATTGCTTGATGCTGATCGCGATAGCACCATCGCCCGCCTGCGGCGCATCCTCGCTACTCTCACTCAAGATAAAGAGTTTTGCTTGGCTCAATTGCTGATAAAACGCCTCAGCGTGCGCATTATTACTTAATGCCTTTTCAAAACATTGTTCGAGTGGATTGGTCGCTTCTAAGTGGTACAGCATTGACAAACATCCTTTTATTTAGCAGTTCAGTCCTTTCTTATCAAAGCGTTAAAATACTTTAAGCAATTCAATTAACACTGAACAGATAATATCGAGCGGGCATATTAAAACATTGGGCGCGGGGGATCTAGTACGCCCAGCCTACCTCTCTTTATGTTTATGCGTGCCATCAATGAAGACTGAGCGACAGATCAGAACGAGGGACACACCTAAAAACTACAGTCTTAAGCCCCAAACATCGAAGGCATCACGGCTCAATTGTTCCCTAAAATCTGGGTGAGCGATGGCGATCAACGCTTGTGCCCGTTCGCGCAGTGAACGACCGCGTAGATTAGCAGCGCCGTATTCGGTCACAATATAATGCACATGGGCCCGAGTGGTAACGACACCCGCGCCGGGTGATAACACGCTTGCGATGCGGGAAATCGTGCCGCCTGCAGCCGTGCTGGGTAGCGCAATCACAGAGCGACCGCCTTCGGATAAGCCTGCGCCGCGGATGAAATCCATCTGGCCGCCGACGCCGGAATAGATTTTAGTGCCAATCGAATCGGCGCACACTTGGCCAGAAAGGTCGACCTGTAGCGCCGAGTTAATCGCCATCACATTAGGGTTTTTACGGATAATAGACGTGTCGTTGACTTGCTCTATGTCCATAAAGATAACCGCTGGATTATCATCAACATAGTCGTATAACTTTTGACTTCCCAGGGCAAAACCTGTGACTAATTTCCCCGGATAAAACCGCTTCTTGCTGTTGTTAATCACGCCCTTTTCAACCAGTTGTAATATGCCGTCAGAAAATAGCTCAGTGTGAACGCCCAAATCCTTATGGTCGGTTAAGCAAGATAAAACAGCATCGGGGATTGCACCTATGCCCATCTGCAGGCAATCACCATCGCGTACCAATTGGGCGACATTTTTGCCAATCGCCAGACTCACGGCATCGCCCGTACCAAAAGAATGGATCGGCAAGGCCGCACTTTCTTCATACACAGCGGCAAAGCGGTCGATATGGATAAATCCATCGCCGTGGGTGCGTGGCATTTGAGGATTAATATGGGCGATGATCTTACCCGCCACTTGGCAGGCCGCGAGCGTGGCTTCGACCGAGATCCCTAAGGAACACATGCCGTGCTTATCGGGCAGCGATACTTGGATAATCGCAGTATCAATTTTTTGCTCGCCGGAGCGAAACAACTTAGGCACTTCAGACAGGAAAATCGGCACATAATCCGCATCACCACTTTGCAACAATGCCCGCGTCGGCAGACCACCGAAAAAACATCGATGGCGTAAATGTCCCTGTAAACTCGGATGGCTTAAGGATTCAGCGCCTTCGGTATGTAACTGTAATAAGGTGAGATTGTCTTTAGTGAGTGCGTGCTGCGCCAACGCATCGAGTAAAATACGCGGCGTGGCGCCCATAGAATGCGTCCACAGCGTCTCGCCACTTTGAATTAATGCAACGGCTTCGAGCGCGCTATGACAAATGATTGCAGGCATAATGAATTCCCTTCCCTAAGCATGATGGCGGCAATGGCCCTAGCGGTAGTGTAAGGGATATCCTAATTAAGCAATATCGATTTCAATGGCTTAGCGCGACTGTTTATCTATAGTTTGCGCTATATCAAACTCTGGATTATTAATTGGATCTCAAAATACACATTCAACCTATTTTGGCACTAGAGGTTAATAAAGCCTCTGGCTAAAATGCTTTGCAACAGTTTGATTAGGGATAACACCAATAAGCCCGTATTAGGTTATCCCCATCAGCACTCAGCCTTACCAAATATATATCACTTTACCAATAATCAAGTCTTGAGGAATAAACCCAAAATATCGACTATCTAAGCTATTGTCTCTGTTATCACCTAAGACGAAATACTGACCAGCGGGAACTAACCATTCACCCCTTAATGTGTTTTCTTGCACATAATAGCGATCAACCAGTTCTTTCTGATGGCGGAGTAATAATACTTGATAGTGAATGTCATCCAGCGACTCTTGGTAAACGGCTTGAGTCTCAGTGCTCAACTCGGGTAATAAATTTTTATCGATACGTTCGTATTGTGAGTCCAATTCTGCACAAGCTTCCCTCGATACATCACAGGCTTTCTGCACAAAAATGGTTTTATCACGATAGATAATCCTATCGCCGGGTAAACCAATGACACGTTTTACATAGTCAATCGTCGGGTTTGCAGGGTATTGAAATACCAATATATCCCCTCTTGCGGGTGTTACCGATGACGTCGACTTAGCCAGTTGAAAACCTAAATATCGATAGTTACCAAAACCATACTTGCTCACCAACACATGATTGTCGGGCGCTAACGTCGGCTTCATGGAAGAGGCCGGAATACTAAAAGGCTCAAAGAAAAAACCTCGTAACACAATCAGCGGTAACATCATCAAAGCGTAACTCGCTAACACTATCCACCAGCGAGCATACCAGCGGCGGGGTTGAGTAATATCGTAACGACGGGCGATCATAAATCCGTGAATGGGACAAATAACAATAAATAACCAAGAGAGGTAAATATGTTGAAGCCAAGCCATATTCCCCGATTTAAATGGGAAATAATTGGAGTGTAAAAATACATCCACGGCCGCGATAATCAGCGCACCAATAAAATATCGAATAAAATATTTAAATTGATTAACGTATAAAAATACAAACGGCTGAAAAAATAGGCCTAATAATATTGCGAGCCAAGCTTTTGGCTTCCATTGAATATCCAATTGAACTCCGTTTCACCCTAGATTTGGAAAACGGCATCATAATTCACTGCCTAACCTAGCACAACCTCATTTCCTGTCGCTGATAGCCTGCCATGCGACTATCAGCATACTGATGATAATATTAATCTAGACGCTTAGAGAATCTCATGCTGGCGATAAATAGCCCGATACAGGTAAAACCTATCATCCACAGGGCATCAAATTGCAGATCCATCACTTGGGCATCGCGTAGCACTATGGCCCGTGACATGCGCATAAAGTGGGTTGCGGGTAAGGCTTCGGCAATCCACTGCGCCGCGATAGGCATGGCTTCGTAGGGGAACATAAACCCTGACAATAGAATCGATGGCAGCAGGATAAATACCGTCATTTGCATCGATTGCAACTGGGTTTTCGCTATGGTCGAAATCACTAATCCTAAAGTTAAACTGGCGCAAATGAACAACATAGCGGCAAGGGCGATGGAGTCGATCCCGCCGCGAATCGGCACATCAAACAACAGATGCCCTGCGCTCAGGATAATGGTCACTTGCACAAAGCCGACGATCACATAGGGCACGATTTTACCCAGCATCAACTCCAGCGGCCGTACTGGCGTAGTGATCAAAAACTCCATATTGCCCTGCTCGCGCTCACGCACTATGGCGGCGGAGGTAAACATCACCATGGTCATAGTCAAAATCACCCCCAGCAGGCCGGGCACTATATTGACCACAGAGCGTTGCTCAGGGTTGAAATATTGCACCACTTCAAAACTCGGCATCACGGCTTTTTGCGCTCTCCCTGCGACTTCATCCAGTGGCATTTGCCTAAGGCTACGAATGGTTGAGGCGACAACCGTATCAGAACCGTCCACCAGCCATTGCCCGACCGGCTGAGCTAAATATTGCTGACCCGCAAAGCTTGGGTGACGCACTAAGCGCTCATCGAGATCGGCGGGCAAATACAGCACAGCTTTAACTTCACCGCGAGTGATCGCCGCCTCTGCCTCGGCCGCACTTAAATAACGCTGTTTGAAATCCACCACCTGCGTCGCTTCCACCGCCTGCACCAATGAGCGGCTGTAGGTGGAATCACTCAAATTTACCAGCCCCGCGGGCAGATGGCGCGCATCGGTATTGATGGCATAACCAAACAACATCAGTTGCACCAGCGGGATCATGACTATCATGCCAAAGGTCATACGATCCCGTGATAATTGCCGCAGCTCTTTGACGACAATTGCAAAAATTCTACGCCACATGGTCAGTTGCTCCCTTGGACACCCCAGCCAAACGCTCGCCGGTGCAAGTGACAAACACATCTTCTAGGGTAGCGCGCACTTCTTCCATCGTCCGGCTGGCAACCCGAGGTTTAAGCCAAGCGAGTGGATCTTCAATATCGCTGCGCACTAACACCCGTAAACGACTGCCGATTTGCGCCGCCGATAATACGGCAGACTCGCTGATCAATGATTGCTTTAAATTGCGTAAATCATCCCCTGAAATTTCAACCACCCGAGCGCCCATCGCCGCCATCAGCTGCTGGGGTGAACCGTCGGCGCGTTTTATCCCCCGCTCTAAAATCGCCAGACCGTGGCAACGCTCGGCTTCATCCATATAGTGAGTCGACACAAGAATCGTGGTGCCTTGGGCGCAGAGATCGAATAAGCGCTCCCAAAACTCGCGCCGATTCTCGGGATCGACCGCCGAGGTCGGCTCATCGAGAAACAGCAATTCGGGGTGATGCAAGGTCGCCGCCGCTAAGGCCAAACGCTGTTTCTGGCCGCCACTCATGGAGCCCGCCATTTGTTTCTCGCGGCCGACTAAATCGTACAGCGTAACTAACTCGGCTATCCGCAGCTTTGAGGCTCGGCGGTTCAAACCATAGATTTGCGCGACAAATTCTAAGTTTTCCCGCACCGAAAGATTGTCGTACAGGGAGAATTTTTGCGTCATATAGCCGATGCGGCGACGCAGTTTTTCCTCGGCGCCGGGTAAGGTTTCACCCAAGACGCGGATTTCCCCCGACGTTGGGCTCAGCAGCCCAGTCAACATGCGAATTGAAGTGGATTTTCCGCAGCCATTGGGGCCAAGAAATCCATAAATGGTTCCCTTGGGAATGGCGAGGTCGAGGTTTTCCACCGCATTGACGCCGCCAAAGGCGCGGGTCATGCCTTGGGTCTCGATAGCAAAATCGGCGTGGCTCATGGCTGTTTCACTTTTTGTTGCACTTTTGGCTGCACATCGATTTCCACAGCTAATGCCATGCCCGTCGGCAAATCCTGACCCGCGGCGGAAATGGTGATATCAGTCAGATACATCAGCCGCGCTCGATCACGCTCATTAAGCGCATAAAATGGCGTGTAAGCAGGTTGACTGCGGATATTGCGCACTGTGCCAGTAATCGGTATCTCGCGGCCATCCACAAGAATATTGACGCTATCACCGGCCTTCACTCTGTCTAACCAAGTCGCGGGCAGATAAACCCGCACATAGGGATCCTCACTCGCCAGCAAACCAATCAACTGAGTACCCGCCGCAATGCGATCGCCTACTCGCCAAGGTAGCGTATCGACAACGGCGTCACGCGCCGCCACTAAGCTCAAGTCGGCTAAGGCTTTTTGTTCGATGGCGACACTGGCGCTGGCGGCGGCCACCGCGGCTTTAGCTTGTTCTAGCTGCTCACTACGGGTGCCATTTTCTAGTAGGCGCAGGCTTTGCTCCGCCTCGGCTTGCTTGGCTAAACTGGTATCCCGCGCCGCACGGGCGGTATCTAAATCCGCTTGGCTCAGCACTTTCGTGGCATACAAACGGTTAGTACGCTCAAAGGCTCGCTGCGCTTCCTTCACGCTGGCATTCGCCCCGTCGAGCACGGCCTTGGCGCGTTCGATATCTTCTAAACGCGCGCCAGTCACCGCCTCAGAAAGTTTAGCCTTGGCCTGTTCAAGCTCGGCTTGACGCAGGGCAAGGCGCGCATTGGCCGAGGTCGAATCGAGTGTGAGTAGCACTTCGCCCGCCTTAACCTGCTGACCCTCAACCACATTTACCTGAGTAATCAACTCACCCACGGGCGCGGTCAGTGTCAGTCTGTCACGCTCGACTGCGCCAAGGACGCTCGGCGACTCTTGAGTGCAAGCCGCTAACTGCAGCAGCAAACAGCCTAAAACGACACCTGTCGCGACTCTTTTAGCTAATGCGGTTTGATTAGTTAACTTATTGTTTCTTAACTTGCTGTTGCTTAACTTGCTGTTGCTTAACTTGCTGCTACTTAAACTGCTGTTACTTAAACTTTTGTTACTTGAGTTGTTTTTACTGAAACGATTGCGACTAAAATCTTGGTCATTCAACATCGTTAAACCTTTCGTTGAGCTCATGACTGGCTCCTTGGTTCACATAACAGTCCCTGCGTAAAAACCTGCATATTGTGCAGAGCTAAGCGCTGCAAAAGCGCAGCATCGGCATCAAAAAAGCCGAACTGACGCATTAATACGGGCGGGGCAATAAGCGGAAAAACCATAAGACTCACAAAACTTAGCCGTGCTAAATCGGGGTCGACACCCTCTTTTAATAATCCCGAATTAACTAACGTGGATTCGAGCCATTGCCGCGACAGAGTTAACACTTGCTCAAATACAGACAAGATAATTCGATAGGGTTCCGAGCCATCGCCCTCCTGCAATACCCGTATAATCAGCCGTGGCAAGCCAGGGTTGGGCGCCATAACGCGATAGTAGGTCTGCATGATTTCGCCGACATTATTCGGCGCCTCAGCTGCAGATATTTCGCGTAAGCGGGTTAATACGGGCTCAAGGGTTTCCCGCACCATTTGTTCGAACAAACCCGCTTTCGAACCAAAATAGTAACGGATAAGTGCAGCATCGACATCGGCTTCGCGGGCGATTTCACGGGTAGACACAGTAGGATAACTGCGATGACTAAAGAGACTTAAGGCAGCGGTTATTAAGCGTTGACGCGCGTCTGAATTTCCCTTCGGACGACCGTGAATGGGCGGCGATTCAGGTTGGGCGCTAAATGGAACGACGCCCCTAGGACGACCGGGAATAAGCGACATGGCAGGCTCCTGCAAAATTCATCTACTGATGAATATACTGAAACGCCGCGTAAAAAGGCAGCAGTTAAATTCCTCATTTTCATTGGTATTGAGGAATTTAACCCTAAAGCGTCAAGACTAAAATTTATGCACCTTTGACTATGGCACCTAAACGGCTGACAAATTGCTGCACGGCTTCGGCTGTGTCAAAGCTAAAGGCAAGTCCATAGTGGGTTTCGGTGAGACTCTTATGCAAACGCTTTGGAAAACGAGTCATCTCCGCATTGTGGAAATAATCGTATTTGGCATGCACGCCTGCAATGGTGGCGAGTTCGCCAGAAAAAACCTCAAATGCGGGCCGAATAATCAAGTTCGGGGATTTACCGTCGAGGTGTAAATAGAACGCCTCTTTGGTGTCTGGGAGCATGTATTCGGTAATGTTTTTTATGGTGAAGTTAGTGCGGCATTGCAATCCACTTAAGCAGCTCACCATCTCATTATGTTCTATCGCCAAACTTATTCTCCCTTATCTCTTTAATCCTGCCCAAGTCGCATTGCATCTCGTATTTCAGCCCATCGCTCAATCACTGTTTGAATCGCTGTTTCTATTAGTGATTCAATCAATGTTTCAAATCAACGCTTCAAAAAATGGTTAAATCAATGCTTCAATCAATGACCTAAAAGCTGACATATCATAAATGCGTGCATGCTTGGCAGTATGGGTATTCATCACGTTGATGCTACTTTAACTCAGCTCAGCCTAATCGGTTTACGCTTTAAATGCACTAAGCTGATGTCGATCTCACAAAGCGAGTGGCTAAGTTTAGCGGATTTATCCAAAAAACCTTTATATACAGAACGATAAACCTATTAACTCAAACGCAAAGCCAATGTCACAGAAAATTATTTTGCGTAATCGAGCCATGATTTCAAACACCATAAAACACAGTACCATTTATTAGTCATTGCTTATCATTACCTTATCGCCCTCGATATTGACATTAAAACGTATGCTTTAAAATACTGCCATGCTATTCAATTATATGGTGATTTTTTTACTTGCCAGCTCAAAATGTTGCGTCTAGGTTAAGAAGCTTGAGTTAAGTCCTGTTGATAATGGCTAAGTTACGGCAATCACATCGGCTGCCAACCTAAACTAGCGCATTCACCCTATCCGTCGTATTCAGGCCTTAAATCATGTTCTACCCAAAGTGAGTAACCCGCGCCTATGGCGCATATAACCCGAGCCATGTCAGCCGATTTAACGCTAAATTACGGCAAATCCTTAGCATTAACCGATTTGCCCTAAACAGTCGCAACGGACTGCGCGGCCACTATCAACAAGACCAACAACACGAGATATACCCATGAAGATCAAAAAAGCCCTCATGCTCTTGGGTCTGTTAGCTGTCAGCCCAGCGACATTAGCTGCAACCGGAGTTGCCTTTATCCACGGTACGGGTCACCAGACCAATGCCTTAGCCGATTACTGGACGCCCGAATTTGTTAACTCAGTACGTCAAGGCATCCCGGTGCCAAACAATTACACAGTGATCAACTGCGACTTTGACCAATATATGTGGGAAGACAGCGCCGCAGGTTGTCTGGCGACCCAACTCAATAGCTTTATCCAAGCCAAAAATATCGACGACTTAATTCTGCTGACCCACTCCAATGGTGGAAACGTAGTGCGATGGATTTTATCTAACCCCACGTGGGACAGCCGTTATCCTGCGGTGATCAACGCCACCTCAAAGGTTATCGCCCTCGCCCCATCCAGTGCTGGTACGCCGCTGGCCGATGCGGTGAACCAAGGTAATGTATTCGAAACCAGCTTGGGCTGGCTCTTAGGATATGGCAGCAATGCGGTGAAACAACAGCAAGTGGGTTGGATGGCAAACTACAACAACACTATGCTCTACGGCACTGCGGGTCGCCCATCGCTGGGTAAACCCTTCGAAGTCGTGGTGGGCTCAGATGTTGATTCCGCCATTTGGGACAGCGACAGTTACTGCGCGGGTTACCAATACCAAGTCGCGCTCGAAACCACTCAAAACTGGCTCGATAGCTGCTCCGACGGCTTCTTAAATTGCAGCTCGCAAAAGGCAGCTGGCACAGTCTGGTTTATCGATAAACAAAAGACCCGTGGCCAAGAACCCCTAAGCCATCAGCAGAGCCGCCGTGCGTGTTTCAATTTAGACACGTTGATCCGCAACCACATTTAAGGAGCACTAAGATGCACACACTCAGCAAACTTGCCAGTGTCTTGGCGCTAAGCGGACTGCTCGCAGCCTGCCAAGATGAAGCCACACCCATAGATCCCAAAACCAATGCCAGCCCTATGTACGCCAAAGGGTTAACCCTAGCCGCGCCGAGCAATACCGATCTTGTCGATAGCAATATTGCCAGTCCAACACTGGCGCCCATTAACACCAGTACGGATTACATTAGCTTTATCACCCCTTTGTATGGCGAGTATCAGGCAAGGGCGCCGCAGCTTGAACAAGCCAGCGAAAGTGACGAGTATTGGGTCAATGTAACCGGCGCGCAGCTTAATGCGGGCGTGGGCCTCACCATGAGCCAAGCGTCGAGCCTAGTGCGCATTGCGCCTCGGGGCGATACCAGTTCTGGCGCCTTAATGCATGCAGAGGCTATCGCCCCTGAGCGCGTACAAATTCAGCGCGTTAGCCCTAATCAGTCACCCCAAGGCAAAGCGGCCAAAAGCAGCGGGATAAACACCAATGAGTCATTGGTCAAATCGATGGCCAACGCCGATGCCCTTGCTAGCGCAGGATTAACCGATGATTCCAGCGCACTGCAAATGTCAGCGAAAGCCACACCGGGCCAATATCGCCTGCAGGTCAGTCAGCCGTTAACGCCAAGCGCCAACTACTTAGTCAATGTGAAGGAAAAAGGCTCACCCTATCAACTGAGTGTCAAAGCCTCCTCCGCTATCGCGGCTGATGCGCAAACCCTTGGGCTTGAACTCGCACTCAGCCAAAGTGATAACACCTTCGTGCCGCAGGCAACACTCAAGCAAGCCGATGGCGATATGCGACCACTGACGATGGTAAAACAAGGTGAGACATGGCAAGCGGTGATCCCCGCGGGCGTGGCACTTTCGAGCAGTAATGCGGGTTTCAGTGAAGTTGAAATTACAGTGCAAACCCAAGTCGATGGCCGCCCAGTACAGCGCACGGTCAAATCTGTCTTTAAGTCCTATGTCAATTCGGCGAGCATCAAGCCCGAAGTGCTCACGATTTGGGATAAAGGTTTGCCTAACCAAATCAACTTTGAGTTATTGGTCGCCGAGGCGGGACGTTTTGGCTTAAGTGGCACGTTAACCGGTACCAATGCCGAAGGTCAAAAGGTGGCGATTCTACGTACCCAAGCGGCTAATTGGCTGACCCCTGAGTCGCCAAAGTTAAAGCTGATGTTAGATCCTAAGCTCATCCAAGCCTCGGGTTTACAGCCGCCATTCGAACTCAATGAGTTAGAACTGCAAGATCAAGGTCAAATGGCCAGATTAAGCTATCAAGCCAAAGCATTGATCTTAACCCGCTAACATTAGAGGCTGATGTTAAGGGGCTGATATTAAGGAGCAGATAGAAGACGCGGGCTTTAAATGCCAATGTTAAACCAGAGGCGAGGCTCATCTGCTCAAGTTAACCGGCACAAGCTAACACGACAAAGTTAGCCCGCCCGAGTTTCCTCTCTCATTGAAAAGTGCCCATAGTGGGCACTTTTCCATTGTTGATGTTTTGCTAATAAACAACCAAAAGCCGCCGCGTTATTTAACATGCTGCGTAAAGCACAAACTGTTGACAGAAAAATGACAAGCCGCAGATGATTCCCCATAGCTGCCATGAATAAAATTTACATTGATTATCAAGGGTTATTCCTTTTAAATAACAAATGTAATAGGCATAATGTCAAGGCTTTGACATCAAACCTTAGGCTGACAACAGCCGAGCATTTACCATAAAAACATAACAAAAATATAACTATAAGAGTGGTAACTAACGGTACGTTTTCCCACAGTACGCTAGCCAATACTCAATAAATGGACATCGTTATGAGTGACAGCACATTTTTCTTTGGTGAATGGCAAATCAATCCCAGCGCCAATAGTCTGCTCCTTGGCAAACAAGTCAAACAACTTGAGCCCAAGGCGATGGATGTGCTGCTGTTTCTCTGTCAACGGGCGGGCGAAGTCGTCAGCAGTGATGAAATAGTCAGCCACTGCTGGCCGGGCGTAGATACTGGCGACAATCCACTACACAAGATTATCAATCAGTTACGTAGAGCATTAGGCGATAGCGCCACCGATCCCACCTATATAGAAACCATACGCAAACGCGGCTATCGCACCTTAGCCGAAGTGCGTTTTCCTATCGGCCACGAAGCCACCGCCAGCCCGCAAAGTTGGCAAGGCGGCTCGCCCTTTCCGGGTCTGCAAGCCTATAACGCTAACTATGCCGAGGTGTTTTTTGGTCGCAGTGAACAAATCAGCACTTTGCTTAATCGTATCAGCCAGCAAATCATCTATGGTCGTGCCTTCTGTCTGGTTTTAGGCCCAAGTGGCAGCGGTAAATCCTCCCTGATAAATGCCGGTGTTGTGCCCAATTTAATGAAGGGAGGCGGCTATAACGGCATTGGTGTCGCGTCATTCAGCAGCTTAGATTTTGCCGATGTGAGTAAAGGGCAACTGTTAACCGATCTTGCCAGCGCTATGCTCGACTGGGAAATCAACGACACGCCAGTATTCGAAGGCATGAGCGCTGAGACACTGGCGGTTCAACTTGTCGAAGATATCCAAGGCGTAATCAACCAGTGCACCCAAGCTCTCAAGGTTCAGCCCTTTACTCAGCCGTTTTTTGCCTTGTTTATCGACCGATTAGAAGTGTTGCTCTCATCACCGCTATTTAGCGACACCGAGCGCACAGTATTTGTTGAACTGCTGGAACAACTCGCCACCTCTAAGGCCGTGATTATCATCAGTGCCTGTCGTAACGATTTTTATCCTTTACTTGTGGGCTACCCAAGCTTAATGGCCGGCAAATCCCGCGGCGCACACTTTGACTTAGCGCCGCCGACACGCACTGAACTGTTGCAAATGATCCGCCTGCCCGCGGTGGCCGCCAACTTAAGCTGGGAAGTTGACAGCGAAACCGCGATGCCGCTCGATGAAATGCTCTGCAGCGACGCCGCCAGTAACCCAGATGCACTGCCCATGTTGCAATACACGCTGCAGGCCTTGTATTTGCAGCGCAGCGCCGATGATAAGTTATTAGTCTCGGTTTATCATGCGCTTGGCGGTATTGAAGGGGCGATTGGTAAAAATGCCGAGCAAGCGATTTCCCATTTAAGCGATGCCGAAAAAGCCAGTCTGCCACGGATTTTATCCCTGCTAGTCACCCTGCGCGAAGATGAAAAGTCCATAACCAGCCGCACCGCCCGCTGGTCACAGCTGCAAAGCACCGCTGAAACCGCCCTAGTGCAAGCTATGGTTGATAGCCGCTTATTCGTGTCGCATCTGCAAAATGGTGAACCCTGTTTTAGCATCGCCCACGAAGCCCTGCTGCGCCGTTGGCCACGGGCGACGGCGTGGATTAGCGAACATAGCGACAGCTTGAGTATTAAGAGTCGCCTACAGCATCTTTCAACACGCTGGCTCAGCGAAGCCAAACACAGCGCCTATCTACTCGCTGAAGGTAAACCTTTAAAAGAAGCCCAAAGCCTCAGCCAAAATCCGTTATTCGATTTAGACGATCCCGAAACCGCCTTTATCACAGCCTCCACCAAACGCGCCAATATGCTGCGCTGGACGAGGCGCTTAACCGTCACCCTATTATGCGTCCTCACCCTCACTTCCATTATCATGAGTGTCCGCAGCATAGAAGCTGAAAAACTCGCCCTGCAAAAACGCCTCGCCGCCGAAGATTTGCTCGGTTTCATGGTGGGCGACTTCGCCGACAAGATGCGCGGCATCGGCCGAATGGACTTACTCGACGGGATCAGCAATAAAGCACTGGAATATTTCAGTGATTTTTCCAATGACAACGGTGATCAACATCTGAGCCTTGAAGCTCGCCTACAACATGGACAAACACTAGAGGCAATGGGTGAAGTCGCGTATTCACGCGATAAGCTAGATGAGGCCAAGACAGCGCTTCTCGCCGCTCAAACTAAGCTAACCAATCTCTATACTGAGCAACCGACAAACCTAGAGTTATTAAAAACCTTAGGCGCAAATGCATTTTGGCTTGGGCAGATAAAATACGATATGAGTGATTGGGAAAGCGCTAAGCCCTACTTTGAGCAGTATCTAAGTTATAGCCAGGTCATGTATAAGCTAGCTTCCGACGATAAAAATGCTCTCATGGAACTATCCTACGCTAACAATACGCTAGGTTCACTAGCAATGAAGCAACAGCAATTTGATAAAGCTACAAGCTACTTCGATGAGTCACTCAGACTAAAATTATTAGCTCTGACTCAGGATCCTAACAATAAGCAACTGCAGGCAGATATAGCAGATACTCGTTCTTGGCTTGCACGAACGTGGCGTTCTAGAGGTCAACTAAACTCTGCTATATCTATACATAATCAGCTTCAAACAGAGTTGAAGTCTATTACAAAAACAAATAATACGGATGGCTATCTACTTGATCGATATGCCAGCAGTTTGAGGACCAGCTCTACTTTGTTTGAATACCAAGGCTCAATGCTTGAAGCATTCAATAACGCCTTGCAGGGTGAAAAACTGATGCAACAAGCAGTAATATTAGATCCTAAAAATACCGCTTGGAAAACCCAGCTTTATTATCTCAAATTCCAATTAATGTCACTTAACGCAACACTCAAAGATCCACGAAGTTATTATACACCTGAATATTTGCGAGCTGAGCTTGAACAAGAGAATAAGGCTTTCATTAACAGCCGACGCTATAGTGCACTCAAAGCAATATTCCTCAAAAATTCGGCACAGTACTATTTTATAATGGGAAAAAATCAACAATGCAAAGAATCACTTGAGGAGGCCTCACTCATATTAAATGAAATAATAAAAGACGCACCCGATGATTTTAAGTATCTTGCCAGCTTTGCTGAAGTTGAGCTACTTAGCGCCAAATTATCTAAACAACGACAAGATATGCCTGCAGTTCAAAAATCCTGCATTCAAGTCAAAGAAATGCTAGAACCGATCCAACAAAAAGATAGAGATCCTCAGTACCTACAACCCTACGCTAAAGCGCTAGATTGCCTCGGAACATTGGAGAAAAATCAAACGCTGCTAAGTAGTTTAAAGACTATGGGGATAACCAACTTCAATTTTTAACCTGATTTATAAGTAATAAGTATCTTTGTTATCGTAAATAAAAATAACTGAAAGTCGTAATAATTAAACACAAACATAAGGAAAAGTTTATGAGCCAATTTCAGGCAACCCGAGATCCTTTGATTAATCTTTCTATACAAATTAATGACGGTCAAGCTGTATTTAGTTATTCCAAAGATGGCGAGCCCTGCCATGGAAATGTCGAGGTTTATAAAGCAGAAGCTATCCGCTACCAATTAATCGATACCCCTGACTTAGTTCAGTTTGTTGGTGTTGGTTTTCTAAATCCTTTTAATGGCAACATAAATAGTGTGTTGATTGAAGAGGGGGGAAGAGTAGTAACCATTAATGATTTGCATAAAACAGCTGGAATTATCAAATTCCAATTAATTCTAAAATATGCTGATCACTCTGTATGGCTTATAAGTCCAGATCCACAAATTATTGACCGAGAAGATTAGATCTTTCTGAAATACTGGGAAAAGCGGGGACCGCCATATCTTTTCGAGATAAGTGCCTCCTGAAATGAGCTCTAAATGCTCTGTCGCTGCAAAAAGCGGGGACAGCCATGTCTTTTTGTGCTTTGTCCCCTCTTCTACTAGTCTTTAGATTATCTTAAAAAGCGGGGACAGCCATATCTTTTCGAGATAAGAGCCTCCTGAAATGAGCTATAAATGCTCTGCTCTACGGCAGAGCATTTCTCACAAGACATCAAAAAGCGGGACAGCCATGTCTTTTCGAGATAAGTGCCTCCTGAAATGAGTTATAAATGCTCTGCTGCTACGGCAGAGGAAAAAAAAAAGCGGGGACAAAAGCGGGGACAGCCATGCCTTTTTGTGCTTTGTCCCCTCTTCTACTAGTCTTTAGATTATCTTCACCTTGTCTGTTTGGAGCGAGTCATGACCTCGGCCAGAAGAATGCTTATCGATGCCAATACAACGCCCTTCTATCATGTGATAAATCGCTGTGTCAGAAGGGCTTTTCTGTGCGGTGAAGATAAACTCACAGGCCGCAGTTATGAACATAGACGTGGCTGGATTGTCGATAAAATCAAAGCATTATCTGCTATCTTTTGTATCGACATTTGCGCCTATGCAGTGATGAACAACCATTACCATTTAGTACTTAAAATTGATGTTGAGGAAGCAAAAACCTTAAGCCCAAAAGAGGTTATCAGCCGGTGGTGTCAAATAACTAAAGGCCATACTGTCGCAACTAAGTATATGAATGGTGAAGCCTTAATTGACGGTGAACGCATGCTGCTCGATGGGTTAATTACCGAATGGCATGAACGTTTATCCAGCATATCTTGGTTTATGCGCTGCCTGAACGAAGAAATTGCCCGTAAAGCGAATCGTGAAGATGAGTGTAAAGGCGCGTTCTGGGAAGGCCGTTTCAAATCCCAAGCTTTGCTAGATGAGCAAGCCTTACTAGCCTGCATGATGTACGTGGATTTAAACCCTATTCGAGCAGGGATTGCCGACTCTTTACAATCTTCTGATTTCACCTCGATTCAAGAAAGAATTAGTGCACTCAAGCAGGTAAATAACATCATAATCTCACCGCAAGCACCAGTCCAATCCGCAAAAAATAAGCCTCAAACGATAAACAAATCTCTCGCCAAGTTCGATGCGGCGACACACTCTAGTCAACAAACGGGCATCCCTTTTCATTTTGCGGATTATCTGGAACTTATCGATTGGACTGGCCGCGCCATTCGCCATGATAAAAAAGGCTTTATCGATAATCAGCGACCAAAACTGCTCAATGAGTTAGGGATTGCATCAGATGCTTGGCTCAGCTCTGCTAAAGATTTTCGCCGCCAGTACAGTGGCATCAGTGGTCGTTGGGATGCGATGTGCGCTTTTAAACTTCAGCAAGGTGGTAAATGGTGTAGAGGAAAATCGAGTAGCGAAGCTCTGCATCCAAATCAACCTTTAGGGTGAACGAACCGTTTCCTACTGTTTATCTGCGGTTAAATTTCGACACTAACATCCTTTGCGCTTGCCGCTTAATAGCCAAAAATCCACTCATGAGTGCCACTTTTCAACTTAGCCATGCCCCAAAACCTCGCACGTTCCAGCTAAACCTGAGAATTTATCGTGAGAAGAGTAAATTTAAAACCTTTATAAACAATAGATTAAATCGGAAGGTAAGCAGAAGGTATCTTTTCTTTGCAGAGAATAAAGTCATCATCAGAAAAGCGCTTAGCGCAGATGACATTAGGTTCACGGAGAATGATAACAATGACAAGCTCACCTAAACAGACTCGCTCACAACATCCATTATCACTTGTGGGTGAAGACAATGGCTTACAGTGTACTGCGCAGCAAGGCTTGGTCGAGCCCGCATTGCCGTTAACCTTCTTCGAACATGGCTCGATTGAAACGATTCAACAGTTTATTCAGCATCTGACCGAGCCGGTGATTATCGTCAATGCCCAAGGTTACATTTACTTTAGCAATAGCAAAGGTGCTGACTTACTGACATGCCCGCAGGCCAGTTTGAAGGGACAAGATTGGCGCAACTTTTTGACCGAGCACCATCAAGCTCGCTACGACAATCTGCTGAGCAATGATATTAAACTAGGCAAAAACTGCGGCATTCCAGTGCAGCACTGCGCCGAAGAAATCACCCTCATTACCGCCTCAGGCAAAGCAAAAGATGTCGAGCTCTCCATTTCCTACATCCCCAGCCATGAACCTCTGTTCGTGATGATGATGCACGATTTAACGCAGCACAAAGCGGAGAATCAAAAGCTACGTAAATTGGCCGCCACAGATTCACTGACTGGGCTGGCGAACCGCCGATACTTCGACGAAATGCTGCATCACTATTGGGAAGAATGCACGGGTAAGCTGCGCCCTATCAGCGTGGTGATTATCGATGTGGATTATTTCAAAGTGTTCAACGACCAATTCGGCCATATCCAAGGCGACGAATGCCTACGTAAGATTGCCAAAGTGATTGCTGACATAGTGCCAATAGACATTGGCCTGGCAGCGCGTTACGGCGGCGAAGAATTCGCGCTAATTCTACCAAGCCACAATGCCAAAATGGCACTGACGATTGCCCAAAAAGTGCAGCAAGGGATTAATGACCTGCGCTTTACTGAGCAAGGCCTGCGCGACTATGTCTCTGTGAGCGCGAGCCAAGGGATTGCGAGTGAAATCAATGGCCAATTCCGTACCTCACTCGCCATGCTGTGCGCCGCCGATACCGCATTGTATCGCGCCAAAGCCGATGGCCGTGACAGGATCAATACGTCGCTTTAATCCCCATTAATTGGCGACTTATTTAACCAAAACTGATTTACCCGCGACTTAGTTACCCGCGATGGATTAACCACGGGATGAATTACCCCAGTTGCGCTTTAGCGCACTGAGGTAAAACACGCAAAGCACACGAAAGGACGCACGAATATGAATAAGCTTGAGGCATCAAGAAATATACGGGCAGTGATTGAAAAAAGCTTACCCGTGAGCACGTCACCCCTTGCCATATTTACTTACCAGTGTTGGGTAAAAACCAGCGCAGGTGGGCGTGTGTTCCATTATAACACCGATCGAGAAGATACCTATTTCGCGGTGGATATTAATTCACTGGGGCATATTGAATGCGTGATTAATACCACCTTGCTGCGGGTTGAGGCAATTTCAACCTTAGGTGGACTTAACGACAGCCAGTGGCACTTATTGTCTATCTGCCATGAATACCATGAAATCAATTGTTATGTGGATGGTGAAATTACCCATACACAACTCAATAATCTGTCACTGCTTGCTGACAATGAGTTTTTAATTGAAAACGTGTCATTACCCAATCACCGCGACACTCATTTCGATGGTGAAATATTTGGCATAACTTTACTTAATCGATTATTAACCCGAACCGAAATCGTCGACTATTATCGTAATCCGGCGCAACAAAAATCGATTACCGAAAATAACCTTTACATTTATCAGCATCATGATGTATATAATTTTCGTGATGAAAACGTTATCCCACTTCAAAGACAAAAAGTGCTGCTGGTCATATTTAATGATACTGAATATCAATTCATAAAAACCACCGCGGATAGCAACGCCTATAATCAACAACTGCCTAAGATTATTCCGCCCCACGAACGCCGAGCCTATATTATTGAGTGTGACTATAACACTTGGCCTAATTTTAATTATGTCGTTAATTACGCGGTGAGCAATCAAGCGGATATCACCCTCAATATCGAAGTATTTAAATCGCTAACGGCCTATCGCTCGAATATTAAAGTGACTGTCGCAAAT
The DNA here is from genome assembly GCF_900456975.1 of Shewanella baltica. Taxonomy (NCBI): domain Bacteria; kingdom Pseudomonadati; phylum Pseudomonadota; class Gammaproteobacteria; order Alteromonadales; family Shewanellaceae; genus Shewanella; species Shewanella baltica. The sequence continues at coordinate 2,995,884 of NZ_UGYM01000002.1, forward strand.
GAACTCGAACGGGATTGTTTGATTATGCAATCGACCGAAGAAGAATTAAGTGCGGAAGTGCGGATCAGTGAAAACTTAGTGATCACTCAAGCCAAAAACTTTGTTAATTTCATCAATGAAGTTCGCGCACACATTCCGGCCGACAATATTATTACCGCTGGCCATTATTATAGTGAACAGCAATTCTCAGTCAGCACGGGTAAGCAAATGATAGCCTACCAACAGGCTTGCCAGCTGTTCAACCGCAGGTTACAAAAAAAACCACTGGCGATCATCAAATGCACTTCCACTGAAGAAGTCAAAATCGCCTATAAAGCAGCCATCGATTATAACTTGCCGATCAGTGTGCGCTCGGGTGGAAATGATCACGAAGGTGAAAGCACTGAAACCAATACCATAGTGTTGGATCTGCTGAAGATGGATAGCCTCACTTTAGATCCCATCACAGGTATTGCGGCCATTGGCCCAGGCAATCGCTTTATCAATCTCACCACTGCCCTTGCAAAAAAAGGCGTGATGATCCCCCATGGCACCAGTGGCAACGTTGCATTAGCGGGATTTATTATGGGCGGCGGCTCAGGACCTTGGACCCGCAAATACGGCATGTGCTGCGAATCCCTATTACAGGCAGAAATTGTCCTTGGCATTGGTGAAACCCAAGTCGTCTCGGTTGCCAATAAACCAGAGTTACTTTGGGCGCTCAAGGGTGGCGGCGGATTAAGTTATGGCATAGTGACCCGATTTTTTGTGCAAACCTTTCCACTACCGCCTTGCCTGCTCAAGTTTGAATTAGAGTGGAATTGCTATGACAAACAAACCCAAGAACTCATTGAGCACACCCCAACCAAAGACATTTTACAGCGCTGGGAAGCCATCATTAATGCCGACAGCACAGGCTGTTTGATTGGTACCAATCTCAAGATAAATGCCAAACATTTACCCGCAGAACAACACAAAACGACTGACATAGACACTGAGTCGATTAAGCATAACTGCTTGATGTATGGCTTTTGGGAAGGCAATTCCGCCAGTCTGAATCACTTTATCCAGACACAATTTAATGAGTTTGACCTAGTGCCCAATGATATACGCATCGAGGGGATGGGCGGACTCACCAAAGCCTACGGTGAAAACTTAATGGCCAATTGGGAAAGGGAATCTTTTCATCATCTGCAAGCGGACTTGCAAGGCATAAACCGCTCACCGACGCCACCCGATTTGGATGAGCCCGCGCCCCATAAAGTCACCTCGCGCTTAGTCAATCAAACGGGACTGAGGGACGGTTATAAGCCACTGCTCGAAAGCTTAACCTCTCGCTATGTGCTTGAAGGTAATCGCCAATTGGGGCTATTTACCTATGTCACCCTTGGCGCCATTGCGGGTGATTATTATCGCACTATGGGTGAAGATCAAAAGAGTCGCAGCGCCTTCCCCTACAAGGACAGACAATACACGATTCAATATCAAACTTGGTGGAATAACGCGCTGCAAGAGAAACAACAATTGCAGGATAGCCAAGTGTTTACCCGCATCAATCGTGCACTCGATTGGATTGATGCCAGCCGAAATTATGACATCCCCAACACCTCGGGCGCCTATATCAGCTTCAAAGATAAAGCCATCCCCACTGATGTGTACTTCGACCATAACTACGCCGCGTTAAAACGGATTAAGGCGGCCTACAGCCAAGATAGCTTTAACCATTTCCGCTCACGTAAAAGCATTATTTAGTTAATATATCGGCATAGCCTAGGGTGAGTTTTTAAGGCAAAATCGACGCCGTCCACAGGACGGTGTCGCCCCTTAACTCTCTGTTCACTCTGTTGTAGGTTATCTATGCCAAGCTCAGCTTTAGCTATCATTTTTGCCCTATTGGCGGCCATTCTTATGGGCACAATCGGTGTATTAGCGCGCTTTGCCGCCCTGCCCGCCGAGCACATTACCTTCTACCGCTTACTGCTCGGTGCCCTATTTCTATTGGCTTATATGCTATTCACTGGCAAAGGCCATCAGATTCGCCATAGACCGAGTAAACGCAACTTATACCCAAACAACCTCAAGATGCAGGATTCAGCGGAAATTTAACGCACTTTAGGCAAGGCGGTTATTTGCGGACCTAGTGGACTAAGTTAAAAATAACCAACACAGCATAAAGTGCGTTAAAACCCGCCGGGACGGAGCGCCTAGGGCACTCCACTTCCGTGTTGCATCAATTCAAAAGGTAGCCGACATTCTGTCATTGATGCGCCTTGAATTGAAGCACCCTAGGCGCTCTGAAACTCGTATCTTGAGGTTGCTTGGGTATATAATGGCGCTATGCTCGCGGGTTTTATGGCGTTTTATATTGAAGCCATTCAGTACACCCAAATGGCCAATGTGATCATGATCATTTACTTAGCCCCAGTGGTGTCGGCTATTTTCGCCCATTATTTCTTTGCCGAGAAACTCACCCGCTTAAGCATGGCAAGCGTGGTAGTCGCGCTGATGGGCTTTATGTTAATGATCCCTACAGGACCGCAGCAAGCGAGCAATCACACTGAATTATTAGGCTATTTTTATGCTTTACTCGCCCTTTTAACCTACTGCGGATTTATGTTAATCAACCGAAAACCGAGTCTGAGTTCACCCTACCAGAGCACTTTAGTCCAGCTTTGTGTCGGCGCTTTATGCCTGCTGCCCTTAGTGATAAATGCACCGCTGACGCCAAGTTTGCCGCAAATTGTTTGGTTGATCGCGATTGGATTCTTCCCCGGATTTTTAGCGATATTACTGGCGGTAAAAGCCCTGCGCCAATTGCCAGCAGTCACCTTTGGCACCCTCGCCTATGTGGAACCGGTTATCGTAGTGACGCTGGCATGGTGGATATTTGGTGAAAGCTTGAGCCCAATGCAATTAAGCGGTGTCGGCTTGATTATTCTGGCCGGCATTAGCCAAGGCTTTATAAGTCAGCGCAAAGTGCAGGTTGCGAGCGAGTAACCCACAAGACTGTCGCCGACACGACTTTAAACAACAGAACTTTAACAAACAGAAGCCAAGTTGCTGAAATAATATGAAGAAAATAGTGTAAGCTCGACAGAGGATTGATTGAACATTTAACTTAAGATGTGCAACTAAGATTTGGGATCAGGAGGTCAAATTGAGAAAGCTACTGTTAGTCATCAGTATATTTTTGCTCAGCGGTTGTTTAGGCATGCCTAAATTGGTTCAACCCGTTAATGATTTTGAGCTGAATAAATACTTAGGTAAATGGTACGAAATTGCGCGCTTAGATCATTCATTTGAAAGGGGGTTAAGCCAAGTTAGCGCAGAATACAGCCTGAAAGACGATGGCGGTGTGATGGTCATTAACCGTGGATTCTCAGCGGCTAAAAACGAATGGAAAGAAGCCGAAGGTAAGGCCTATTTTGTCAATGGGGACTCAGAAGGCTATTTGAAAGTCTCCTTCTTTGGGCCATTTTATGGATCGTATGTGGTCTTCGAATTAGATCATGAAAACTACCAATACGCTTTTATATCAGGGCCCGACACGGGTTATTTGTGGCTACTGGCTAAAACCCCGACTGTGCCAACCGAGGTACTGCAAAAGTTTGTTGAAATGTCTAAAGCCCGCGGTTTTGATACCGACAGTTTGATTTATGTGCAGCAAGAGTCAGTGCAATAACGAGCGTCGCTAATGCGCTAGAATCAAGTGCATAAAAAACTAATCGCTAGATAATAGACAGATAACAGATACAAAAACGCCGCAATGCATTGCGGCGTTTTTATTGATGCTGAATTTAGATGCATGCATTTACACATGCAGCTAAATAGCGAATAACCTTAGACTTCGATGCCTTTGCTGGCAAGGAACTCATCGTAAGTGCCTCTGAAGTCATTCACACCTGTGTGAGTCACTTCGAGGATACGGTTAGCTAGCGACGATACGAATGCACGGTCATGACTCACGAAAATCAAGGTGCCTTCGTACATTTCCAGCGCGTTGTTCAATGATTCGATCGATTCCATATCCATGTGGTTGGTCGGTTCGTCGAGCACTAAAATGTTAGCTTTTTGCATGATGAGCTTGCCGAATAACATACGACCTTTCTCACCACCAGACAGCACTTTGACTGACTTTTTGATGTCGTCAGAACCAAACAACATACGGCCTAAGATGCCACGTACCGATTGGTCGTCATCTTCTGGTTTGCGCCATTGGCTCATCCACTCGAACAAGGTCATTTCGTTCGCGAAATCAGACTCATGGTCCTGTGCATAGTAACCAATGTTGGCGTTTTCAGACCATTGGATAGTACCTGCATCCTGCGGGATATCGTGGATCAGAGTACGTAACAGGGTCGTTTTACCGACGCCGTTTTCACCCAGTACCGCAATGCGCTCGCCCACTTCAACAATCAAGTTTAAGTCTTCAAATAGCGGCGTGTCGTAACCTTTAGTCAGATTTTCAATCACTAAGGCATTACGGAACAGTTTCTTCTCTTGCTCGAAACGAATGAAGGGGTTCACACGGCTAGAGGCTTTTACTTCGTCTAACTTAATCTTGTCGATTTGACGGGCACGTGATGTGGCTTGTTTCGCCTTAGAAGCGTTAGCCGAGAAGCGTGCTACGAAGGTTTGCAGCTCAGAGATCTGGGCTTTTTTCTTCGCATTATCAGACAATAAACGCTCGCGAGCTTGAGTAGCCGCTTGCATATATTCGTCGTAGTTACCTGGGTAAACGCGCAATTCGCCATAGTCTAAGTCAGCCATGTGCGTACAGACAGAGTTTAAGAAATATCTATCATGCGAAATGATAACCATAGTACTGCTACGTTGGTTCAACATGTCTTGTAACCAACGGATTGTGTCGATGTCCAAGTTGTTGGTAGGTTCGTCGAGCAGCAGCACGTCAGGATCAGAGAACAGGGCTTGCGCTAACAGTACACGCAGTTTTAAACCCGGTGCGATTTCAGACATCAAACCAAAATGGCTGTCGATACCGATACCTACACCTAACAGCAATTCACCAGCGCGAGATTCGGCGGTATAACCGTCCATCTCAGCAAAATCCATCTCTAGGTTGGCAACGGTAATGCCGTCTTCTTCACTCATTTCAGGTAAAGAATAAATACGGTCACGCTCTTGCTTTACCTTCCACAGTTCGCGGTGGCCCATGATCACTGTGTCGATCAGGTTGAATTCTTCATAACCGAACTGGTTCTGGCTTAGTTTACCCAGACGCTCATTCACATCTAACGAGACGTTACCGCCGCTAGGATCTAGATCACCACACAGGATCTTCATGAAGGTCGATTTACCACAGCCATTTGCGCCGATAAGACCGTAACGGTTACCACCGCCAAATTTAACTGAGATGTTTTCAAACAGTGGCTTAGCGCCGAACTGCATGGTGATATTTGCTGTTGTGATCAAAATGAACTTCCAAATCGAGTAATGTTGGCCGAGCCAGCTGGCGCCGCTTTAAATAAGCATAAACCAAATAACGCTATGCCGAAGGGGTAAAAATAAACGTGGCACTATAGCAGTTTGGGCTAAATTATCAACTACCAAGGCTGATCAAAAGCCAGAGGGAATGCCGAAATCGCCGCACAATGCCTGCGTGAGAAGCGTAATTAATTTTACCCTATTGGCTTAGCTTTCAATGTATTCGAGCAGAATGACAATCTGATGACCTTTAGCGTCGCAAAGCTTGCCGACGCTAAAGGCTTATGTAGACATAGCCCTAAGCTAACTCAACATACAAATTCAACATTTTGAGTTTGCTTAGGTATCGACAGCTTATAACTTCTGCCGTCTTAAGCGGTTGGCGTTCGTCACTACAGTGAGTGAAGACAAGGCCATGGCGGCACCTGCGATCACTGGGCTTAATAACATGCCCGTGAGTGGATAAAGCACGCCAGCCGCAACCGGTATGCCTAAGCTGTTATACACAAAGGCGCCAAACAGATTCTGCTTAATATTGGTAATCGTCGCCCGCGACAATGCCAATAAGTTAGCAATCACTATCAACTGCTGCGACAGTAAAGTGATATCCGCACTTTCAATCGCCACCTCAGTGCCGGAACCCATCGCAATCCCCACATCGGCGCTCATCAGAGCTGGCGCATCATTAATGCCATCCCCTACCATAGCCACCACATGCCCTTGCTTTTGCAAATCCAGCACATGCTGTTGTTTTTGCTCGGGGAGTACGCCGGCAATCACTTCAGTGATGCCCACTTGGTCGGCTACCGCCTGCGCCGTTTGTGGGTTATCCCCCGTTAACAGCACGACGCGAATACCCCTTTGCAGCATGGCCGCGATGGCGTCTTTAGCATCGGGTTTAATCGGATCGGCCAGCGCGATAGTGGCCACTAACTTGCCCGCTTTGGCGACATAAATCGGAGTTTTACCTTGGTTTGCAAAGCTTAATGTCGCTTTTGGATCTAAGGCACTACCATCGGAATTAACAATATCCAATGCCGTCATCAAGGCGAGATTACCAATCGCCAGCGATACGCCATCGACCTTGCCCTCAATCCCCTTACCTTGATGGTTCGTAAATGCCTGTGTGTCGGGCAATTGCGACAGGGATTGCTTGGCATAACTAACAATCGCCCCCGCTAACGGATGCTCAGAGTGCTGCTCAAGACTCGCAATTTCACCCAGCAAAGTTTCTTTGTCAGCATCGTTCAGCGTTTGCACTAAATTAAAATCAGTGACTTGCGGCTTGCCTAAGGTGACAGTGCCGGTTTTATCCAGCACCACACAGTCGACTTTACTGGCGGTTTGCAAGGCCTCGCCATTTTTGACTAACACGCCCATTTGGGCGGCGCGGCCAACGGCCACCATGATAGACATAGGTGTCGCCAGCCCCAGCGCACAGGGGCACGCTATGATGAGCACGCTCGTCAGCACCACTAACGCATGGCTTAAGGCGGGTGCTGGCCCCACAAAATACCAAATTGCCGCAGCCAACAGCGCTATCGCCACCACAGTCGGGACAAATACCGCTGAGATTCTGTCAGCCAATCGACCTATGGGTAATTTCGAGGTTTGCGCTTGCTGCACCAGTGCGATGATTTTGGCGAGCTTGGTATCTTCTTGTCCCGCCGTCACTCGGTAAACCAAACTGCCGTTGCCATTAACTGTGCCCGCACTCACACTGTCGCCGCGATTTTTAAGCACGGGAATGGGTTCACCTGTGAGCATGGCTTCATCTAATAGGGATTGCCCCGTTTCGACCTCACCATCGAGGGCAACTCGGTCACCGGGGCGCAAACGCAGCTTATCGCCCAGTTTCAGCTGACTTATCTCAACCTTTTCATCGCCCTTATCTGTGATCCGAATCGCAGTGGTGGATTGCAATCCAAGTAATCGCTGCACCGCTTCACTGGTTTTGCCGCGCGCTTTAAGTTCCAGTCCGTGACCTAAGTTAATCAAACCTAGAATCATCACACTCGCCTCAAAGTACACATGGCGGGTATCCATAGGGAATGCGCTCGGCATAATGACCACCAGCATGGAATAAGCCCATGCCGTACTGGTGCCCAGCACAATCAGCGTATCCATGTTAGTGGTTTTGGCTTTCAGCGCCCGCCACATGCCTTGGTAGAAATGTCCGCCCGTGGTGACAAGCAAGGCCAAGGTGACCAGTCCCATAATGCCCCAGCCAAGCTGCATCGCTGGACTGTTGATCATCATCTCGCCGCCCAATAATCCCCACAGCATCATAGGCACGCCCACAACAAGCGCCGCTATGGCTTGGCGCATCCGCAGCCGATACTCAGTGGCATCTTCTAGGCGTTTTTCTTCGGCGGCGACTTTCGCATCCACCACCACCTGCGCCGGATAACCTGCATTTTCCATCACAGTTAAGGCAGTATCGGCGCTCATCTTACCTTCTACCGTCACTTGTTTATCGGCGAGATTAACACGCGCTTCGACGCCCGCTTGGGCGGCAAACGCCTTTTCAATTTTCGCGACGCAGCCAGCGCAATTCATATTGGCGACATAGAGTCTGGTCATAGACATGGGAGATCCCTCACTTGATGTTTTACACTATAGGTCTAAGATAAAGTCTCCCATTGCGGGAGAGTCAAGGATGAATTTGCTCAATGTGATCACATCGACAATTAATTGCTGGGCGAAAAACCATTCAGTTGCTCAAAGGAGAGGTCAAGATGAAGATAGGTGAAGTGGCGAAACAAACGGGCTTGAGCGTTAAGAGTATCCGTTATTACCATGATATTGGCTTAGTGTGCGGCGAGCGCAATGAGGCGGGTTATCGGGTTTACCGCCATCAAGATATTGAAGCGCTTAAGTTTGTGCATCAATGTCGCGACTTAGGTTTTAGCCTAGAGGATTGCAAATCCTTGCTTGGCCTTAAGGGCAATGAAAGCCGGAATGCCGAAGATGTTAAACAACTTACCCGCACTCACCTTGCCTATGTCGAAGAGCAAATTAATAAGTTGCAACAGCTTAGGGCGCAATTACACCACATGGTGACCCAATGCCAAGGCGGCGATCAGCCACACTGCGCAATTATCGATAGCCTAAGCCATGAGGACCACGAGACTGACGAAGACAAATCCCAAAAAGACCAAAGCCTGCACGATGCAGGCTCTGAGTGTTGTCGCAAAGCCAGTCGCAATAGCGACGGCCAAGAGCAATAACGGTAAATACTGCGTTATTGATTGCGGACTAAGGTCGGCTTTAACGCCGCAGCATTATCCAGCACCAATGTTGCTAGCTTACCCGCAGGGGTGAAGTTAAACACTTGTCCATAAAATGCGAGTTCAGTCTCTAATCCTGCGGCCCTGTGCTCAGGCTTCCAACCGCCGTGTGGCTCATCTTGATAGGCAATATAAGCCGTTGGCACACCTCTGATTTTTAACGCCTCATAAATTTGTCGCGACTGCTGTGGCGGCACAATTTGATCCCGCAAGCCTTGAAAAATTAACAATGGCTCATTCAAGCCTTCAAGATGATACAACGGCGACAACTCCCTATAGCGGGCTTGATTGTTCGCATAGGGACCAATGAGCTGATCTAAATAACCCGTCTCAAACTTATGGGTACTCTTGGCCAGCTGTTCAAAATCACTGATCCCCGCATAACTTACCCCCGCTTGAAACACATCATAAAAAGCCAACGACGACATCACAGTTAACCCACCTGCGCTTACGCCTCGAATCGCCAGTTTTTGTCCATCAACCCAACCTTTATCGACTAAATAACGGGCCGCATTGACCGCATCTTCCACATCAGCTTGGCCCCATTTTCCGTAAATACTCTGACGATAGGCGCGGCCAAAACCACTGCTACCGCGAAAATTAACATCAAGCACCGCAAAGCCGCGGCTGGTCCAAAATTGAATGTCACTGCGATAAGCCAGACTCGCCCGCGCCGTTGGACCGCCGTGCAACATTACTATGAGCGGCGGGCGGGTATCATGGGGCGCAGTATAGTTGGGGTTAACCGGCCCATAAAAATAACCGTAGGCTTGCTGGTTAACGCCGGTTTTAAAGGTAATATTTTTTGCCCGAGAAATATAATTGGGATCAAGCTTTGGCAAGTTAGGCGTATACACCAACTCAGTGCCGCGACCGATGACTTTATAAATACCCTTCTCTGGCGTTGCCTTAGCGCCAACAAAATAAACGGCATCTTCGCCCCTGATCACTTGGGTGATTTCGCCGAAATCGACGGCTAAGGACTCGGTCAAACCCGAATCCAAATGCAGCCGAATTAGCGCCGCCTGACTGCCAAGCATATAGCTGGCAATGATGGTTTTTTCGGATTCGAAGGCGTAGTTGTGATTGCCTAAATACCAATCGGCCACGGCAAACTCGGCTTTTTTGTTCAGCACTGGGGCTAAGGTATTTTGTGCCGTGACTCGATAGATATTCCACCAGTTACTGATATCCGACACGACATATAATTGTCCATCAGGGCTGAATAATGGCTGTGTCACGGAAGAATCCGTAGGCGTGTTTACCTTACGAATATTGTGCAGTTGCCCTTTGCGGTCGAGATCGCCAAGCCAGAGAATACTGTTATCCCATGGCATATAGGGATGTTCCCACGTGATCCACGCCAGTTGGCTGTTATCGGGCGAGATGGCAGGCGAAGAAATAAAGTCATGCCCCGAGACAAAGGTATCGCCTTCGCCGGCAAAGTTAAGATTGATTGTCACAAGGCTCGCCTTGGGCTCACCGGGCTGGCGATGATCCTCGCGCACACAGATAATCCGCGACCCTTTAGGATAAGCGATACAGTCAGCATGACGGGTGCCATTAGGCGTTAACGGCAGTGGAGGTTGATTAGGGGCGAAACGATAAAACAGTTGATCCTGTGCCTTAGTGGCAAACAAACTCTGGCCTATCCCTAAAAAGGCGGCGCCGCCGTATTCATGGACGGCGGATTTAACATTAAAGCTTGGCGGCACGACGTCGGCGATATTGCCCTTTTTATCGAGACGCTTAATCCCTACTTGGCCTTGCTTATCACCATCGGATTCAGAGAAATAAATCGCCCCATCTACGCTTTGTAACTCGGCGACATTATCGGCCTGTTCAAATACATCATTCGCCGATAAGGGAGACAGCCAACTGCCATAGGGCGCAACAATACGCTCACCATTATCACTAAGATGCGGTGTTTCTTTGTTCGAGCGCTCGCAAGCCCCCAAACAAAACAAACTCCCTAGCACCCATAAATATCCATGTAACTTCATTGTTTCTCCCCAATGTTTGCCAACTGCACAAACCGAAACAAAATAGGAACTTGCAGAAATTGGTTATTTTTTAAATTTTTTTAAGAACCAATTTACCACTTGCACTTGCTGTACTTGCGTTAAGCCAAAATAAATACACACCCAAGGTGAGATAAGGAAAAACCACGGGATCACGGCCACAGAGCGACCACTGAAGAGCAGAAAAAAGAACCCGCAATAGATCACAATCAACCCTAGGACACCCACGATTAACATCATGCGTTTAGTGATTTTCTCAAGCCAGAGGGCTTTATCCTGCCAAGACATCCGGATGTTAAGCTCCATTACATGCGACAAACATGTATGTAAAGTTATGTAAAAAAACTGGAGGGCGATTGTTGAAGGTTAACAACTAAATGTCAACTCCAACAGTGAAATCTAAATAAATCCAAAGACTGAGTTCAAAATGCCATTATGTTTCTTTACGCAATAAAAAACCGAGCCTCAGCTCGGTTTTTATGAATATCAATAAGATATCGTCATTACAGACGGATACCACCATCGATTTCGAACACGCGACCATTTACATAGTCGTTCTCAATAATAAAGCGTACGGTGGAAGCTATCTCGTCGGCATGACCAAGGCGTCCTACTGGCACTAGCTTCTCTAAACGCTCCAGCGCCTCAGGTTTCATTGCCGCCGTCATCTCAGTAGCGATAACGCCCGGTGCAACCGCTGCGCTACGGATATTGTAACGTGCTAATTCCTTCGCCCAGCCAACAGACATGGCCGCAACGCCCGCTTTGGAGGCGGCATAGTTCGACTGACCCATGTTGCCCGCTTTCGCTAGGCTAGAGATGTTGACAATCACGCCCGCTTGACCGGATTCAATCATGGCCGCTGCCGCTTCACGACCGCAGAGGAAGCTGCCCGTCAAGTTCACATTGATCACAGATTGGAATTGCTCATAAGACATACGGTCGGTGACTTTGCCGTCTTTGGCTTTGACTAACAGGCCATCACGCAGAATGCCGGCGTTGTTCACTAACACGTTCACTTGGCCAAAATCTTCGAGAATATAGGCAAAACCTGCCACGACGTCTTCTTCGTCGGTAATGTCTAAGGCATAACCTTGAACTTCAGTGTCCGATCCAAGCTCAGCACAGGCTCGCTCGAGTTTTTCTTGGTCCACGTCGATAAGCGCTATCTTAGCACCCGCCTGCGCAAAATTTTGCGCCATTGCCAGACCTAAGCCACCCGCGCCGCCAGTAATGACGACAACCTTATCTTTTAAATCCATCTGGTTATCCCTTGTTAACTATGTCTATTTTTTAAGTTGTGCAAATTGTTCAAAAATACTGGAAAAATCTCGGCGGCCGTTGCCTTGTCTTGCATGATTCACATACAAGCTGCGGGCTAAAGCGCCCATTGGCGTGCTGGAGTTGCTCAATAATGCGGCTTCTTGGGACAGACCGAGATCTTTAACCATCAAATCTACCATAAAGCCGCCCTGATAGCCCTTAGAAGAAGGTACAGTCTCCATCACACCTGGGCATGGATTATACTTTTCGAGGGTCCAGTTACCACCACTGCTAACCTTCATAATGTCGGACAAGACTTTAGGATCGAGACCATGGTCAATGCCCATTTGCAACGCCTCAGAAGTGCCGACCATCAACACAGATAACAGCATGTTATTGCAGATTTTAGCGACTTGTCCCGCACCTGGGCCACCGGCGTGGAATATGTTCACCCCCATTGCTTTAAGCACTGGCTGACCCCGCTCAAAAGCGCTATCGGAACCACCACAAATAAAGGTTAAAGTACCCGCCGCCGCGCCTGCTGTGCCGCCAGAAACCGGTGCATCCATAAACTCTATGCCGCTTTTAGCCGCTTCGGCCGCTACCAATTGCGCGCTTTGCGCATCGATGGTCGAGCAATCGATCAGTAAGGTATCACCCGCAACCACTTCGAGCAGTCCTTTGTCTGTGCCATTGCCTAAATATAAACTTTTCACATGCTTGCCCGCAGGCAGCATAGTGATCACCACATTGGCACCCGCCGCCGCGCCGCAGGCCGTGCTAGAAACAAAAGCCCCTTGCTCGGCAAGGCTGTGCATGGCTTCTGGGACTAAATCAAATACACGAACCGTCATGCCCGCTTTTAATAAATTGGCCGCCATTGGGCCGCCCATATTACCTAAACCGATAAATGCTACTGTACTCATGCTGTCACTCCTGTGTGCTGTTCTTTTTTTAGTGTAGTGATAATGCTAGTCCGTTGATTATGCTGTCGTTATCACAGAGTAAAGCAAGCTTGGCTGAGCCTATACACTCAGCACTATTCAAATCTGTGCTAATCAACTCAACGCTTAGCTCAGTTGGCTAAAGGGATGCGACTCGCCCCAAGGGGAAGTCAATATTTGCTCAAGTACGGCGGTAGGCACTGAGTTCACATCCTTAAAGCGCCACTGGGGTTGTCTGTCTTTATCAATCAAGAGTGCGCGAACCCCTTCGCAGAAATCACCATGGGCACACACGTTAACGCTGGCGGTTAATTCCCATTTAAAACATTCAGCTAGGCTTAACTTAGTGCCTAGTTGTGATTGGATATTAACCAGATGCCAGCTGATAGGACTGCCAGCAAGGAAGGTGTCGCGCGCCTTCATTAACCAAGCATCCTCCGACGCTAACGTCGACATACGGGTGACAATATCCTCTAAACTCCCCGCCATCAGTCGGTCGATATTATCTTGGCTGTCCGCCAATACACTTTCACCCTTAGGGATATCCACTTGATTAGATAACTCGTTGATCATGCTATCTAAGCGTTGATGATTAAGCGCCGGTGTATCGCTCCAATCTAAGGTTGCCATGGCATCGAACATCAGTTCTTTGTCATCACGGTTCAGGTAATGATCCGCAAGGCCCACATAACAGGCATCGGCAGCATTAAGTTGATAGGCAGTGAGCCCTAAAAACAGTCCCATTTTGCCCTGCATGCGATTAAGGAAATAACTGCCGCCCACATCGGGGTACAGGCCAATCGTCACTTCAGGCATAGCAATGCGCGAAGTTTCAGTGACGACTCTGTGGCTTGCGCCCGCCATCAAACCGAGCCCGCCGCCCATCACAATACCGTCGCCCCACACCAACACAGGTTTGCCAAAGGTATGCAGTAGATAATCGAGGCGATATTCCTCTTCGAAGAACACCTTCGCCTCCTCAGTCACTTGTCCCTTCGCGGCAATGGATGCATGGTATAAAGCGCGCACATCCCCCCCTGCACAAAATGCCTTTTCACCGCTGCCATCTAACACGATACAAGCGATAAGCGAGTCTTTCTTCCATAGATTGAGCTGCGCCGTCATAGCACGCACCATGTCTAAATCTAAGGCGTTGAGGGCTTTTTCCACATTGAGTGTCACCACCCCAATCAACTTACCGGACGCGGTGGCTAAGGTTTGAAAAACCACGTTTTGCGTGGTCGTGGCCTGATTTACGTTATCTACTACATTAGTCATTAGCGGTTCTTCCAATCAGCTTTACGTTTGCCCAAAAACGCATTCACGCCTTCGGCCTGATCTTCGGTATCAAATAACCCGACAAATAATTCACGCTCAATCGGCAGCGCTTGGCTACGCGCCATAGTGCGGCCCGCTTGAATGAGTGTCTTGCACGCTGTGACGCTGCTTGGGCTTTGGTTAGCGACTTTGACGGCCAACGCGATTGCCGCATTGAGCGCTTCGCCCGTTTCGACCACTTCTTCAACTAAACGCAGATTTAATGCCTGAGTCGCATCGACGCGCTCACCGCATAAAATCATCCGCTTAGCCCAGCCTTCACCAACTAATGCGGTCAGATTCTGAGTGCCACCTGCGCAAGGTAATAAACCTACGGTCGCTTCAGGCAATGCCATCACAGCTTGAATTTCGGCGATGCGAATATCACAGGCCAGTGCAACTTCTAAGCCGCCGCCCATGGCATAACCGTTAATCGCGGCAATCGATACACCGCGGAATTGACTTAAGGTTTCAAAGGCTTCACCGAAATGCTTTGCCATCGTCGCCGCATTACCTTTGTCGCCGTCACTAAACAGCTTCAAATCGGCGCCGGCAGAGAAGAACTTTTGCCCTTGGCCCGTTAACACTAAGGCATAAATTTCTTTATTCGCGTTCAGCTCAAGCACTTTAGCTTTGAGCACCTTCAAACTCTCGGCGGTCCAAGTATTTGCCGGTGGATTATTCATCGTCAGAATGGCCGTATGGCCTTCGATACGTTCTACTAAATATTCCATCTGTATAGACTCCTTTTATGTTATCGCCAACCGATAAGTCACACTTCTTGCGAGTGGACTTAGAGGATTTGTCCTGCATTTTCATCGAGTAAACGACGGGCGATAATTAAGCGCATAATTTCGTTGGTGCCTTCTAAAATCTGGTGCACACGCACATCACGGAAGTGACGTTCCAGCGGGTACTCCCTTATATAACCATATCCGCCATGAATTTGCAGCGCCGCATCACAGACTTGAAAGCCCACATCGGTGGCAAAACGTTTTGCCATGGCGCAATAGGCTGTGGCTTCAGGATCGCTGCTGTCGAGTTTAAAGGCCGCAAGGCGCACCATTTGGCGGGCTGCGACTAACTCAGTCGCCATATCGGCGAGCTTAAATTGTAGTGCTTGGAAAGCCGCTAAAGGTTTACCAAATTGCTGACGCTCATTCATATACTGAGTTGCACGCTCCAGCGCCGCTTGCGCCGTACCGACTGAACAGGTCGCAATATTGATACGACCGCCGTCTAAGCCTTTCATCGCGAAGGCAAAACCTTGACCTTCTTCACCGAGCAAGTTGGCTACTGGCACACGCACGTTTTCAAAGGTAATTTGACGGGTCGGCTGGGCATTCCAGCCCATTTTATCTTCGGCTTTACCGTAGATAACGCCAGCGGCATCCGCCGGAATGGCAATGGCAGAAATCCCCTTAGGCCCCGCTTGACCTGTGCGGCACATCACCACTAATAGTTCAGTTGCGCCCGCACCTGAGATAAACATCTTCGAACCTGAAATCACATACTCATCACCGTCGCGCACCGCTTTGGTTTGCAAAGATGCGGCGTCTGAACCCGCGCCCGGCTCAGTTAAGCAATAGGACGCTAA
The DNA here is from genome assembly GCF_900456975.1 of Shewanella baltica. Classification (NCBI taxonomy): domain Bacteria; kingdom Pseudomonadati; phylum Pseudomonadota; class Gammaproteobacteria; order Alteromonadales; family Shewanellaceae; genus Shewanella; species Shewanella baltica. The sequence continues at coordinate 3,011,740 of NZ_UGYM01000002.1, forward strand.
CATTTGCCCTGTTGTTAACGGCTCAGACCAAGTCTGACGCAGGGTTTCAGTTCCCCAAGTCGTCACCATCCAAGTGGCCATATTGTGAATGGTCAGCATGGCCGTGGTCGCAGTGCAGCCCTTGGCGAGCTCTTCAAAAATAATCGACGCATCGAGGCGCGATAAGCCCATGCCACCTTCCGATTCTGGCGAATACAGAGAGCAAAAACCCAGCTCACCGGCTTTTTGGATCACGTCTTTGGGGAAATGATGTTCTTCATCCCACTTGGCGGCAAAAGGGGTTAATTCTTCCGCGGCAAACTGGCGCGCAAGATCGGCAAACTGGCGTTGGTCATCGTTGAAATTAAAATCCATTTGGCTCTCCTATGACTCTGTGGTCACTTTTTATTTAATAAATTGGGCGCCGTAAAGACGCCGTGGTTTATCGATTAATCACTAAGCTTAGCGAACGAGCTTAGCGCAAGTTAATGCTCATGTTTGGCGTAGACGCCACGGCGATATCGGACTCAAACCAGCGTGAAGTGATAGTTTTAGTCTCGGTATAGAAACGTACCGCTTGCTTACCGTAAGCATGTTGATCGCCGTAGAAACTGCCCTTCCAACCGGTAAATGAGAAGAAAGGTAATGGCACAGGAATAGGCACGTTAATTCCCACTTGGCCGACTTCGATTTCGTGTTGATATTTACGAGCAGCCGCACCGCTGGCAGTAAAGATAGAAGTACCGTTGCCATACGGGCTGGCATTGACTAATTCGATGGCCGCTTCTAATGAGTCCGACTCCATGCAACACAGTACAGGGCCAAAGATTTCTTCCTTATAGATGCTCATCTCTGTGGAGACTTTATTGAACATGGTTGGGCCAATCCAGTTGCCTGACTCATAACCTTCCACGGTAAAGTCGCTGCCATCGAGCAAACACTCAGCGCCTTCATCAATCCCCTGCTTGATAAGTTTCAGCACGCGTGCCTTAGCTGCAGGGCTTATGACAGGGCCGTAACCTGCTTCCTTATCGTCCCATAAACCTGGGCGAACCTTGGCTAAGGCTTCTTTGAGTTCAGGGATCCACTCTTTAGCGGCGCCAACAAACACGGCAACCGAAATCGCCATACAGCGCTGACCCGCCGCGCCTACAGAGGCGCCAACTAAGTTATTGATCACTTGCTGTTTGTTCGCATCAGGCATGATAACGCAGTGATTTTTCGCGCCCGCAAAGGCTTGTACGCGTTTTAAATTATCGGTACCTGTTTTATAAATATACTGGCCCACAGCCACAGAACCGACGAAGGAAATGGCTTTAATTGCAGGGTCTGCCAGCAGAATATCCACGGCAGTTTTGTCGCCATGCACTAATTGCAATACGCCCTTAGGTGCACCCGCTTCAACAAACAGTTCAACAAGGCGCTGCGGCGTCATTGGATCTTGTTCTGAAGGCTTTAAAATGAAGGTGTTACCGCAGGCAATCGCCAGTGGGAACATCCATAACGGGATCATCGCAGGGAAGTTAAATGGCGTAATACCGGCACACACACCCAGTGGTTGAGTGTAGCTATAAGTGTCGATTGAACGCGCGACGTTCTCAACGGTTTCGCCCATCAATAATGACGCCACGTTACAGGCGTGTTCAGCGACTTCGATACCGCGCCATACATCGCCCTTGGCATCTTCGAAGGTTTTACCCGTTTCATGGGCAAGAATGGTCGCAAGTTCGTCGTGATGTTCTTTTAACAGATGTTGATAGCGCAACATGACGCGCGCACGTTCAGAAACTGGCACTTCTTTCCACGTTTTGAAAGCGGCTTTGGCGCTAGCAATGGCAGCGTGAACTTCTTCGCTCGTAGCAGCATTAATCACGGCAATCGGCGAGTTATTCGCGGGATTGGTGACAATAATCTGCGATGTGCCCGTACCTTGGGTAAACTCACCGTCAATGTAATGCTTTACTTGTGTGGTCATGTTGCAATCCTTTCCTTGTAGAGTGATGGGCTGGCGGTGCGATATTATGATTATCCTCAAGGGAAGTGATTGCCCTTGCCAGCCCCGTCTTGTTGATTTAACTAATCTGTTGCGATTAAACCTCGATGGCCATCGCCGTCGCTTCACCACCGCCGATACACAGCGAGGCGACACCGCGCTTCAAGCCGCGGGCTTTCAATGCATGAATTAAGGTCACCAGTAAACGTGAACCCGAGCAACCAATCGGATGACCTAAGGCGCAGGCGCCGCCATTAACGTTTACCTTAGCGATATCTAAACCTAGCTCAGACACAGCAAGCATAGTCACCATAGCGAAGGCTTCGTTGATTTCGAATAAATCCACCTCATCCGTTGACCAACCGACATTGGCCAGCAATTTCGCCATAGCGCCAACCGGTGCAGTGGTGAACAATGAAGGCTCTTGGGCGTGAGTCGTGTGGCCTTTAATGGTGGCTAACACGGCTAAGCCTAAACGGTCAGCTTCGCCGCGCGAGGTCAACATTAATGCCGCTGCGCCATCGGAAATAGAGCTAGAGTTTGCCGCTGTGATAGTGCCATCTTTGGTAAAGGCTGAGCGCAGCGTAGGAATTTTTTCAGGGCGGGCATTTCCGGGTTGCTCGTCGGTATCGATAGTCACATCACCACGACGATCACTGACTGTGACGGGCGTGATTTCGGTTTTAAAAGCACCCGAGTTAATCGCGGCATTGGCTTTTTCGAGCGAGCTTAGGGCAAAAGCGTCCATCTGCTCGCGGGTGATACCAAATTCATCGGCCGTTTTCTGGGCGAACGTCCCCATAGCACCGCCCGTGTAGGCATCTTCAAGACCATCTAAAAACATGTGATCTAACACTTTACCATGGCCCATGCGCATGCCGCCGCGGGCTTTATCGAGTAAATACGGCGCTTGGCTCATGCTTTCCATGCCGCCTGCGATCACCACTTTGGCACTGCCCGCTTTAATCAAATCGTGGGCTAACATTACCGTCTTCATGCCTGAGCCACAGACTTTATTCACTGTGGTCGCACCAACGGATAAGGGTAATCCCGCACCCAAAGTTGCCTGACGTGCTGGCGCTTGACCTAAGCCTGCGGGTAATACGCAGCCCATCAAGACTTCATCAACATGCTCACCCGCCAATTGTGTTTCCGCTAACAAGCCTTTAATGGCCGTCGCAGCTAACATGGGTGATGCTACGGATGACAAATTGCCTTGAAACCCACCCATTGGGGTGCGTTTAGCGGCAACGATAACGATATCTTGATTTAACTGTTCAGTACTCATGAAGGCTCCAACCTAAATTGACCACGAAGCCTAGTACCAGCCTCGGGACGTTTAATAAAATCGACAATAAAACCACTCTGACGTTTACGCGAACGTAAAGCAAGTATTCCTTGGTCTAATGTGCAGATTTTATCAGTGGAAAATGTCAGTAAGGATTTACAGTAAGACAGGGATTAAGCGCCGTTAAACGTGGAAAGTTGGCTCTAAGGGAGAGATAGATTAAGTGCTTTTGGGTATCAGCTAAAGTCACATCCATGTGACCACATCACCATAAAAGGCTAAACAAAACCTTAACGCGACTCCCACGGTGTCATCGCCGTCATATCGCTTAAGTCGTAAGGGGTTAACTGATAGACGTAATAGTTGAGCCAGTTACTCACCAGCAGGCTACCGTGGCTGTGCCAGCGAGCAATGGCGACGGCTTTAGGATCATCATTACGATAATAATTCTGCGGCACATTCGGGTCTAAGCCTTGGCTTAAGTCTCGCTGATATTCCTCGTTTAAGGTCGACTTTTGATATTCAGGGTGACCCATCACAAACAAGTTACGATTATTCCGACTCAACACCAAATAAGCCCCAGCCTCATCGGACTCGGCCAATAGCTGCAGCTGTGGATGTTGTCTAATTTCTTCGACATCCATTTCGGCAAAACGGGAATGGGGTGCGAAAAATTCATCATCAAAACCGCGCAGTAACGGGAAATGCTGAGAGGTACGGCGATGCACAAACACGCCTGAACGCTTCTGCGGCAATACTTTTCGATTTAAACCATAGAGATGATACAAACCCGCATGGGCTGCCCAGCATAAAAACAACACTGAGGTGACATGCTCTTGCGACCAGTCGATGATTTCACGGATATGGTCCCAATAAACCACATCTTCGAAATCGATTTGTCCAAGCGGCGCACCTGTAATGATAAGACCATCGTAATTTTTATGGCGCACGGCTTCAAAGTCACGGTAGAAAGTATTCATGTGATCGATGGAAGTATGCTTGGATTCTTTGTCGTGAATACGCAGTAAATCCACATCGACTTGTAAAGGCGTGTTGCCCAGTAAACGCAGTAACTGGGTTTCTGTCTCGATTTTGTTCGGCATCAAGTTCAAAATCAGCACCTTCATCGGTCTGATATCTTGATTAGCCGCCCGCGTCTCGGACATAACGAAAATATTTTCTGACTCTAACACTTCTGCTGCGGGCAGATGATCTGGAATTCTAACCGGCATACCGCGCCTCTTCTGTTCGTAAATACCAACGGATTCGGCGCGTATGTCAGCTCACTTCTGAGCGGGCTAACTAGCCACCGACTTTCTCTAGCAGTATCGTCATTGGCTCAGTCGAATTGAGGTCAATGTGATAGGCTTGAGTATTAATAAACAATAACTTATCACCGAGCATTATCCGTGCACCTATGGCATAAGTGTGCCCGGGTTGGAACTGATCGCTGCCAATCGCAAAACTGAATGGCGTTGGTGTTGCTGCACCTTGTTGTACGCGCTCCGCCATCACTATGGCTGGCACATCCATTTTTGATACATCGAGCAGTTGCACTACGACCTTAGCCTCGGCGGGCAGAGCAATCCGTTCGCGATACAAGGTCTCGCCTTTTATCTCCACGATAGCATTGGGTGTCGCACAACCCGATAACACACCCATTAGTGCCATTAATGCTAAAGCAGTTAATCTCAACGCGCTTAAACGCAACCATTTGTTCATTTTGTTTCTCCTAATCATACATAAAGACTTCTAGATGTCCATACGCCCAAGCTATAAATCTTGTCTTGGCGAACATATCTTCCTATCATAAGCCACCATTTCGTTGCCGAAAAACCTATGACCCAAGCAACTGCAATAATTGTGGGAGCTAGCTCACAATTAAGTCGTGAAATTGCAAAGCAATTGGCAGATCAACAGGTTGAATTAGTCTTATTCGCCCAAGATCCAGAATCACTCCGCGATTTTGCCTTATCCTTGCCAACAAAAGTACAAGTATTTTCACTTCAAATTGAACAGCCTCAAGCCATTATCACTCAACTTGAATCCGTCTGGCAGAGTCTTGGCGGTGCGCACTTAGTCTTAGTCAATACAGGCCTCAATAGTTATGATCCTGAGCTGCCTTGGCTGCCAGAGCAAGACATTATCGATGTCAATGTGCGAGGTTTTGCCGCTATCTGCAATACGGCATTTAGACTATTTCGCGAGCAAGGTTATGGACAACTGGCGGCAATAAACTCTATCGCAGGTTTGCGCGGTGGCCCAAGTGTGGCCTATCACGCCTCAAAAGCCTTTGGGCAGAATTACCTTGAGGGCTTATGTATGCACGCCCAGCGCCTCAAGTTACCCATTACGATTACCGATATCCAACTCGGTTTACTCGATAAAGCCGCCATGCAACAAAGTGCAATGTGGCTTGCCCCGTTGCCACAAGTCGCAGCACAGATCATCAAAGCAATGAAGCAAGGTAAACGCCGCGTCTATGTGACTAAACGCTGGCGCCTCGTCGCTTGGCTCACCGTATTATTACCCGAATTTATCTATAACACTCGCCACTGGAAGGCTAAAAAGCCAAAGCGCTAAGTCGGCTTAACCTGAGTGGAACATGTCAGGATAAAAGTGCACAAACGAAAAAGGAGCCTAAGGCTCCTTTTTTACGCTTATCTGATCCGTAGATTAAAAAGTGTAACCTACGCTGACCATATAAACCCATGGGTCAATATCGGTACCAATAACCACAGTGTCACCCGATAATTTAAACTTGACATCGCTGCTAATTTGCGAGTACCACACAGATGCGTTCACTAACCAGTTTTTGTTAACCTGATAGTCAATACCCGCTTGTGCCGCTAAGCCCCAAGACGTGGTCATGCTTAAGTCAGTTAACGCACCACCTAAATCATTGGTGAACTCATTATCATAAAAGTTAGTGTAATTAACACCGACGCCAATGTAAGGGCGAACCACTGATTGAGAATTACCGAAATAGTACTGTGCCACTAGCGTTGGCGGCAGTTGCTTAGTTTCAGCAATTTTAGTCCCACCCAAAGAAACGTCATGGCTAAAAGGCGTTGCTGCTAATAGCTCTACCCCAAAGTTATCAGTCAACATATAACCAAAGTTCAAACCCAGTTGAGTGTCGTTACTGATTTGGAACTCGCCTTTACCAGCAACATCATCGCTTGATTCGTTTGGCGCAACAACGATGGCACCCGCACGAACGATAATGTCACCTGCTTGGTGAGCCGATACAGAAGCAGAAAAACCAGCAGCTAAAAGGGTGGCAGCGATCAGTGTAGAAACAGTATTTTTGTTCATCATCATACTCCATATGTACAACATAGGTTTTTGTTTTAAATTACATCCTTAACAATTGACGCCTACACTGCCAGAGAAGCGCGACTGCTTTATTGATCCAAATCAAAGTGAATAGCCAATACTCATTTCTAGGTACTACCCATGGGATCTAAATCACGAAATTCAAACATTTATCGACAGTACACCTTTATTTTCTGTGAGCTCAGTTCTGTATTAGTCATCACTAATGACTACAGCAAGAGGTAGACACCATTAGCGAAACTAACATTTGAATAACAATAAAAAGCACTTAGCTGAGGGGGATTTGGCCATTAAGTTCAAATTGTTCGGACTAAATGAGGAAGAATGGAAGCAGAAAACGGCCGAACCAAAACGGCTTAAGGATGATACCCATACTGTTAGCGGTCTAAATTAGTGAGTAACTATATTGAGTCGCTATATTGAGTCGCTAAATTACATGGGACGAATTGAGTCAGATGCTTGAGTCGGTTTAGGAGTGAATGAGAGATATAAAGTGGGTGAATGAGAAAATCAGCTTGTGCGGCAACACTCAAGCAAGGGATACTGAGTTAGCCAACCCTTAGTCGCGACTCTGTGATCAAACACGGATAATGATCGCTTTGGATTGGCGCTCAGTTTGAGTGCAAACAAGGAGTTCAGCCCAAAAGGAGCCACCAGCTCAATATCATAAGACGCGGGATAATTTTTCATCCCAACACAAGTCTGAGTCCCAGTCTTAGTCTGAGTCTGAGTATCAGATTCTACATCAACAACTTGATAGCTCACCCCGACTGCGGTTTCAAGCTCTGGCCAATAGGCCATCGCATCAACACAAGATGAGTAAGCCATGTCTTGATTTCGAACATGCATGCGCGCCTGATTCTTCACCGACCAAGGTAACTCAGGGGCAAGCTGATTAAGATAGGTTTCAATTGCCAGATCCCGCTCGGGACTGATATCTAACGGGCAAAAATAGATCAGATCGATATCGTTCAGTGGACTCAACTCAAATCCGTGCAAGCGATCCCAGACTAGATTACGGACAAATCCCGCCGCAAGGCACCACTGCGGCATTGAGTGTACTTTGGCGCATTGGAGCGCGAGTTTAAGCGCCCTCACCCGCTCGCAATCCTGAGCGATCCATTCGAGTAATCGATGCTTTAGCTCTGCTTCACTCATAGCCTCATCCAGAACATGACTCATACATTACTCATAACAGTATCGTTCGCTTCAATATCAAATAACACCACGGGAATGACATTCGGCTTACTCCACTTCGCCATCGGTTTCTGAGCACTTTACGACCTCATGACATAGTAGAGAAACGAGACTATAAATAGGTGCCATCACCGCCAAATAAATCCAAAAACCATAGACATCTTTGTCAAGCAGATTAACACTAACAATATAAATGGGCACGAACAGTATTATCCATTTTATTATATTGAATTTGTACCGTATCGGCAGTTCACAGTGGCAGCAGCGTCCTTCCTTAATCGGCACATCCTTAGCGCCGAGTTTACCTTTGCAATACGGACATTTTTTACTGAAAAGCATTTAAACTCCATCGCTGAGATAAGACTCGCAAAGCAAGCCTCATCATCCATTCTTTCAATTCGTAAAGACTATATCCGCACTATTCGTTACAAAGCATCACACAGCATCCGCTTGGCGCTCTGGGGCCGCATCGGCAAAAGCTTCTAGCTGATTACACTCAGTCCACACGCGCATGATATTGGGATAAGGCGTTAAATCCACATTAAAACGCTGAGCGTTATACACCTGCGGCACTAAACACAAGTCGGCTAATGTCACTGTATCCCCAAAGCAGTAACGACCACTGTGCCTTTTCAACAAGATTTCTAGGGCAGCAAAACCACTTGCAACCCAGTGGTGATACCAAGTATTTTTAGCCGCTTCATCGACCCCTAAGGTTTGAGTTAAATACTGCAATACCCGCAAATTGTTTAATGGGTGAATTTCACAAGCTACCGTGAGTGCCATGGCGCGCACATGGGCACGCTCAAGAGCCGATGCAGGCAATAATGGCGACTGTGGGTGTATCTCATCAAGATATTCGATAATGGCTAAGGATTGCGACAATGCATCTGCATCTAACTCATCGTCCATCACTAAGGTTGGCACTAACTCCAGCGGATTGAGCGCACTGTAGGCCGCTTTATGTTGCTCGCCGCCATCACGTACAAGATGCACAGACAACTGCTCGGCTGAAATACCCTTAAGATTGAGGGCGATGCGAACACGGTACGCCGCGCTTGAGCGCCAATAACCATAAAGCTTCATATTTTCATGTCCTTATAAAAGTCTGTATAAAAACGGGGCAATTAAGCCCCGTTAGTTTGAGTCGATGTAGCCCTTTAAGGGAAAGCCTTAGGCTTTGTATTCAACCACTTTTTGATCGATAGAACCGAAAATCGTTACATCGTTGTCATCGAGCATTTCGATGCGCACAGTATCGCCAAAACGCATAAATGGCGTAGTGGCTTTGCCTTCAGCAATCACTTCTAACATACGTTTTTCCGCTAAACAGCTAGAGCCTGCGCTACGGTCATAGTTAGAAATAGTACCTGAGCCAATAATCGCGCCTGCACCCAATGGACGGGTTTTTGCAACATGTGAAACTAACTGGCTGAAATTAAAGGTCATATCGACGCCCGCATTTGGACGACCAAATAACTCACCGTTTAAATGGGTGATCAGCGGTAAATGCACTTTCGAATCTTCCCAGCGTGCGCCCAGTTCATCCGGCGTCACTGCCACAGGTGAAAAACTGCTCGATGGCTTAGATTGGAAGAAACCAAACCCTTTCGCCAACTCACCAGGGATTAAGTTACGCAGTGATACATCGTTCACTAACATCAACAATTTAATATGCTTAGCCGCATTGTCGCTGCTCACGCCCATAGGCACATCATCGGTAATGATCGCGATTTCAGATTCGAAATCGATACCCCAGTCTTCACTCGCCAGTGGAATATCGGCTTTAGGGGCAATAAAACTGTCTGACCCACCTTGATAGAACAGCGGATCTGTCCAGAAGGTTTCAGGCATTTCTGCGCCGCGAGCCTTACGGACTAACTCAACGTGATTCACATAAGCGCTGCCATCGGCCCATTGGTAGGCACGCGGTAGTGGCGACAAGCACTTAGCTTCGTCAAACGCTTGGGCGTTATCTAACATGCCTTCATTTAACGCGTCGTACAATTCTTGCAATTGCGGTTTCAGTAAATCCCAACCGTCGAGTAATTGCTGCATAGTGTGGGCAATGGCAGGAACGGCAACCGTTTTAGTGAGATCGCGGCTAACTAACATCAACTGACCATCGCGGCGACCATTGTTATAACTTGCAAGTTTCATATTGGCTCCAGTGCTTCTAAGGCTAGGCGTACAATTTTATTGTGCTGGAAAACGCGCGGCGTCATTCAGCTTATATTCGGCGATTTTAATCGGACTCTTTGACTCATTAAGGGCGCACACGTTACGCACTCCGCGCCAACAGAGGCACGCCCTTTTGCTTGCTTTAACGTATTTGTTGCGCGTAGAAATACCCGAAGCTGACGCAGATTCCTATAGCGTGACCCAAATCACATTTGGGTCAATTATTTCACATTTCGTAAACTAATCATTACGTTTATAACCTAGTTGCCGCTTATCAATATCTCGGTAAGCAATATGCCTGAAAAGTCGGCAACTAAGTGGAACGATACTGTTACATCTATCGCGTCAACCTAGCAAGACACGGCTTAACGACGCTTGGCTATCTTGTACTCACGCAGCTTATTGGCAATAGCGGTGTGCGACACCCCGAGCTTTTTCGCTAACTGCCGAGTGCTCGGATAGGCAGGATATAATCGGCGCAACAGACTCGCCTCAAACTGCTTCATCGCATCGTCGAGATTGCCTTCAAACTCATTGTCAAAGTAACCAAAACCTTCGGCGTAGGACGGCAGTTTTAATTGTTCTACCGTCAACTCGGCCGAACCATCCCACATAGACACAGCTCTAAATACTGCGTTCTTTAATTGGCGTACGTTACCTGGCCAAGCGTAGGTGAGCAAATGATCACGGCACTGGGCCGAAATCCGCCGCACTGGGCTAGACAACTGTTGGCTATAATGTTCGAGGAACATTTCCGTCAGTGGAATGATATCGACTTTACGCTCGCGCAGTGACGGTATGTGATAACTCAGCACATGGATCCGATAGTACAAATCTTCCCTAAACTCACCGGTTTGGCACAGTTCGGCTAAATTTTTCTGGGTTGAGCAGATGATCCGCACATCGGCACGGACTTCTTCATCGCCGCCAATACGTCTAAAGGTGCCATCTTGCAATAGACGAAGCAGCTTAACTTGAGCGGCCTTGGACATCTCAGCCACTTCATCGAGAAATACTGTGCCGCCCTTGGCTTCTTCAAAGAAACCCCGTTTAACGACTTTGCCCTGACTGACATAACCGAATAGTTCTTCTTCGGCAGCGCTGTCGGGCAGAGCGGCGCAGTTAATGGCGATAAAGGGTTTCTCGCGGCGCATGCTGGCATCGTGGCTGGCTCTAGCCATTAATTCTTTGCCAGTACCCGTTTCACCTGTGATCAATAAAGGCGCATCGAGCTGGGCCATCCGCCGCGCTTGCTTAAGCACTTCCTTCATTTTGTCACTGCTGGCTAATACATTTTCAAAGCCAGTGGTTTGATTCTGCAGCGCGTTAAATTGTTTTCCAACCCGCGCGGGGGATTTTAGCGACACAACAGCGCCAACTAAGATGGTTTTTTCATCCTCATCGGGCAGGTAAATCGGCAGCATTTCGGCTAGATATTCGTTTGGACCAATTTGTACCCTCGCCGCTTGCGGTAAGACTTGGCTTTCACTCAACCATCGGCTGAAATTAAAACCTTGCACCCAATGATTGAGCGACTCTTCGAGCACTTCGTGCTCACCCATGCCGATATTGAGCAAGGCGGACTCGTTAACGATACGGATACGCGCTTTAGCATCGATGGAGAAAACGGAATCGGGTAAGGTTTTGAGCAGGGTTTTAAGGGCGTAATGTTCTTGCTCTGAGGGCATAAACGAAACCGTACGCACATCGTGGACACTTTCCACTTTGCGGATCTGCGGCATCAAGGCACTTAAGGTTTCAAAACTGATTTCGGCAAATTGTAAGTACAGGAATCCTTGGTTACTGGCATCAATGGCAATTAAATTAATACCATAACGCTCTAACACGACTAAGATATCTTTGGCTAAACCAACACGATCCTGACAGCTGACTTCCAAGCGCATAATGACTGATATTCCCTTTTTTGATTCGAATTTTGGGGATAAACCGTGCAGAGCTATTTTTCGCCTTAAGCTTTACAACAAAAATGACGCTTGCTAGGCAAGTTGTTACCTTAACGAAAACGTCAGCGATGAGGGTAAATAGCAGAGCCCATATACGTTAGAAGGTTAAACAGAAAGTGGCAAGCCTAGTTTACAGTTGAATTGTAACAGGAAGAAAAAATCAGCATCGAAAAATAGATTAAGATGCTGATTAAATTGGCGAATTAATTAGACTAATAACTGGTCTGTCTTGGCTGCCATGATGAAGTCATTCTTATGTAGACCCTTAATAGAGTGTGACCACCAAGTGACAGTCACTTTGCCCCATTCAGTGAAAATGCCTGGATGATGGAATTCTTCTTCCGCTAAATCTGCCAGCTTATTCGTGAATGCCATCGCCAGTTTAAAGTTTTTAAACTTGTAAACGCGCTCAAGCTGCATTACGCCGTCACGCACTTGCACGCCCCAGTCGGGGATCATACGAATAAGTTCGGCCAATTCTTCATCGGTCACTTTAGGTGCGTCGGCTTGGCACGCTTCACATTTCATATTCGATAACGCTGTCATACATACTCCTCTTGGCAACATTGATAGGGATATTCAGTTGCACTTTACTCATTTTCTATTAATAACTTAAATCACATCACTCAATCAGATGGCTAAATTAGATGCCAGCCAAATAACGAGTCAACTCATCAATCTAATCGAGGCTAACTCGCCTTGGCTTTTGGCGGAAACTTAGGAGCAAATAAACCTAACTGACGGGCCTTAGTGACGTAACCCATGATGTCCATCTTGGCAATTTCATCCAGCATATCAATATGCTCAATCACATAATAAATCGGTTGCATAATGTCGATCCGATATGGGGTGCGCAGCACATCCAACAAATCAAAGGGTTGACGCTCTGGCACATCACTTTCCATCGCATACAAGGTTTCCCCGGGAGAGCTTAAAATGCCGCCGCCATAGATGCATAAGGCGCCGTCTTTAGGCTGTAGTAAACCAAACTCAACCGTAAACCAGTACAAACGCGCTAAAAATACCCTTTCCTCTTTGCTGGCATGTAAACCTAACTGGCCATACATATGAGAGAAATTGGCAAATGAAGGATTGGTGAGCAAAGGGCAGTGGCCAAAAATCTCATGGAAGATATCTGGCTCTTGCAAGTAATCAAACTCCTCCTTGCGGCGAATAAAGGTGGCAACAGGAAACTCTTTATTTGCCAGTAATTCAAAGAAACGGCCGAAGGAAATCAACGCAGGTACCGCCGCCGTTTTCCAACCAGTGGTCGCTTGTAATACCGCATCAATTTCGGCAAGTTGCGGAATGCGATCCTTTGGCATACCCAAGGCATCGAGCCCTTGCAGATATTCCTTGCAGGCACGACCGGGGAGATTAACGGCTTGACGAGCGTAAAGCTGACGCCAAATATCGTGCTCTTCTTGCGGGTAATGGATAAACCCAGTGTCATCGGCTCTGTGAGCGATGTACTCTGTTCCTTTCGTCATAATCTTCACTTGGTGGCTAACACTCATGACTCCATAGTGGTCTAAGGCATTAAATTTGTTAACTCCCTCACACTTTATTCTTGTGCCGCTACTGTGACGTAAACGTAAAGCAAATATTACAAGGTCATTAAAATCACCCTATTGGTACACGCCATGAATGCTGGATTAGATCCACTGTGCTACCTTTGCTAAAACTTATGCCTGAATTTGCCGTTAAAATACTTAGATTTCCTCAATTTTTTAGTGTTTGTAAATAGCTTTTCTGTGCAGGTCATTTACAATATTGGCCATTAATCGCATCTCCTTGACCTAAAAGGTTCGCAATGAAACAACATCAAATTCGTAAAGCCGTTATTCCCGTCGCAGGCTTAGGCACTCGTATGCTTCCAGCGACCAAAGCGATTCCAAAGGAAATGTTACCGGTTGTCGATAAGCCATTGATCCAATACGTGGTGAGTGAAGCTATCGCTGCTGGGATCAAAGAAATTGTCCTAGTGACCCACGCCAGTAAAAACTCTATCGAAAACCACTTCGATACCAGTTTCGAATTAGAAGCCCAACTCGAGCGCCGCGTTAAACGTCAGTTACTCGAAGCCGTACAATCTATTTGCCCTAAAGACGTCACTATCATCAGCGTGCGTCAATCTCAGGCGAAAGGGTTAGGCCACGCAATTTTGTGTGCGAAATCTGTCGTCGGCGATGCACCATTTGCAGTATTGCTGCCGGATGTGATCATCGATGAAGCCAGCTGTGATCTGCGTCGCGATAACTTAGCCGCTATGGTTGCCCTGTTTGATGAAACCCAAGTGGGTCAAATCATGGTTGAAGGCGTGCCGCACAACGTCGTCAATCAGTACGGTATTGCTGATGTGAATGGCCATGATTTACAACCTGGTGAATCTGAGCCATTAGTTGAATTGGTTGAGAAACCAGCCGTGGATGAAGCGCCATCTAACTTAGCCGTTGTAGGCCGTTATGTGTTACCTGCCAGCATTTGGCCACTACTGGCTAAAACACCTGCGGGCGCGGGCGATGAAATTCAATTAACGGATGCAATTGCTATGTTAATGAAACAAGAAACCGTGAACGCTTATTATATGGAAGGTAAGAGCCACGACTGTGGTAACAAACAAGGTTATATGCGCGCGAACGTTGAATACGCCCTGCGCCACAGCGAAATCGGTGAAGATTTTGCGCAATATTTAAAAACCGTTGTAAAAGGGATGAAGTAATGACGATTTTAGTGACCGGTGGTGCTGGCTATATTGGCACTCACACAGTAGTAGAACTGCTCAATGCTGGCAATGACGTGATTGTGTTAGACAACTTGTCTAATTCGAGCATAGAGGCCTTAAATCGAGTCGAGCGGATCACTGGTAAATCGGTCATTTTCTATCAAGGCGATATTCTCAATAAAGCCTTATTACAGAAAGTGTTTAACGATCATGCTATCAATTCGGTTATTCACTTTGCGGGATTAAAAGCTGTGGGTGAATCTGTCGCGAATCCCCTTAAGTATTATGAGAATAACGTCACAGGAACCCTGATCCTCTGCCAAGTTATGGCGGAGTTTAAGGTGAAAAATCTCGTTTTCAGCTCATCGGCCACTGTATATGGCGATCCAGCCAGTTTGCCTATCACCGAAGACTTTCCCACTGGAGCGACCAATCCCTATGGTCAGTCTAAGTTGATGGTTGAACATATACTGGCAGATGTACACAATGCCGATCCAAGCTGGAATATCGCTCGTCTGCGTTATTTTAATCCGGTCGGCGCCCATGCCAGTGGCTTAATCGGCGAAGATCCTAACGATATCCCTAACAACTTAATGCCCTTTATTGCGCAGGTTGCCGTGGGTAAACGTGCCGCCTTAAGTGTGTTTGGTGATGATTATCCGACTCATGATGGGACTGGCGTGCGTGACTATATCCATGTGGTGGATTTAGCCAATGGCCATTTAAAAGCGCTGGCTAAATTGGCCACTAAACCAGGTCTGGTCACCTATAACTTAGGCACAGGCCAAGGATATAGTGTTTTAGACATGGTTCATGCCTTTGAAAAAGCCTGTGGTAAGCCTATTGCCTACCAAATTGCGCCACGTCGCCCGGGGGATATTGCCGCCTGCTACGCCAATCCAACCCATGCACGGGAAGATCTCGGCTGGCAAGCAACGCATACGCTAGCAGATATGGCCAACAGTAGCTGGCATTGGCAATCGACTAATCCCAATGGTTATAACGGCTAACAAATTGAATGGCTTGTGGAAATATCCCAAGCCATTTTTCTTTATCACTGTGAATACACCCATCACTTTGAATAACTAACAGTTCGAGGAGCAACATGACTCAAAGTATTAATCACAGTCGTCGTAACCTCTTTCGCCGCCGTAAAGATAATGCCTTGAGGCCCCCTTGGGTGCGTGATGATATCGAGTTCACCGATGTGTGCACGCGCTGTTCAGCCTGTGTTGAGGTGTGTGAAACCCAGATCATCATCAAAGGCGATGGCGGATTTCCTGAAGTCTCCTTTAAAGACAATGAGTGCACATTTTGTATGCTTTGCGCTAAGGCTTGCCCTGAGCATATCTTCGATTTAGCCCAAACACCTTGGTCGTATCAAGCCCATATTCAACAGAGCTGTTTAACCTTTCAAGGGATCTGGTGCCAAAGTTGTAAGGATGCCTGTGAACCAAGAGCCATCAGTTTTGTGTTCAATATTGGCCAAGCTCCACGTCCGCAAATAGACCTTGAACTTTGTACCGGATGCGGCGCCTGTGTGGCTCCCTGCCCTAGCAAGACCATTGAAATAACCCGACCGACTTAATGCAGCAAAGCCATCGCATTACCCATACAAAGCTGTGCTTATCATCCGTTTTACGCTAGTATCGCGCCTCTATTGAACTCAGTTAATCCCTTCTCGAATTAAGTTGATTTATGATGATGTTTGTAAAAAAACTGTTCTTCCCCCCTAAAAAAAGTCCCTCTTTTAGCTTTATTTCTCGAGGCACTAAACTCACGGGGAACATCGAATTAACGGGCGATGTGCTTATTGGCGGTGATATCCAAGGTCAACTGCTTTCTGAGGCTAATATCACAATAGAACAAGGCGGTACGATTCAAGGCGAAGTAAAGTGCCATGAATTTATCGTTGACGGACACTTCAAAGGCAGACTCATTTGTGAGCGTTTAGTGATCCAGCGTAATGGCGTTGTCGATGGTGAAGTGGCGAGTACTTCAATGCAAATTCTTGAGGGCGGCCAATTTATCGGCATGCGGATTAAAGAAGATGCGCCAACCATTTATTCCCATGCAATAGGCCACACTCCTGCAACAGACAATCGTAACTTATCGCACGTACAAAACGATGTTATAGAATCTCGCTAAAACGGCGAATAAATGACACTCGCAAGCTCACCCACTTAGGCGAGCTTGTATTTTTAGCTCGATCTTTTTTTAATACCCCGACTCAAAGCCCTTCACTTACAAACCAAATAACTGCCTGCGAAATAGCACGCTTTACAATGGTTAAATAATTGTTATTTTGCCGAGAGTGATCACAGTTAATCCGCACGACTGCTGTTAATCTTAGCGGCTAACCGCGGCGGTTCGGGTAATAGCAAGGAGCAGAGTCAGAGCCACAGAATGCCCTTAATAACCCCGCAAAGAATAGTTAAGACTCATACAGGGCAAAATACAAAATGAGCAACTTATTACTCAAACAAATCTGTGAACTTGATGTTTTTACCTTGCTGGTATTTAAAAGTATTTTCGACACTGGGCACGCGAACAGTGCCGCCAAAGCGCTGGATGTTTCTGCACCGAAAATTAGCCGCTGCCTCAACGCATTACGCCTGACCTTTAACGATGAACTGTTTTATCGCCGTCAACAGGGGCTAAAGCCCACTCCCCTAGCAGAAAGCCTGTATGTGGCTATTTGCCAGTTTACTGAATCGGTTTATCACCTCGAACAATCTGCAACTCAGATACAAAATGCAGCCATTAATGCCGATTTACCGCTGCATATTGCCGCCTGTAATGGGCTATTGAGCTTTTTAGCGCCACAATTAAGCACGCCGGACGTCGCCCAAGCGCTAGGACAAATACGTTTACATAAATGGCAAGAAAATAGCGCTGAGTTAATCCACGCAGGTGCGCTGGATTTTGGTATTACCTTAGAAAGTGCTGAAAATAAAGAATTAAGCTATACCAAACTAGGCTCAGTCAATGGCGTTTATATCGTTGCCGCCAAACAACATCCTCTGTGGCAGATTGAATCCGATATTACCTTAGAGCAAATCTGTCGCCATCCATTCCTGTACCAAGAAGTGAAGGGCTTTAATAGCAAAATTGACCCCTTAGAATTATTCTGCCAGCGCCAAGGCCTCTTGCTGCCAGCGGTGGATAAAGTCATAGACAGGGAGGAATGGTACGCCCATTTACTCACCATGAAGAGTGTGGCTTTTTGTTCCAGCATTGATATGCACACAGTAAAACACATGCCCGGATTACACTTAGAACGCCTAAGCGATATAGAGCTCAATCGACTCCACGATACTATGATGGCGCCACAATATTATCTCATTGAAAAGCCTGCAATTCATCGGCGATACAGCCAGAGTCAAAGCGCGCTTGTCGTGCGTTCCTTACTTGCCGCGCTCGACCCCGCACGCTAACGCGAGACAATAAGCTCAGCCAAGCTCGTGGATATATCATTCACTAAACCTTGTTTACATCATTGCGATAAGTCGATGTTAAACGAGGTTTAGACAGTAAGATATCCAAGTTTTAAACCGCAAAATTTCATCTATATTTTCTCTCTTAACAAGACTAATCCTCAGACGACAGTACCGCTTATTTCCCCCGTCGCTTTGATGCTTAAAACGTCAATTCCATCACTGAGATTTAGGCTATCTTAGCCTCGTGTATTTTGCTTAACCGAAAATGAATTCTTCACTGAAGCCCAAGTTAAAAAATAAAAATTGTGATGCCCATCATAGCTTTCCAGCTGAATTTCATTATTTAAAATATCAAAATGCAAATTTTAGAATTCCCATTCACGTTTGTTAAATCATCGTTCACATATCAGATACAAACTTGCAAATACCACTTTATAAGTAGGTGAATCCTCCTATATTAGAGGCACTGCACACGCAGTCTTATAGAAAGAAAAAGGGACGCGATGATGAAAAACTACAATAAATCTCTACTGGCACTGGCTCTCGTCAGTACCTTAAGTCTTACCGCCTGCGGGGACGGAAGCGATGGTCAAGATGGGGCACCTGGCACACCAGGTACACCCGGAACACCAGGCACTCCCGGAACACCAGGTACACCCGGAACCCCTGCGGGCTCCTTCGCAACGACTGCTCAATCTATTACTGATCTGGCTTTCACTTTAAGTCCAGCGGACATTAAAGTGACCAGCAGTGAAGGCTTCAGCGTTAAATTTACTGTTACCGGAAAAAATGCTAACAAAGATGTTCCTTTTACAGGACTCGATAAAGTTGCGCTTTATTCTTTAACGGCAAATGAAAATACCTCAGGTACTGGCGCCCCTATTCAATGGCAAAACAATGCCATGGCGAACGCCGCAGGTACTTCGCTAACTTGTACCTTAGATGGTCTTAACGGTACTAAAAATGCTTGTACTTTAACCGAAGATACAGCAACACCAGGCACTTACACTGCAACTTGGGCACATGATGGCGCAGCGCCAATCATTAATCCCAATGATAATCCAAATGCAGTACACAGAATATTTCTACGTGCTTACAACGTCACTGACAGTGCAGGCGTAGCCTTATCTGACAAGATTTTATCTGTACCCGTTGACTTTATCCCTGCCACTGATGAACTTGCATCGTCAGGTAAAGATACCGTCAGTAGCGCAGCCTGTGAAAAATGTCACGGTGAAGCAGATGGCCATATCGCCAATATTTCAGCCCACCATAACTACCAAGGCGTTAAAAATTGTGTGACCTGTCATAACCCAGATCAAATCCCAAGTGATGCAGATCTAGCCGCAGGTTTGATATTTGACTTTGCACCTATGATCCACAGGATCCACTCTGGCGCAGAAAACGCAGCAAACTTCGATACTAGCAATAATACCGCTAAAGAATGGAGTGAAATTGGCTTCCCATCTGATCTGAAAGAATGTACTTCTTGTCATACTACAGACCAACCTAGCTATAACACTATTTACGCCCAAGCTTGTGTAGGCTGCCATATGACAGTCAACTTTGCGACTGGTGAAAACCACTCTGAATTTGCCCTAGCTCAAGCAGATGATACTCAATGTAGTTCTTGCCACGGCACAGGTAACTTGTCACCTGCGGTGGTACATAGTGTTGGTAAACGTGCAGAGTATGCATCTCTGTTCAAAGTTGACTTCACCAGTGCTACAACAGTTCCATCAGCTACTCTAGGCATGAAAACCTTAACCTTAACAGCCAATGTCACCTTAAATGGTGCGCCAATTGCTGATGGTACATCGTTAACAGCCTACAACGCGACCACTAACCCAACAGCGATGTTTGTCGCTAATGGTCTATTGATCGGTAATGTGGCCACTGACGGTACTGTATACTCTTGGAGAGATGTTAAACCTGCAGCAATCAGCCTGAAACTGGAAAACGGTACACTTGCTGGTGGCGTGTTAACTATCGTTAAAGATATCCCAGATGCGCAAGCTGTGGGCACTCTCTACGTAGGTTCAGAAGCCAACTTCTGTGCTAAAGCGGGTAAAGTGGTTAGCTGTAATACTACAAACTTAGAGTTTGGTCCAACTAGCCCTATCGGTAACGAAGCTGCAGTGAAATTCTATAGCCCTGATGGTAGCGCAGTCACTAAAGCCCGTATGACTGATCCTACTCGTATCACAGTCGCAGAAACTAAGTGTAATGCTTGTCATGGCACCTTAGATTATGCAAAAGGTTCAAGACACGGCGCTTACACCTTCGACCAATGTATGCACTGCCATAACGACACCACAGGCGCTTCTGGCCACGGTGCAACTGGCTATAAAGGCGATGATGGTAAGTTAGTTGTTAATCCTGAAGTGACCTTCAATAACAAAGACCTATTCACAGTTGCTCACCGTTTCCACAGCGGTAACTTCGGTGTAGTAGAAGGTATCTTCCGCGATGCGAAAGGTGGTTTGTTCGGTTATCCAGCTGTTGAAACAGATTGTGCGGCTTGTCATAAAGACAATGCCAAACTGTTTGCAACTGACGGTGGTTTAACTTCAGGCAAACGCTCAATCAAAGTAGGTGCTTACTACATTAGCCCAGTCGCTGAATCATGCCGTACTTGTCACGCTCACTCTGATGCGGCAGCTGTCGCTCACTTTAGAAGTAACGGTGCGGTAGTAGAAGCGGATGCAATGACAGATCCTAACCTACCAGTAGAATCTTGCGCGACCTGTCATGCTGAAGGAAAAACCTACGGCGTAGATAAGGTACACGCAGAGTAGCACAGCAGTACTAGTACCTTTGGGTTGCCCCTGCACAACCCAAACTTCATCTCTGCAACTCATTGGGGACCCTTAGGGTCCCCTTTTTTATTACCGATTATCTTCACGTAAAAATGAAATATCAATCGTATTAATAACTGCGGTAAAGCTTAATCCGCTAAGCGACTGGCTTGTGCAATACGTTGCCTAAGCAGCTTGATAAAGTCCTTAGCTTCTCTGTCCAAACTGTCGTGGGGAATATACAAGTGATAACCTAAACGCGTATCTAACATCACGCAGCGATGCCCAAACATCGCCAATACACCGCGATAACGATCCCCTTCTATCACCAAAGGACCAAACTCTGCGCCGAGATAAGTTTCTAAAGTCGCTAAGTCTTCATCTTGCGAGGCTGCAGTCACCAATAAAGGCCGCTGCTCTGTTAATAAGCCGGTGGCTAAGCGCAGGGAGATATTGTCCAAAATAGGATTTAAGTGTTTTAGTTTAATACCTAAATAAGATAACTCTATGGTATCTAATCCATTGGTCACCCGCGGGATATCGACCCTTTGAATATTATCCCAACCGATAGACACTTTGCCGCGGCGATGAAAATAGGTCAGCCCCTTGTCATCTAATGCTAGGGTCGTTTCCGGCTCATACACCTTGGCTAAACCGAGAATGAGTGAAATAGCGCCCAAGCTAAAAAACATCAACCCCACGGCAAACAAGGCCGGCCACGTCAGAAAAAGCCCCAAACCCAGCAGCAAACTTAAGCCGCCCAGCCAAGTTAAGGTTAACCCATTTCGTTTTGATAAAGGACGCACAGACATTATTTCTGACTCAATTGTCATTGTTCATCTTCCTGTTAACACTCACTATCTTTAGATTAAATTCGGAAACCACACCCTTAACTTGCCATTTTTAACTTACGGTCTTTAACCATAACCACAAACGGCCAATGTATTCGTGAATCGCCCGCTGAGAGGCCACTAGATTATCCGCCGTCAAACGCCACCAAAAATCATCTCTCCCAATAAAATCCGTTGGTGCGGCTTCAGGATGTAAACCTTTAGCGGTGAAGATAGCCATCGCCCGTGGCATATGAGTGGCCGATGTGACTAAGCGAAAAGGTTCTTCGCCTAATTCCCACTGTAAATATTGCGCTTCTTCTATCGTATCTCGCGCTAAAGGAAATTGAATGATCCGACGTTTATCGACGCCCAGTTCAACTGCGGCATTCGCCATCATTTCAGCATGGGAAAATTGAGTGAGTTCACCGCCCCAACCGCTGAAAATCAACTTACATTCTTGGCCTAAATTAAGTTGTCTGACACCTTCACTAAGCCTTGCAAGCGCTACTGCAGACAAGGATTGCACCGCAGTCGCACCTTGAATATCCGAGTGCGCCGAACCTAATACCATCACAAAACAGGCGCCAGCGATGGGCGTAGAATTAATGGGGTAAGCTGATTCTAATGGGCGCACTAAGGTATTCACACCCAGCTGACTGCTTAAAAAGAGTAAGACAAAGAAGGCGCACGATACTAAGTATTTCGCCATGCTCCGACGGCGCCATACCAGAATAGAAATGAGTAATAACAATAGGATAAAGGGAATCGGCATTATCCCCTGTGAAACAACTTTCTTAACCCAAAACATGATGTCCATGCCAAGCAACCCAAAAGAGCGCAATCATAGCATCAAAATACGGCTAAACGCATAGCAGATAACATTAGCCCAGCGTTTTGCTGGGCTAATGTTTATAAAACGTATAGGCCATTAAGCATTGATTTCAAAGCTGAATAAGCTCACTAGATAAGTACAGATATCCAAGCAAAGATTACTTTTCCCATAACCAAGCGGCGCCGCGCACACCCGATGAACAACCATAAAGATTCTGCACCACAGGCGTATGGCACTCACGCCCCACCACATAATGGGCCAGCAATGCCGGTAATCTTGGGTAAATCGCCGCGACATTCGACATACCGCCGCCCAGCACTATAGCATCGGGATCGAGCATATTGATCACATGGGCGAGTGAACGAGCGAGCCTATCCATATAACGATCAAACGCAGCGACCGCAATCGCATCCCCCTCATCGACTAACAACATAATATCGGCACCTGATTTTGCAGCAGCACGCACTGTGCCCGCCGCCGTCAATGCCGCATTAAAATCACGCACAAAGCCAGTGCCAGAGATAAAGGTCTCGATACAATCGGGATTGCCACAGAAGCAACGGGTGGTATTAAACTCTTCCTTGGTCATCCAAGGCAGAGGATTATGACCCCATTCACCGCCAATACCATTACCCCCACCGTGCACTTTGCCGTTAATTGCCACGCCAGCGCCACAGCCAGTACCGATAATCACACCAAACACCACAGATGCGCCAGCGGCGGCACCATCGACCGACTCTGATACCGCAAAGCAGTTTGCATCATTGGCAACCCGCACTTCACGCTGCAACAATTCCCCTAAATCCACATCAAGGGGATGACCATTGATCCACGTTGAATTGGCGTTTTTCACTAAACCTGAATAGGGCGATACCACACCAGGAATTCCCACACCGACTGTGCCTTGCTCGCCGAGTGTCGCTTCCGCTTCCTTGACCAGATTGGCCACCGCAGCTAGCGTGCCCTGATAGTCACGCGGCGTCGTCACACGTTTGCGAAATAGCTCATTGCCTTCATCACTCAGTGCGACTAATTCTATTTTTGTTCCGCCTAAATCGACGCCCATGCGCATCATGAATTACTACTCCAGTGTTTAGCCCGCCCTTTCATCAACGAATATCGATGCTAGGCGGTCGTTATTTCACCCAGCCTGGGGCTGTGGCAATAAAATAAGGGTTTAAAACGTCAGGTTTTTGATTATAAGTTAATGGTTCACCTGACTCATAACAGACAACTGTGCCGCCTGCACTTTCGAGCACAGCTTGCGCCGCCGCAGTATCCCATTCGCTGGTAGGACCCAGTCTGGGGTACAGATCGGCACTGCCTTCTGCCAACATACAAAACTTAAGCGAGCTACCCACGCTTAAGATGTCATGCTCGCCAAACTGTTGTAAATATTGCGCTAAACCAGGGCTCAAGTGCGAGCGACTGCCAACAATCATCGGCATCGCGCGTGGCGCTTTAGCGCCCAATAAGGGACTTTCTTGACCCGCTTGTTGACGCCATGCACCTAAATGCTTAGCGCCGTAATAATAGGTATCGAGCACAGGCGCATATACCACACCTGCGATTGCAACCCCTTGATGGATAAGCGCAATATTGACGGTAAACTCACCATTGCGCTTAATAAATTCCTTAGTGCCATCTAAAGGGTCAATTAACCAATAGGTTTGCCATTGACGACGCTCATCCCACGCAATATCCGCCGCTTCCTCAGACATAATAGGAATACCGACAAACTGCTGCGCCAATGCCGCCACTATCACGTGGTGCGCGGCTAAATCCGCCGCTGTCACGGGGCTATCGTCACCCTTATGGCTCACCGAAAAGTCATCTTGACCATAAACCGTCATAATGGCATCGCCCGCCGTTTTGGCAATCGCGACCACTTGCAATAGATCTTGTTTGGTCAATGTCTGTGCTATTGTCGTCTTGTCTGTCACTGAAACGTCCTTAATGCATTAAATATCTTGGCATTATGCCATTGTCATCCAAGGGGAATTTAGAACAAATTCATCATACATCAAGCAAAATAGACTAAGACTCACGGCTTGAACCGCTGCGTACAAAACCACAGATAAACAAAGTGATTACGATACTAAGGCAAGCCATCGGCGCTGAGAAGAGCCTTGAGTCCAGCTGCATTCGTATTCACAGCCCATGGTTTCATGTGGATAGTCTACATCTGTCGCTTAAATCTGATTATTGGCGGGCTTATTGTTTTCGACAGCGTTAATCACTGCGACAACGTAAACGCTTAACGCTGATTAAAGCAGCCTAAAGCAAAATGTGAGTCACGCTCATTATCGTCAAGATAACCGCCGCAACATGCAATTCAGTTGCTGACGCCAATCTTGCCACTCCACGTTATCAGGTATCGACTGTGTGTTATTGGTCACCAAAGTGGAGCGTAATTTACCACTGTTCAACACACTATAACTCGGCCTTTTTGCCAAACCCACGCCGCGATTTAGTGCTTGTTTAGCATAATGAGCGCTGGTAATTGGCTGGATAACCACAGGTAGACTTAACAGATTGAGCGCTAGGGCTTGTCGCTGGATTTCACAGGCAAACTCATACCAACTACATTGGCCTTGAGCGCTGTAATGAAATACTCCTGAGCACTGCTGCACGACTAATTGCCATATTACCTTAGCGAGTGCATCACTCCACGTCGGGCAACCGATTTGATCGACTATCACCTGCAAACTTGGCTGGGTACGCATCAAGTTCAGCATGGTGTTGACAAAATTATGCCCATCTTGACCGTAAAGCCATGAGGTGCGAACAATCGTTGCACCATCACCCAAGACCGCCACTACCCTCTGCTCACCAAGCAACTTACTCGTACCGTAAGCAGACAACGGCTTGGGAGCATCGAGTTCAACAAATGGCCTTGGTAAATGGTTTGGATTTGGATTTGAATTTGGAGCTAAGTCTGGGTTTTTATGTTGTTCAACGCCACTTTCTCTAGCATCGCAAACAGCACGTTCAGCTGCATGAGCAATACCGCAAACAGTATGACCACCAAACACATAATCGCTCGACACATGCAGTAAGCGCGCCCCCGACAACAAACATTGCTGCGCCAGTAACTCAGGGCCAAGTGCATTCACGCGATGCGCTTCGATTGCGTCATGCTCAGCAGCGTCAACCGCATTATAGGCCGCGCAATTGATCACCCAGCTTGGTCGATATTGAGCAAACACTGCTGCAATATTGGCGGCATCGGTAATGTCTAACTGACTGCGACTTAACGCATAAAGCTCCAGCGGTATGCTTGTGTTTGCGTTGCTATCTAGGGCTAGCTCGCCAATATTGGCAGCGATTCTCAGCAAGGCCTGTGCGAGCTGACTCTTCGCGCCCGTGATTATTACCACTTGAGGAGTGTTAGCGTCTGTGGCTCTCGTCTCAACACATTGAAGTGGCGTCACTTTAATTGCCACTATTTTCATCACGGATCAACAGCATGGCTCATCGTCGCTAAATAAGGGGATCAAATCGGCGACGGTTTCATGACCACGTGCAGCTAAAAAGGCTAAGAGTGCAGAAGGACTACGATTGAGTAATCGTGATGGCGGATAAGCCACTTCATCGATGATCGCTTGCGCCCGCGCAAAACCGCCCAAACTAAAAGCCACATGGGAATCAGAGCCCATAACTAAAATAGTGCCAAATTCCTTGGCCGCTTTAGCAATCGCAGTGCAATTGGCTTCGCTGCCCTTACGGGACACTTCAAAGGAGGAATTGTTAATTTCGAGCGCTACACCGTATTCGGCAGCGGCGCGGGCAACGGCTTCAATATCAATCGGATAGGCTGGGTTTCCCGGATGGGTAATGATGTCGACCTTGCCACTCTTAATCGCATTAATCATAGCCTCTGTGTGGGTTGCCTTATCCGATGGCGGATAAACCGGCTCATGAAATCCCGCAAGCACAATATCGAGCTGCTTTAGATAATCGCCAAAGAAATCAATCTCGCCGTCGATATTTTTAATGTTGGCTTCGATACCGCGCAAAATCCCTACGCCATCGACCATACGAGGCAGCACTCTTAAATTCACAAAGTGCCAAAAATGCGGTGCATCGGCCATCGCAGGCCCATGATCTGTATTCGCAAATAGGCGGATACCCTTTTGTTTTGCGACGGCAATATAGTCATGAATCGTGCTATAAGCATGGCTTGAAGCCACAGTATGGGTATGAGTGTCGACTTGGTACTGCATGGTTCACCTCAGTCAAATGATTCAATCAATTTTAAACTGGTCACTATTAGCTAAAAAGCGATAACAATTCATCGGCGCTTCCTTGCCATGTGCCCTTACCTTTACCTTCGAGAATACTGTCCGCTAGGCTTTGCTTATGCTGCTGCATTTCTTGGATTTTTTCTTCTACAGTGCCTTCGGCAATCAGCTTATACACAAACACGGGCTTATCTTGGCCGATACGATGGGCTCTGTCCGTAGCCTGTTTTTCCGCCGCTGGATTCCACCAAGGATCATAATGGATAACGGTATCGGCCGCGGTGAGATTGAGCCCAGTACCGCCCGCTTTTAAGCTAATTAAGAACACAGGCGTATCACCTTCTTGGAACTTATCTATCTGGGCTTGGCGCAGGCGAGTTTGCCCTGTGAGCTTACTGTAATCGAGCCCCAAGTCCACCAGCTCAGCTTCAATCAGGCTAAGCATGCTAGTGAACTGGCTGAAGATCAATATCTTACGCCCCTCTTGCACCATCTCGGGCAAGTTCTGTTTTAGCCAGTCTAACTTAGCATTACTCTTCACTTTCTGCGCTTGCTCTAACTTTACTAAGCGCGGATCGCAGCAGGCTTGGCGTAGCTTAAGTAAGGCATCGAGAAACTCGATATGACTGCTGCCAACGCCTTGAGTGGCAAATAAATCCCGCAGTTTTTTCTCCATCACCAATCGAATACTCTCGTAGAGATTACGCTGATCTTTTTCTAACTCTAAGCTCTGGGAGATTTCGGTTTTAGGGGGTAATTCACCGACCACTTCATCTTTGGTTCGGCGCAGCACAAAAGGCGCAATCCGTTGACTCAAGATTTGCGCTTGTTCCATATCACCATAACGTTCAATTTTGTGCCTAAAGGATTTATTAAAGAAGGCATTCGTGCCGAGTAATCCGGGCAAACTAAAATCCATCAAAGACTTAAGTTCGCCTAAGTGATTTTCAAGCGGCGTACCCGACAAACACAATCTAAACGGCGCTTTAAGCTCTTTAATCACTTGAGTCACTTTCGCCTGCGCATTTTTAATCTGCTGCGCTTCATCGAGCACGATATGTTCAAACACCTGCTGTTGGTAATAGTCACTGTCGCGCACAATCAGCGGATAGGTCGTCACCACAATATCAAACTCACCTAAGCGTTCGAGCAAAGGCTTACGCAAGGCGCCATGAATCACGACAAGCTTTAACGAAGGTGCAAATTTCGCGGCTTCCTTTGCCCAATTACCCACTAAACTCGTTGGGCAAATAATGAGGCTTGGAGCATGGTTAGCCCCTACGGGTTTTAGTGCTTGCTGCTTGAGTAAAAAGGCCAAGGTTTGAATGGTTTTACCTAGACCCATATCATCGGCCAAAATACCGCCAAGCTGATATTCCTTTAAAAAACAGAGCCAATTTAAGCCTTGCTGTTGATACTGGCGTAACTCAGCATGTAAGTTGTCGGGGACTGCAACCTCTAACACACCGTTAAAATTTTCAAGCTTAGTTGCTAAACTGCGTACCCGTTCGCCATTAAGCAGACGAATATCGCTGTCGGCAAAATCATTTAATAGGTGGGCACGGTATTTAGGCAAAGACACGCTATTGCCTTTATGGCTGTCGAACAGTTCTAAAATTATGCTGATCAGCGGCTTAATCACGCTAGCTTTAACTTTTAACCAATCGCCATTCGGGCTGGGTAGCAATAATTCTGCATCGTCTGCCGGTTCACCATACTGCTTGAGCCAAGTGGCAATTAAGGGCAGCATAGGCACCATTTGGCCATCGATATCGGCATTCAGTGACAGGGAGAACCAACCCTCTTGCGTATCATCCAGTTCAATCGCCAATGGAGTTTCAATCACATTCAAACTGAAATGGTCGGCAAAATGCACTTGGTAGCCCAAGGCCTCTAGCGCTGGGATTTCCTGTTGGATAAAGTGCAACCAAGCATCGATGGTTTCTGGCAGTGGCCCTAACCCCCAAATACTGACATAGCTGCCACTGTTAGGGATAAAAGATGGCGCCAGCTCCACCAGTTCCAATGCCATCAAACGATTAATCGCATCCATTTCCGCATCGAGTTGACGCGCGACTTGATAGGTTTTGCTTTGATGGGTAACTAAGGACAAGGGCTCGTCAGGATATTGGCCGCCAAGTACCACGTCTTGATAGACAAACTCCAGCAGCACCAATGGCTGCGCCATAGCAAACTCAGGTAAATCCTGCGAGGTTAAGGTCAACCTGACTTGCAGCGGCACTTGCAGCTCGACAAAATCAATCGAAGCGGGCGTAGGTACGGTTTTTGCCGAAAAATGCTTAATCAGTTTATGGCTCACCATTTCAATTTGCGAGCTAGGCACTGGCGGCATCTGGCTAAGTAACAAGAGTTTTTCAACGCTGATCTCTGTCTCTAATGCGCCTATTTTAAAATAATCTAAATCGATATAAGTCGGCGGCTCACAGGGGATCAGCTCCCAATTTTCTTTATTGGGCAACGTTAACTGCATCTGCTTATGTTCGGCATCCTTATCCAGCCAAATGAATTCTGGCTTGAGCGCTTCACCTCGGGTAAGCGGTAAACGACTCTCTTCCCAAAAACACCGTTCAGTGACGAGCATTTTTTCCAGCGCCATAGCGCCTAACTGAGCTTTGAGGTACAGACGCGAGGCACCGTGGCGGCGGGTCGACATAATAAGATTGATGATGAGCACGTCTTCGGCGCCAATCCAAGCGGGCATATAGTATTGCACATCGGATAACGCGATTTTCGAGCCTTTGTTATAGCCGCCCTTCTTCGCCAGCTTGCCTTTTCTTAGTTCAAGGAAAACGCCGTTATCATCTTTGGATAACACGTACAGCACGCGATCGTCATAAAGTAAATCGACATTTGAAACTGTGAGATCATCACTTTCGTCTAGCAGATGTAACCACTGGGCAATACGTTGATCTTCAACGGTTCTATCGCTCAGTAAACTATACAGAACAGCAGCGATATGTTTGCAATGCCCAGTGGCGGGACATGAACAGAAGCCGTTCATGATCAACTTATGATTCACACTCACGAGGCGAATATCTTGCCGATAGGGCTGGGATTCCGTCCCCATGACGCGACCTTCAATATGACGAAAATCGGCATTCGCTTTGGCGCTCAAGACCCGTCCCTTCATCACATAATCACGGGCGCGCATTAAGGTTGGCGGCGTGAATAATGACTCAATAGTAGTGCGAGTCAATTGGATAGGATCTTGGGGGGACAAGCGATTCATGTAAAAACCTTGAAACTAAAAATATCGATACCTAACAATAGCAAGCCATTGCCGAGCGACATTTATCAATGAGTTGTGTGGGATTGTATTGAAAGCCTTGGCCGAAAGCCAGAATGATAGCCTCTATCGATAAACCCACCCTGCCTGCAAAATTAAGAGAACATACTTATTCGCAGACAGGGGATGGATTTAAACCCGCATAAAGCCATTGATAAATCAGGTGTTAGTGTTGCATTAATCACTAAGCGTTAACGGTTGCAACCAAGGGCTAAACTTTAGCTTTAGCCTCAGCATTGTTTTTATCAGCAATGTAGCGATCGACCAGTGTTTCTAAGATATCCAAGGGCACGGCGCCATTTTTCAGCACCACATCATGGAAGTCTCTGAGATCGAACTTATCCCCTAGGGCCGACTTGGCTTTTTCGCGCAGTTCGAGAATTTTCATCATGCCGACTTTATAGGCCGTCGCTTGGCCTGGCATAACGATATAACGCTCAATCTCAGCCGTGACATCACGATCGGACATGCCGGTGTTTTTCTTCATATAGTCAATCGCTTGCTCGCGAGTCCAACGGCTATGGTGAATACCCGTATCTACCACTAGACGCACAGCGCGGAACAACTCTGCCTGCAAACGACCGATATTATCAAAGGGATCCTTTTGAAAACCAAGTTCCCACGCCAAACGTTCGCTATATAAAGCCCAACCTTCAATGTACGCCGTAAAAGGCGCCATCTTACGAATAAGTGGCATACCCTCTAACTCCATCGCCACCGCAATTTGGAAATGATGCCCAGGGATCCCCTCGTGGTAGGCTAAAGTGCGCATACCGTATTTAGGCGTGGCCTTGATGTCATATAAATTGGCATAGAAACGCCCCGGACGACTACCGTCTATCGCGGGCTGCTGATAATAGGCACCCGGTGCTGTTTTCTCTTTAAATTCAGGGATTCGTACTACTTCCATGCCCGCTTCAGGTCGAATACGGAAGGCATCACCGAGTCCCGCATTCACTTCATCAAGAATATGCTGATAATCAACCAGAATTTGCGCTCTACCCGCATCGCTATCTTCGTAGTAAAACTTAGGATCGGCGGCTAATGCTTCAATCGCGACCGAGAAACCTTGGCTTATATCGTAACCTTCAGCGGCTAAGATAGTCATGATCTCGCTCTGAATGCGATCCACCTCTGCCAGCCCTTTGGCATGGATTTCGTCAGCAGTGTAATTAGTGGTCGTAAAGAACTTCAGCAATTGCTCATAGGCAAGGTCGCCATTTGGCAGCGCCCAATAACCATCATCCGTCCCAGCTTTGGCTTGTAACTGGGTAAAGTAGTCGATAAATAATTGATACGCTGGATGCACGTAACCTTTAATGTCCGCTTCGGCGGCGGCCAATAACCGTGCTTGTTCATCGGCACTGATATCCGTGTCAGCTAATTTGGTTTTGAATGAACTGTATAGGATATTGTCTTGAATCGGCGTCGCGACAAAATCATTCATCTCGGTCAGTACCCGCTCAATCACAAACTTAGGCGGAATAATCCCTTTAGCTTCACGGATTTTTAAGCCTTCGAGAGTTTGCGCAAACTTAAGTTTCACCTTTTGTAAACGCGACAGATAGTTTTCAGCATCGCCCACCGAGTGGACTTGGTGCTGTGCCTGCATAAAGCTGGGATACCCGTTTTGCACACCAAACAACTGATTCAGCGGATAGTTATGGTAACGATAAGGCTCAGAGACCAATGCAAAATCGGCAAGATATAAGGCAATATCCTTGGAAATGCGCTGATTTTCATCTAAATCCGCATCGGAATAACTCAGCAAGGTTTCACGTAGATCACGCACTTGCGCGAAAGTCTTATCCATCGCCTCTGGACTATCATCATCCAACTCGGCGTTATGGCCTGTAATCCCTACCGATTCTAAGAAACCCAATGAGGTTAAGGTCTCAGGGCTTTCGAAAGCCATCTTGACCACACTTCGATCTAAAAACGCGCGAAAGAAAAACGGCTTTTTCGCAAACCATTCATGGGCGGCTAGCGCCACTAATAACAGCACTAAGACTAAGCTGCCGAGTCCAATCCGTTTTAGTACTGTTTTCAACGTCATTCTCCATTCTTATTATATTGGGTCTACAGTTATCGCACTGAATCTAAAGCTCAAGCACGCTGTTATTTTGCTGACGAGAATATCATCAACACAAATAGGCAACAATTTAATAACGTAACTAAGCGTGACTGAATCCTTTCTCTGGCATACAGGTCGCCTCCCACACTCCACAGACACCTAATAGGTAAACTGTCACTAAGTCGCGACAAACAGACAAAATATTTTTTACGCTCGATAACTTTCAAACTATCTACGTATCCAATTGAATGTAAACAGTTATAAAGCATCGTCCTTCCCAATATCTTTCCATAACCCTCTCTATAGATGAAAGGTATTTCAAAATAAAGCTATACAAACCCCTAGAGTGTGTTAATCTGCACTCCGGCCTGTGATTCAGACCTATTTATAAGCAATATTATGTATTTGAAAACCTTCGCTACGCCTGTAATATTTTTTGCTGTCATGAAGCTTTCCACTCATAACTTATCATCAATGTAAATAATTCTATTTCTGGCTAACATCCCGCATAATTGCGAATTATTTGTTTGAAAATTTTGGAGACATTCATGTCTAAAACTACTGGTGTAGTTAAATGGTTTAACGAAGATAAAGGTTTTGGTTTTATTTCTCCTGACAATGGTGGCGCTGACGCATTCGTTCATTTCCGCGCAATCGTTTCAGAAGGCTTTAAAACTCTTGCTGAAGGTCAAAAGGTTTCTTTTGATATCGAACAAGGCCAAAAAGGTCCTCAAGCTGCGAACGTAGTTATTCTGTAATTAGACTTTGTCTAATTTAAGTTAACAAGTTCCAGACAAAAATGCCGACATTATGTCGGCATTTTTATATCTGCGTTTTCATCCATCACTCACGCTGACCATTAACCTTTAGCCGTGCAGCAGTTTAGCTTCCGCTTTCTCAAGTCTTCGTGGTTTACCCACTATCAGTAAGATATCCCCTGCACGAAAAACCCAGTCCTGCTCAGGATGTTCCACTTCGGCGCCACTGCGACGAATCGCCCTTAACTCCACCCTCAATGTTTCCCACATAATATCGGCAACGGTTTTACCAATCGCATCTGCACCACGCGGTAACGCCACCGCATGCAATGACTCTAAGGTGAAATCGGTTTCTGTGCCGGAAAAGAAACCATGTAAAAATTGATAATGATTGCGCCGCTCTGACTCCAAGCGTTTTAAAATGCGCGCCAAAGGCACACCACATTGATGTAACACCTGTGACACTAACATCAGGCTGCCTTCCAAAGATTCTGGGATCACTTGATTGGCACCGGCTTTTTTCAGTAATTCTAGATCGCTGTCGTCTTTAGTTCTGACTAAAATTTTAGCGTCTGGTGCCAATAACTTACATAAGGGTAGAACTTCTTCCAAACTGCGCGACTCACAAAAAGTGATGACGATCATCTTGGCCTGCTTAACGCCTATTTGTTTTAACATCGCCCGTTTACACACATCACCAAAATAAATAGGTTCGCCAGCACGGCGCGCCTCAGAGACACGAGTCGGATCGAGATCCATGACCAGATAAGGTACGGCTTCGGTTTTCAAAAAACGGGCGATGGTCTGCCCTACTCGGCCGTAACCAAAAATCATCACCAGATCATGCTCATCCATCAAGAGTGGCACAGCTTCATCCACATGTTTTGCCTGCCTTATTCCTAACACCCACTTAGCAATATCCACACTATGGCGAACTAACCACGGGGCTATCGTCATGGAAAGTACGGCGACCATGACTAACATGGTACTGATTTCATTGTCTAGAAGTTGATAGTTAACCGCTAAAGCCAACACCACAAAACTAAATTCGCCCACTTGGGCTAGGCTCATGGCGGTGCTCATCGCAATCCGAAAGGGTTCGCCAACCAATCTTAAGATCCCATGAATGATCAGCGCCTTACCGAGTACAACGGCCACTAAGATCAACAATATCTGCCACCAGAAACGCATCACTAAGGTAAAGTCGAGCATCATGCCGATGGAGATGAAAAACAGCCCCATCAATAGATCGCGAAACGGCCGGATATCCGCCTCAAGTTGGCGACGGTACTGGCTTTCCCCTAGTAGCATACCCGCCATAAATGCCCCCAACGCCATAGATAACCCCAGCCATTGGGTAAATGCACCTGTCACTAAAGCTACCACTAGTGTTGATAACACGAAGAGTTCATTGGAGCGGGAGCGGGCAACTTCGTCAAAAATCCGCGGCAATGCCCATTTGCCAAAAGCCATCAAGAGGAAAAAGGCCAAAATACCTTTGAGTAAGGCAAAGGCGATGTCTGCAAGCATCAAAGGTTCGCCGCCATTGGCCAATAATGGCAATAGGATCAACAGCGGTACAACCGCTAAATCTTGGAATAATAAGACACTGACGGATAGCTCACCATGACGACGACGCAACCATCCTTGCTCATTGAGTAATTTAAGGACGATGGCAGTGGATGATAAGGCAATGGCAGCTCCGATAACCAAGGCTTCGACCCAATTAAGACCACACAACAGGGCCACGCCCATAGTCAACAGGGTCGTTATTACCATCTGTGCACTGCCTAAGCCAAATACGGTGCGGCGCATGGCCCATAGCCGCGGCACAGAGAACTCTAAGCCTAAAGTAAACATCAGCAACACTACCCCAAGTTCAGCGACGGATTGCATTTGATGCTGGGTAAACCAATGAAAACCGCTCGGTCCACTCACAACACCTGTGAGTAAATAAGCCAGAATTGCGGGTAAGCCCATACGGCGCAGCACAGCAATAGCCACAATGGCAATCACTAGCATAAGTAGTACTTGGATTAAGAAGCTATGTTCCATTGGGGCTATGACTCCTGTCAAAATGCTGACGTGTCAAAAAAACTAACGCTGAGTTTTAAGCTTAACTGAATGACTAACAAAGACAAATTTTATTAACAAATATTACGGCACGGTATTTGCTTAAACTAGGTAAGAGATGTATCGCACTAACATTTGCTGGAGTGATGATTATGGACTTTGGCCTAGCGACCGAGCTATATCCCGACGAATATCGCTATCAAACAGAACATTATAGTCCCAATGATAATCCATTGGACTTGGTACAAGTGATCCAACAACTGCACGCCAGTTTAGATCCAAGGACAGTCTTTGCCTGCTATGGCAAAGTGCTGGGACAACACTTGCCGATCCAAGGTGTGCGCTTAAGTTATGGCGAACATAAATTAAGCTGGGGCAAACGTTATGGCATCAGCGTCAAACGACAGCTGATATGTGCTGGTATGCCGCTGACGATTCAGTACCAGTTATTGACGCCACTGACGCCATCGCAAACCTCAAACCTGAAAGAGATTGAGCCACTGTTATTGCAACCATTATTAAATGCAATGCAATACCAAGAAATGTCGATGCAAGCCATGTTTGACTCGCTCACAGGTTTAGGTAATCGTCATTACTACGGTCAAAGTCTCAGTAATGCGACCGCGAGAGCCCATAGAAAACAAGGCTCTGTCGCACTCATAGTGCTCGATTTAGATAACTTTAAACAGCTAAATGATAAATTCGGCCATAAATGTGGTGATTATATTCTGAAGGAATTTGGCGACATCATTCGTGCGACCATACGTAATACGGATCAAGCATTCCGTATCGGCGGTGACGAATTCGTTATTATTGTCCAAGGTAATATTCATGCGGCAGGCTTATTGTGCGAACGGATTGTCTCGGCCATCAATCAGCACAGTAGTTTCACTCAGTTTGGGGTGAGCTGTAGTTTAGGTGCGGCAGAATCACACGATACCATTGAAGCCGAACAACTTTATGAACTTGCCGATAAGGCGCTATATCAAGCCAAAGCAGCGGGACGTAACTGCTATAAACTCAGCCAAAATCAATTAGTTTAGATGCGCAGGGATGCCAATGAAATGCGATAACAAACTCGCAGCGCGTAATCTGTGAAGGTTCAAAACTAAAGGAAGGTTACTATCTCAATGTAGATCTCAAGGAAGATTCGAATCAAACTGACGTGCTGCGACCTACTCTTTCTTACTTTGCTGCTTTCCTACTTAAAAAGAATAACGCCGCAACGACTCACAAAAACTCCAGCGACAACTCCCAACCCCTTGCATCGCCAACAGGCACTTAAACAAACACTTAAATAGAAGCTTGAGATACCTGCAAACCTAGTCCATTCGACTTAAGAATAAAGCTCTTTTCAACCCACAGCCCAATCGCCATAACCAGTTGCTCGTTATAGAACACGAAACCGACCTTTTCACGTACCCAAGGCGGAACGCCAAACTCTTGCCACAGTTTCTTTAATTCTCGGCCCTTGCCACGGGAATGGGGATGACAGCGACATTGCCCCGCAAGTTGATAACGCACACTCACCACTTCATCTGGCCGAGGAAAGCGAGCTCTAGGCCCTTGTTTAGAGGCACTGAGACGTATCGGCTCACCACATGTAACCTCCGCAGGTTTCACGTCTAATTGAGTAACGTCCAATTGAGTAACGTCGCCCTGCACTAACGGATTTAGGAGCTGCGAAGGAAATGTCCAGCTCGCAGGTTTAACATGACGCGGGCGGGCGTGATACTTAAATAAATACACTTGATTGGCAAAGCGGCGGATTTCACATTCACCGACACGAATATGGACTTTGGCATCATCTTTCGCGGTTAAAAGCTGAGTGATCATCTGATTAAGCTGCACCTTTGATGGCAAGGCAAAACCTTGTGATTCGATAAAACCCCGCAACAGTAGCGCTTGCCAGTCGGCTGACTGCTCGGCAAAACCATCGAGCTTGAATACACTTTGAGTATGGTAAGGCGCTTGAGTTAACCATAAAGATAAACGTTCACTGACCTGCACATCCAACGTTGCCTGTTGCTCAGCGCACAATGCCGCGCTGCGACTCGCGGTTGTCGCAATACTCAGCCAGCGCGCTTTCAAGCGGGGAATGATTTCTAAACGTAAAAAATTACGATCGTACTTATCGTCTTGATTACTTTCATCTTCGATATGCACTAAGCCTTGCTGTTTCGCGTAGACTTCAATTTGCTCACGGCTGATATCCAATAACGGACGCAGTTGTCTGCCTTGTGCTAATGCTTGTACTTGGCCCATGGCCGCCAGCCCCTTCGGGCCCTGACCACGTTTCAGCGCCAATAGGATAGTTTCCAGCTGATCATCTTCATGATGGGCCGTCAGCAACACATCATTTGCACTTAAATGCCGTTCAATCGCTTGATAACGGACTTTTCGTGCTTCTGCTTCAAGGCTTAATCTGGGTCCGCGATTAACAGTCACTCGCTCAACTGTCACCGGCAAACCATAATGTTGACCGCGCTCAAGACAATGCTGCGCCCAAGAATCAGCGTTATCACTTAAGCCGTGGTGCACATACACCAGTTGATAGCTAAACTCGGGATGTTGCCGCGCAAACTGACTTAAGCCAAAGGCTAAGACTTCGGAATCAACCCCGCCACTGTAAGCCAGCACTAACTTGCAGTCAGGCGCTAAAGACTGCGCTGTCAAAAAAGCACTAATATGCGCGCTGAGATCGCAAGCTGCCAATGGCTCGTCAAACTTAGCCGACATAGGTTAATTTCATCTGTTTGCACCTAAGACATTCGCCAACATTAGAATAAAATTCTCACCTTGTTTGGCCCGAGCAGCGATTCAAGCGAGAGCATCAAGTCATCGGTCGGATTCACTCGCCAAGCATCGGCGAGTCTAAATTGACCTTTGGCTTGGGCTTGAGTGTAGTTGATCACCACAGGCACGGCGCCGTTACGCCACGGGCTTAAGGCTTGCTCGAAGGTATCGAGGGCTGATGGCGTTAACTCACTGCCATCCATATCGATTTCTAGCGCCTTAGCAAAGTGACTTCGCGCCTCACTGATGTCGATAATGTTACGCGCCGTCATGCGGTTGCCGCCAGCAAAATCATCGTAACTCACCTCACCTTCACAAATGAGGATGCGGTCTTTTTCCAGCAGATGATTAAACTTTTCAAAGGCTTCGGTAAACAACATGATCTCAAGCCGCGCGCTCTTATCGTCAAGCGTCAACAGGCCCATTTTCGAGCCGCGCTTAGTCAACATCACGCGTGTTGCCACCACTAAACCCGCAGCCTTGGCTGTTTTACCGCGCTCGGTAGGATGCACATCTTTTAAACGGCCGGACGTGTAATGCTTAAGCTCTTTTAAATATTGATTGATCGGATGACCAGTCAAATACAAGCCTAAGGTTTCGCGCTCGCCTTCGAGCCAAATTTTATCCGGCCAAGGAGTACATTCAACAAACTGCTGCTTACTGTCTTCGGGTTCACTGTTGAGCAAACCAAACATATCGTGTTGGCCAATCGCCTCGGCTTTAGCATGTTGATCGGCGGCGCGAATCGCTTCGGGCAAGGTAGCCATCATTGACGCACGGTGCGGCCCAAGATTGTCTAAGGCGCCCGCGCAGATCAGCTTTTCAATCACGCGTTTATTGAGTTTTTTCAAATCGATGCGGGCACAGAAATCGAATAAATCGACAAAGGGGCCGTCTTTACGCGCCTCTAAAATCGATTCAACTGGGCCTTCGCCCACACCTTTGATGGCGCCGATGCCATAAACAATGCGCAGATCATCATCGACGGTAAATTTGAACAAACCTTTGTTCACATCCGGCGGAATAAGCGGCAAGCCCATACGCTCACATTCATCGACCAAGGTCACAATTTTATCTGTGTTATCCATATCGGCCGACATTACCGCCGCCATAAACTGCGCAGGAAAATGGGTTTTAAGCCATAAGGTCTGATAGGAAACCAGCGCATAAGCGGCGGAGTGGGATTTGTTAAAACCGTAGCCGGCAAACTTTTCCACTAAGTCGAAAATCTTCATCGACAAGTCGCCATCGACGCCGTTATTGATTGCGCCTTCTTTAAAGATACTGCGCTGCTTGGCCATCTCTTCGGGCTTTTTCTTACCCATAGCACGGCGCAGCATATCGGCGCCGCCAAGGGTGTAGCCCGACAGCACCTGCGCAATCTGCATCACCTGCTCTTGATACAGAATAATGCCGTAGGTCGGCGATAATAGTTCTTTTAATGATTCATGCTGGTACTGAGAATCTGGGTACGAGACTTCCTCGCGCCCATGCTTACGTTCGATAAAGTTATCTACCATGCCCGATTGCAACGGCCCCGGACGGAATAGTGCCACCAGTGCAATCATGTCCTCGAAACAGTCGGGCTGCAGACGCTTAATCAAATCCTTCATACCGCGGGATTCGAGCTGGAATACCGCCGTGGTTTCATACTTTTGCAGCAAACGGAAACAGGCGGGATCCGTGAGTGAAATCGCCTCAATCCGTATTGGTTTGCGCCCGTTTTTCACTTCGACCTTGTTCACCATCTCGAGCGCCCAGTCGATAATCGTCAGGGTTCTTAATCCCAAGAAGTCGAACTTAACCAGCCCTGCAGTTTCAACGTCGTTTTTATCAAATTGTGTTACTGGGTTTTTGCCTTCTGCATCGCAATAGAGCGGCGCAAAATCGGTAATTTTTGTCGGTGCGATCACCACACCACCGGCGTGCTTACCAGCGTTACGGGTTACGCCCTCGAGCTTACGGCACATGTCGATCAGATCTTTGACGTCTTCATCGGCATCATAGGATTCTTGCAACGCTGGCTCGACTTCAAAGGCTTTCGCCAGTGTCATGCCAGGTTCAGGGGGAATTAGTTTTGAGATCCGGTCAACGAAACCATAGGGATGACCGAGCACACGGCCAACGTCGCGGATAACCGCTTTTGCCGCCATAGTACCGAAGGTGATGATTTGCGATACCGCTTCACGGCCGTATAACTCGGCCACGTGGTCGATCACTTCATCGCGTCTATCCATGCAAAAATCGACGTCAAAGTCGGGCATAGAGACCCGCTCAGGGTTCAAGAAGCGTTCAAACAGTAAGTCAAACTCGAGCGGATCTAAGTCGGTGATTTTAAGCGCATAGGCCACAAGTGAACCCGCACCCGAACCACGACCAGGACCAACTGGTATACCGTTATCTTTACCCCATTGGATGAATTCCATTACGATCAAGAAGTAACCAGGGAAGCCCATCTGGTTGATTACTTTGAGTTCGATATCAAGTCGTTCGTCGTATTCGCCCCGTTTCTCGGCGCGCACTTCAGGGTTCGGGAACAAAAACTCGAGCCGCTCTTCAAGGCCCTTCCTCGAGCAATCGACCAGAAAGTCTTCGATGGACATATCGCCCGTCGGGAAGTTGGGCAGGAAATACTCGTACAAACGAATCGTCACGTTACAACGTTTAGCGATTTCGACACTGTTCGCCAGCGCCGCGGGAATGTCGGCAAATAGCTCGCACATTTCCTCTTCGCTGCGTAAGTACTGCTGTTCACTGTACTTTTTAGGACGGCGCGGATCGGCAAGGGTAAAACCATCGTGGATCGCGACCCGAATTTCATGGGCGTCGAAATCCTCAGGTTTAAGGAACACGACCTGATTGGTTGCGACCACAGGAATGCCTTTCTCCTGCGCTAAGATCACTGCCATGTGTAGATAACGCTCTTCGTCTGGGCGGCCGGTACGGATAAGTTCGAGAAAATATCGATCGGCGAAATGTGTCTGATAAAACTCACATAAAGATTCAACCTGAGTGCTATTACCCTTGAGGAGCGCCTTACCCAGATCGCCCTCTTTGGCGCCTGATAACAGCAAAATGCCTTCGTTATAAGTGAGTAACCACTCTTGGTCGATCACCACACGCCCAGCAACTTGGCCACGCAAATAAGCCTGACTGATAATTTGGGTCAGATTCTGATAACCAATATTGTTCATCGCAATTATGGTCAAGGCGCATAATTCGCCTTCGAATCCAGGCACTTGCATCCAAAAATCGGCGCCGATAATCGGCTTGATCCCCGCACCATGGCAACCACTGTAAAACTTAACCAAACCACAAAAGTTGTTTTGGTCAGTCAGGGCGACAGCCGCCATTCCCTGCGCTTCCACCTGCGCCAAAATCGGCTTAACCTTGGCCACGCCATCGGTCATAGAGAAGTCACTGTGGACACGAAGATGCACAAAACGAGGATCGGACATAATTAGGATTATCTTTGAATAGCAGGTTAACAATAACTAGAAAGCAGACTAACAAAGTCACGCAGCCAGAGCCAGTGACTTTGCCGGATAACGGAAACTATAGTGCTAAAAGCAGCGCTTACAGTCCCAGTAATGCCTTGACAGGTTTGAAACTTTTACGATATTGGTCAAACACACCATGTTCGGCTATGGCCTCAAAATGCGCCTTAGTTGGATAGCCTTTATGTTTTGCAAAACCGTATTGCGGATAAGCGGCATCGAGCACGTCCATCTCGCGGTCCCGCGTCACTTTCGCGATGATCGAAGCGGCGCTGATGCTGGCAATCAAACCATCGCCTTTAATGATGCTGTGGCTGGTAAGCTCTGCGCCATTATGGGCAACAAAGATGGGGCTACGATTGCCATCCACAAGCACAAGCTCAGGGGCAATATTAAGCCCAGCAACCGCACGCTGCATCGCCAACATAGTGGCGTGCAGAATATTCAGCTCATCGATTTCAGCAGGACTGGCGCGGCCAACGTGATAACACAAAGCTTTATCACAAATCTCATCGAACAGGGCTTCGCGGCGTTTCTCACTGAGTTTTTTAGAATCATTCAGACCACTGATGGGCTTGTTTGGATCTAAAATCACAGCGGCAGTGACCACATCGCCGACTAAGGGGCCGCGGCCAACTTCATCCACTCCGGCAATTAAACCCGTTGAAAAGGCGAGCAAATCGGCTTCGGTTAAACTTTTATAGATTGCCACTAATGAGCCTCCTGCAATTTAGCATGAGTGTGTTTAGGCTCAACCAGCGCCATTACCGCCTCGGCGGCTTTTAAACTCGCATCACGGCGTAATACTTGGTGCAGAGCTTCAAACTCGGCTTTAAGCGGCGCAAAATCGCGATTGAGCTCAAGGGTGACTGCCGCCGCAATTTTCTCTGGGGTGCAATCTTCTTGAATGAGTTCTGGGACGAGATCTTTTCCTGCAAGCAAATTCGGTAACGAGAAACGCTCCACCTGCATCATGCGCTTAGCAATGCGATAGGTTATCGGGCTCACGCGATAAGCCACCACCATAGGACGCTTGACCAGCATGGCTTCTAAGGTCGCTGTGCCAGATGCCAATAAAATCCCATCGGCTGCCGTCATCACTTCACGCGACTGGCCTTCAATCATGTGGATTTCAAGATCCGGCGCAAAATCCTTCAGCGCTTGCTCAAATTGGTCACGACGTTTTTGATTCACCAGCGGCGTCACAAAACGTATATCGGGGAAATTTTGTCTAATCAATAAAGCTGCTTTTACAAAAGGCTCGGCCAGTTGCTTTAACTCACCGCCGCGGGAACCGGGCAGAATCGCTAAGTATTCAGCATCGGCATCTAATCCAAGCAAGGCACGGGCTGCTGCCTTATCGCTTTGCATGGGAATATCGTCGGCCAAGGTATGACCCACAAAGGTACAAGGCACCTGATGCTGATCGTAAAAGGCTTTCTCAAAAGGCAACAACGACAACACCATATGAGTGGCTTTGGCGATTTTGAATATCCGCTTTGGACGCCACGCCCACACAGACGGGCTCACATAATGGACCGTCTTAATGCCACGCGCTTTGAGTTTAAGCTCGAGGCCAATATTAAAATCCGGTGCATCGATACCAATAAAACAATCGGGCTTAAGCGCGGTAATCTCTTTAATCAGGGAGGAACGTACTGTTAATAAACGAGGCAAACGGGATAGCACTTCAACAATTCCCATCACGGCGAGTTCTTCCATCGCAAACAGGGATTTAAAGCCAAGGGCTTCCATGCGGGGACCACCAATACCGACAAAATGCGCATCGGGATGAGTCTTTTGCAGCGCCGCCATTAAACCTGCGCCTAAAATATCGCCCGAGAGTTCTCCGGCAACCATGGCAAACACTAATGGAGTTTTATTGCTCATAAACCAATCATGTCTCATGAATGAATGACATTGGATGACGGGGCGAACAACAGCTAAAACGCATCATGCCAAGCCATCCTGCTGTAAATTAATGATTAAGCTCATTGATGGTTGAATGCACAAGGACATTACTAACGACAACGTCTAACCACCCAATAGGCTTAAGCCAATAATACAAAAGGGCATAAAAATGCCCTTTTGTTGTCGTGTGGTCATCAAGTTAGCGAATAATGCCGCGACTCGATGACTTTACAAATTCAAGGAACAATTTCACTTGCTCATCGCTCTGCGCATCTTCTGCTAGGGCTTCCATCGCTTCGTCAACTGTTAAGCTGCTGCGATATAAGGTCTTATAAGCACGACGCACCGCCAGCTGGCTTTCTTTAGAAAAACCACGACGTTTCATGCCTTCGCTGTTTAAACCGCGTGGAATCGTCGGTTGACCCGCCGCCATCACAAAGGGAGGTACATCCTGCAGCACTAAAGAACACCCTGCAGTAAACGCATGGGCACCGATATGCACAAACTGGTGAACACCTGTCATGCCGCCTAAAATCGCCCAATCACCCACATGTACGTGACCCGCGATAGAAGCGTTATTGGCCATGATCACATTGTCGCCGACCACACAGTCATGGGCGATATGTACATAGTTCATAAACAGGTTGTTCGACCCAATACGCGTCTCACTGTTATCTTGGACTGTACCGCGGTGGATAGTCACGTTTTCACGGATGACGTTATTGTCACCAATGATCAGTCGTGTGGGTTCGCCAGCGTACTTTTTGTCTTGGCACTCTTCGCCTACTGAGGCGAATTGAAAAATACGATTACCATTGCCGATAATCGTTGGGCCTTTAACAACCACATGGGAACTCAACCAACAATCATCGCCAATTTCAACGCCTGCACCGATATAGGTCCAAGGGCCAATGGTGACGTTATTGCCAATTTTTGCATCGGGATGCACAAACGCTAATGTATCTATCACTGACTAATCTCTCTGCGGGCACACATGATTTCAGCGGAACAAACCACTTCACCATCCACTTTGGCCTCACCGTAGAAGACGCCAATCCCGCGGCGCTCTTTAATCATTTTGACATCAAAATGGATTTGATCACCTGGCTCAACGACACGTCTAAAACGCGCATTGTCGATACCAGCAAAGTAATACAACACCCCTGGAGGTGGCACATCACTGCTCATGGTTTTAAAGGCTAACAGGCCAGTTGCCTGTGCCATGGCTTCTAAAATAAGCACGCCAGGCATCACAGGCTGAATCGGGAAATGTCCCTGAAAAAATGGCTCATTTATTGAAACGTTTTTAATCGCCTGCAGACTGACACCTGGGGTGTAGTCAAGCACACGATCGATCAATAAGAATGGATATCTATGGGGCAGATATTTAAGTATTTCTTTAATATCCATAGTGTTCATTTGATTAGACACGAACCGAGTTCCTCAAATTGCCTTGGAGCAATTAATCTGGTGTTTTTAAATTTTTTTCCAACGTTTTAACACGCTGGAACAGTTCATCTAACTGACGGAAACGAACTGTGTTTTTACGCCAAAGTTTATTGTCCATTGCCACTGTGGCAGAAGAGTATAAACCGGGCTCACGCATATTAGTGGTAATATTGGTAGCACCAGACACATGCACACCATCGGCAATGCTCAAATGACCTGCGATGGCACAACTACCGCCAATAATGCAAT
Organism: Shewanella baltica; assembly: GCF_900456975.1. Taxonomy (NCBI): domain Bacteria; kingdom Pseudomonadati; phylum Pseudomonadota; class Gammaproteobacteria; order Alteromonadales; family Shewanellaceae; genus Shewanella; species Shewanella baltica. The sequence continues at coordinate 3,056,667 of NZ_UGYM01000002.1, forward strand.
ATTTACCAATAGTGACACTGCCAGCGATAGTCGTACTACCAGCGATAGCGGTATTTTCACCGATAATATCGTTATGGGCAATTTGTACTTGGTTATCGATAATCACCCCATCGTGGATCTCGGTATGGCCTAATGCACCGCGATCTACCGTTGAATTAGCACCTATTTCAACCCGATCGCCGATACGAACGCCGCCCGTTTGTGGGATTTTAATCCACTGACCGCGATCATTGGCATAACCAAAACCATCGGAGCCTAATACGGCGCCCGAATGGATAATACAATCTTGTCCTAAATGCACATCGTGATAGACAGTGACATTAGCCCACAAACGCGTTTTTGAGCCAATAACCACATCTTGTCCGAGCACGACACCGGCACCTATCTGGACATTTTCACCTAAAATGACGTTCGCACCAATAACCGCATTCGCCCCAATCGCAACACCTTCACCTATATGGGCAGAAGCGTCAATTTGAGCCGAAGGATGGATACCCACCGCCGCTTTAGGCGTAGTGTCCAAATACTGGGCAACACGGGCAAAACCGACATAAGGATCTTTTACAATTAACGCAGTACCTTGATAATCCTGCGCATCTTTAGCTGACAATAACACCGCACTCGCTTGAGTTGCCTCAAGCTGAGAGCGATATTTACTGTTGGCTAAAAAAGAGATTTGACCTGCTTTGGCATGTTCTAAGGTCGCCACACTATTAATAATTAGCGTTTCGTCGCCTTGAATATCACCGTCTAGTAACAGGCCTAGCTCTTTTAAAGTCACACTATTCATCTATTACTTGCCTTTGCTTAAGGCTTCAACCACTTTGCCACTGATGTCAGCGTTAGGCTTAACATAAATGACTGCACCACGTTGTAATACCAAATCATATTGGTCTTTTTCAGCGATAGTGTTGATGGCTTTTTGCACTTTAACTAACAGTTTATTTTGCTCTTCACCTTGGCGACGACGTAAGTCTTCATCCAATGCTTTGCCTTTTAACTGATATTCAGATTTTAGCGATTCCATTTTACGAACCAGTTCCGTTTTTTGTGCATCGTTCATTAACGCACCGTCACGTTGCTGCTTCTCCATTAGAGAGCGCATTTCTTCTTGCATTTTTTGGACATCAGCCATGCGATCGCCAAACTCTTTCTTCAGAGATTGAGAGATCTGCTCACGTTGTGGCAGCTGTTCGAACACAGCGCCCATATCCACTACGGCAATTTTCTCAGCATGTGCCATTAACGGCGCGCCTAACAAAACTAACGTCATCAGCGCGCGATTTACCATCTTGTTCAAAATAAACTCCTTGTTACCTTGTTATAGTCAGCAAAACTTGCCGAGTGTATGCCTTTTAAAAAGTTTTGCCAATATTGAAAGAGAAGATCTCTGTTTGGTCGCCTTCGTATTCTTTAATCGGCCACGCTAAGCTAAACACCATAGGACCCATAGGTGATAACCACTGCACACTTAAGCCCCAAGAAGCGCGTAAACGTGCTGGATCACTGTAGTCCTGTAACTTAGCAAACTCGTCCGCTGGAAGTGTTTGATATGCATTGTAATCAAACTCAGTATCCCAAACGTTACCCGCATCAACGAAGAAACTCGTACGAACTGAGTTTGTGTAAGCCTCATCCAAGAATGGCGTCGGTACAATCAACTCCATGCTCGCTGTCGCAAGGGCGTTACCACCGATTGAACGGCCAGAACTCACTTGGATACTGTTAGGATCGCCCGGCAAACTACAACCATCGCCCGATGGATCCGGTGCACATGGTTCACTACCTCGGTAGAGATAGAATGAACGAGGCCCCACAGAGTTAGACTTAAAGCCACGCAGTGAACTGCTACCACCTGAGTAATAGTTTTCCCAGAAAGGCAGAATTTGGTCGTTATCATTAAATTGACCATAACCGTTACCATAACCTAATCGACCACGGGCCAAGAGCACAAAGCTCTGACTACGGTTAATAGGGAAATAGAAGTTAGTGTCAAAGTCTGTCTTAAAATACTGTAAATCAGACCCTGGCGAAGTCATTTTACCGTTCAAACGCTGAGACGAGCCGTCTGTTGGGAAAGTGCCACGGTTCAAGGTGCTACGATACCAGCCCAGACTCAGTTCAAAGTTATCAAAACTTAAGTCCGCATTTGGATCGTCATCACGGTAGATGTTATAGAAACGCAGTGCTTGTTCATAGGCAGAAATTTCAGAAATCGTGTTATGACGATAGCCTATGCCACCATTGATACGATTGTATTCGTTGATCGGGAAACCCGAGTTCAACGCCACACCGTAAGAACTGTTTTTATAACGCTCTAAGTTAGCTTCATTGGCGTCAAACTCGCTCCAATAAACGCTACCCCCTAAACTCACGCCATCTTTCGTCCAATACGGATCGGTATAGGATAAGTTAACGTTCTTAGAATACTTGTTGGTGCTCAAGCTGATACCCGCTTGGTTACCTGTGCCTAAGAAGTTATTTTGCTGCACACCAAACTGCAAGCTCAGGCCTGATTCAGTACCATAACCGACACCGGCGTTGAATGAGCCCGACGGCTGCTCTTTCACTTTCACCGCAACATCGACTAAATCATCGGTACCTGGCACTTGAATCGTTTCAGTGTCAACGGTTTCGAAGAAGCCCAAACGGTTAAGACGCGCTTTAGATTGCTCAACTTGCGCTGAGTTTAACCAAGCCCCTTCCATCTGACGCAGTTCACGGCGCATCACTTCATCTTTGGTCACTGTGTTACCAGTGAAGTTAATCGCACGCACGTAAACACGTTTACCCGGTTTAACATTGATGTTTAAGGTCACTTCTTTAGTCTTATCATCAATTTCAGGATACGTTTTGACTTCTGGGTAGGCATAACCGAAGCGGCCTAAATATTTGCTGTACATTTCTTCGGTGAAAGTCACATCACCGCCGTTGTACATATCACCCGCTTTGATCGGCAGAATTGATTTCATCAACTCTTCACGGCCCATCAAATCACCCGTCAGGTTTACTTCTTTAACTTTATATTTCTCACCTTCATCTACGTTGATGGTGATATATAAACCTTTACGGTCAGGTGTCATCGCCACTTGAGTCGAGGTGACTTCAAAGCGGATATAACCTTTATTGTGATAATAGGTTTTGATGGTCTCGAGATCTGCCTGCAGCTTTTGCTTCTGATAACGGCGTTCGCCGAACAGATCCCACCAAGCCACATAATCTTTAAGTTCCAGCATGCCAATCAACTCAGCATCGGTGAACTCATGATTACCGACCACGTTAATTTGGCGGATTTCGGCCGCTAAACCTTCGGTGAACTTAAATTTCAGCTCAACCCGGTTACGGGGTAAGTTGATCACTTGAGCTTCCACTTTAGCGCCGTATTTACCCACGCCGTAGTAGAAATCCTGCAGACCCTTTTCAATACCGGTCAACATAGTGCGATCAAGCGACTCACCGACTTTAACGCCAGAACCGTCCAGACTTTCCTGTAACTGTTCATCTTTAATGTCTTTGTTGCCATCGAATGTCACGGCACTGATGGTAGGACGTTCAGTGACTTTCACCACTAATACGCCGCCATCTCGGCTCACGGAGACATTTTCAAAGTTAGTCGATGCATACAAGCTTTTAATGGCTTGTTGAATTCTTAACTGGTCAACAGTGTCACCTACTTTTACTGGTAAGCTTAACAGGGCAGCACCGAGTGCAACTCGCTGCAAACCTTCAACTTGGATGTCGGTCACTTCAAACGGTTGGAAAGTATCAGCCAACACAGTCCCTGAAAACGACGCACCGACGAATAACATCGAGGCAAAAAGTTTATTCAATCTCATAGAGCACTTCTAATTATTAGTCTGTCCTTGCTCAGAGTCGGGCAAAATCATTGAAAAGCGCAATGCTCATCAACATCAGCAGTATTGCTGCCCCAAATCTGAATCCTATTTCCTGCACCTTTTCAGGTACAGGTTTACCAGTTATTACTTCAATAAAGTAATACAGCAGGTGTCCCCCATCGAGCACAGGTAAAGGCAACAAGTTAATGATGCCTAAATTGACGCTGATGAGCGCGAGGAACCCGAGAAAATAGACCAAGCCATAGTTTGCACTACTGCCCGCACCCTGTGCGATCGAGATGGGTCCACTCAGGTTTTTCACCGACACATCGCCGGTAAATAATTTGCCAATCATCTTAAAGCTCACAGCAACAAGTTGCCATGTTTTATCCGCTGCGATGCCGAAAGAATCGATTGGTCCATATTCAAGTTGTAAACGCATATTGTCTGGCCATGGCGCTTGGGTTGGGCTCACCCCAAGCATACCTATCTCTTGGCCATCGGCGTTTTTACTGCTTAACGGTGTCACTACCACGTTAAACTGTTCGCCATTACGACGCAAAGTTAAGCTCACAGGCACATTGGCAGAATGTTGAATAATGTCAACAAAAGCCTGCCAATCGGTATAATTTTTACCATTTATCGCCACTAAGGTATCCCCAACTTTTAGCTCGCTCTTGGCAGCGGCGCTGTCAGGGCTAATAGCAGCAATTGTCGGGTCGATTTCGGGGCGATATATCCCTAAACCTAAGGTGGTAATCGGCGATTCTTTTTCAGGATCAAAATGCCAATTGCGGGTATCTAAGGTATAAGAGCGCGCGCTGGAATCTAAGCCCTGCAAACCGCTCAATGGCGTCAGCGATACACTCAGGCTTTCATCGCCTATGTGGCCCACTAAGGCTAAATTCACTTCTTCCCAGTTACGTACAGCCTGGCCGGAAATGGCCGTTATTTGCATGGGCTCAGTGACCTGGATTTGCGCGGCGGCAGTTCCAGGTGTTGTCGATGTGATCACAGGTTTCAGTGACGGCACACCAATCAGATACATAAAATACAGGGCAACGATGGCAAAAATAAAATTCGCAATCGGGCCAGCAGCCACAATCGCAATGCGCTGCCATACGGTTTTACGATTGAATGCTTGATCTTTTAATGCTTCTGGGACGTCTTCGACGCGCTCATCGAGCATTTTGACATAGCCACCGAGTGGGATCATGGCTAACACGTATTCAGTGCCGTCTTTACCGACACGGCGCCAAATCGCCTTACCGAAACCAATGGAGAAACGTTCGACTTTGACACCACAACGGCGTGCGACATAGAAATGGCCGTATTCGTGGGCTGTGATTAACAGGCCCAGTGCAACGATGAAAGAACCTAAGTTCCATAAAAAATCTAACATCCCACTCCTTACGTCATTGATTTAATCACTCAACGATTGCTAAGCGATGCTTGCTAAGGTCTCACGCGCATAGACGCGGGTTTGCGCATCTAAGGCTAAAATATCTTCTATGCTGCCCATAGGGCGCTTAGGCACAGTCACTAAACAAGCTTCGTTCACTTTTGCAATTTGAGTAAAGCCAATTTGTCCCTGTAAAAACGCTTCAACAGCAATCTCATTGGCTGCATTTAACACAGTTGTCGCCTCTTGGCCTTGGGCACACGCGTCCATTGCCAGAGCCAAACAGGGGAAGCGTTCAAAATCAGGTTCATAAAAGCTTAACTGTCCGACTTTGAAAAAATCTAAAGGTTCAACGCCAGAATGAATTCTTTGCGGATAAGCCATGCAATGGGCAATAGGCGTACGCATATCTGGGTTACCCATTTGGGCAATAACGGAACCATCACGGTACTGCACCATAGAGTGGATCACGCTTTGCGGATGGATAACCACCTTAAGTTGCTCAGCCTGAGTGTTAAACAACCAACGTGCCTCAATAAACTCTAAGCCCTTATTCATCATAGTGGCGGAGTCGACGGAGATTTTAGGTCCCATGGACCAATTAGGATGTTTACAGGCTTGGGCAGGCGTCATGGCGGCCAGTGTCGCAAGATCCGACCGCAGGAAAGGTCCGCCAGAACCGGTTAACAGAATATGGGAAATACCCGATGCCGCTAAGTCACAACGGCCAAGGTTGGCTTGCACTTCTTGGGGGAGACATTGGAAGATGGCATTATGCTCACTGTCCACAGGCAAGAGCACAGCGCCAGAGCGCTTAGTCGCCTCAATAAACAGCTCACCTGACATAACTAAGGCTTCTTTGTTGGCCAGTAATACCCGCTTCCCCGCCTTTACGGCTTCAAGCGTCGGTACTAGCCCTGCAGCCCCAACAATCGCCGCCATCACGGTATCCACTTCGGCAGCGGTCACTAACCCGAGTAAATCGTTCATGCCTGTGGTGACTTGGATATTGAGCCCTGCAGGTAAAACGGCACGCAACTGTTTTGCTGCCGCTTCATCCACCATATGCGCCACTTTCGGTCTATGCGCCAAACAAAGTGCAAGCATCTTATCAACGCTCGCGTTGGCCACTAATCCATACACGCTATAAGCGAGTGGATTAGCCGATATCACACTTAAGGTACTGGCACCTATAGAGCCGGTAGCACCCAAAATCACCATATTTTGCATAGCGTTACATCCAGAATGCAATGTAGATCAGGGTAAACACCGGCAAGGCTGCAGTCAGGCTGTCGATGCGGTCGAGCACGCCGCCGTGACCGGGCAAAATAGTGCCAGAATCTTTGATACAGGCCGCACGCTTAAACATACTTTCAGATAAATCACCCAGTGCTGACACTAAGGCAACAAATAAGGTCACGGCCACAACTAAGCCCAGTTCTTGCTCAGGCGAATAATACATCACCGCACCAACCACTATCATAGTGGTCACTAAACCGCCGAGTAAACCTTCAAGCGTTTTAGCTGGGCTTACCGCTGGCATCAGTTTGGTTTTACCTATCGCCTTGCCCACGAAGTAAGCGCCTGAATCCGCGGCCCACACAATCAACATCACCAATAACACCAACACAGGGCCGTAATAAGGCGAAGCTTGCGAGCTAATGGATTTGAGCGCGATCAGGGCGACAAAACAAGGTATTAAGGTTAGCTGTCCAAACATGGACTTAAACATAGGATTCTTTTGCCAGAACTTAGCGCTTTTCGGATAAGTCACCACTAATAACAGTGAGGCTAACCACCAAAGTGCGCCAATGTAGAGAATGGCTAAATAGATAGGGTGTAACTGATGGCTTAACCAAACCGCATCGATTGGCACAATCAGATTAAGTGCCACCAACAAGATACCGACCGTACAGGTGAAGCTCCACTGGGTGACGTCACACTGATTATCGATAATTCTTCCCCATTCCTTTGCAGCAATGAGAAAGACGCCGACCAAGGCCCAAGCGAAGTAGTTGGCAGGGAGTAAAAATATCGCCCCCAAAACTAATGGAACTAACCAAATTGCTGTTATTATTCGTTGTTTTAGCAAAAAAAATCCCTCATGAGGTTTTACAATGTACGCATCTCATCAATCTGACTTCCAGTCAAACCAAAGCGGCGCTGGCGACTTGCAAAAATGGCAATCGCTTCATGAAAAGCCTGTTCATCGAAATCAGGCCAAAGGGTGTCGGTAAACACCAATTCTGCATAGGCCGCCTGCCACAGCACAAAATTGCTGATGCGACAGTCCCCGCCCGTGCGGATCATTAAATCAACTTCACTCTGATTTTGCATGCACAAATGTGCACTTAAGGCTTCTTCGGTGAACTGACTGCTGGTCATTTCGCCAGTTTCGACCTTTTCCGCTAATTTTTGGGCTGCTTGAAGTATGTCCCAACGGCCACCATAGTTAGCGGCAACATTCAGAACCAAGCCAGTATTGCCTGATGTCTTCTCTTGCGCAGCTGCAATTTGCTTCTGTAATCGCGCCGAAAAACGGCTGATATCACCAATAATCTTCAGCTTAACCTGATTCTTATGCAGCAATTTAATTTCGCGCTGTAATACGGTAAAAAACAATTCCATCAGCAAGCTGACTTCTTTATCGGGTCTTCGCCAATTCTCGCTAGAAAATGCAAATAAAGTTAGCGATTCAATGCCCAATTGGCTTGCCGTGCTTACGGCTCTTCTAACGGCTTTAACACCGGCCTTATGTCCCAACACTCGTGGTTTACCTTGGGTTTGTGCCCAGCGCCCATTGCCATCCATGATAATGGCAACATGCTTAGGTAACGACTGTTTCACGAGTTCGGGTAATTGTCCCGGCAAGGTCGTTTGAGTGTGTAAATCACTCTCACTCGTCCTAGGGTGCGGATCAAGTTCCACTGTGGATGACATCTAATACAGCCCTTTAAAATAGACAAACGCCGTGTAGTATACCCCTACACGGCGCATCAACTCTAGCTTATCGAACTTGAGATTATACTTCCATCAACTCAATTTCTTTGGCCGCTAAAATCTCATCAATCTTTTTAATGTGAGCATCGGTGAACTTTTGTACTTCTTCTTCGCTGCGACGAACATCATCTTCAGTACAAGCTTTGGCTTTCTCAAGCTTCTTCACTTCAGAAATGGCATCACGACGTACGTTACGGATGGCGATACGACCGTTTTCAGCTTCGTTACGCACGACTTTGATGAAGTCTTTACGACGTTCTTCAGTCAGCGCTGGTAATGGAATACGTAATGTTGCGCCTGCAGACATAGGGTTCAGACCTAAATCTGAGCTCATAATGGCCTTTTCAACGGCTTGGATAGCACTACGATCGAATACAGTCACAGACAGGGTGCGAGAATCTTCAACACCCACGTTAGCCACTTGGTTCAGTGGTGTCATAGTACCGTAGTAAGACACTTGAATTGAATCAAGCAGGCTTGGGTGGGCACGACCGGTACGCACTTTTGCCATTTGGTTTTTAGTTGCGTCTACACATTTACCCATGCGTTCTTGCGCATCTTTCTTAATGTTCTCAATCACGTTAAATGTCCTTCTTGGTCATTAAATAACTTTTTTCGCTCTGATCAGCGTGCCTTCTTCTTCACCCATGATAACGCGGCGTAGAGCGCCAGGCTTGTTCATGTTGAAGACTAAAATAGGCATGTCGTGATCACGCGCCATAGTAAAGGCTGCTAAGTCCATTACTTTTAATTCTTTTTCCAGAATTTCCGCATAAGTCACTTCATCATACTTAACGGCGTCTGGGTTCTTCATTGGGTCTTCGGAGTATACACCGTCGACTTTAGTGCCTTTCAACACAACTTCAGCTTCGATTTCAATGCCGCGTAAACAGGCCGCAGAATCGGTCGTGCAGAAAGGATTACCTGTACCGGCAGCAAAAATAACCACTCGGCCAGATTTTAGCAAGCTGATCGCTTCAGCCCAATTGTAATCGTCACACACACCCTTTAACGGGATAGCTGACATCAGACGGGCATTAACATAGGCACGGTGCAAGGCGTCGCGCATTGCCAAGCCGTTCATAACCGTTGCCAGCATACCCATGTGATCGCCCACCACACGGTTCATGCCTGCTTTTGCTAGGCCTTCACCGCGAAACAGATTACCACCACCAATAACCACACCCACCTGAATACCCAGCTCAACCAGCTCTTTCACTTCCTGAGCCATGCGATCTAATACTTTGGGGTCGATGCCGAAGCCTTCGTCGCCCATCAGTGCTTCGCCACTTAATTTAAGAAGAATGCGTCTAAATGCGGGTTTTGGATTGGTGCTCATAATTTTTATCCTGGTCATAACAAGACCGCAGCTATTGCCGCGGTCTTGGGGGTATTTAGCGTTGGCGATTAAGCCTTTTTAGAAGCAGCGATTTGAGCAGCAACTTCAGCTGCGAAATCTTCTTCTTTCTTCTCAATACCTTCACCCACTTCTAAACGAATGAAGTTAGTGACTTTAGCGCCTTTCTCTTTCAGAATTTCGCCAACAGTTTTCTTTGGTTCCATGATGTAAGCTTGACCAGTCAGAGAAATCTCACCGGTGAACTTCTTCATACGACCAAGAACCATCTTCTCAGCGATCTCTGCCGATTTGCCTTCGTTCATTGACATTTCGATTTGCAGAGCTTGTTCTCTTGCAACGATTTCTGCAGGAACATCTTCTGGGTTCACGTATTCAGGCTTAGAAGCAGCAACGTGCATTGCGATGTGCTTTAAGGTTTCTTCGTCAGCTTCACCGGCTACAACAACACCAATGCGCTCACCGTGACGGTATGAAGATAAGTTTGCACCATCGATGTACTCAACACGACGAATGTTGATGTTTTCACCGATTTTAGTTACTAACGCAACGCGTGCGTCTTCGAACTGTGCTTTTAAATCTTCAAGCGTCACTTTAGATGCAGCAGCGGCATCTAATACTGCGTTCGCGAATGCTAAGAAGTTTGAATCTTTAGCAACGAAGTCAGTTTGACAGTTAACTTCTAACAGCGCAGCGAAACCTTCGCCATTCTTGATCAGAATTGTACCGTCAGCAGCGATGTTACCCGCTTTTTTAGCAGCTTTAGCAGCACCAGACTTACGCATGTTGTCAATTGCTAACTCCATGTCGCCGTTAGTTTCTGTCAGAGCGTTTTTACAATCCATCATGCCTGCGCCAGTACGGTCGCGCAGTTCTTTAACTTGGGCAGCAGTAATTGCCATTGTTAAATCCTCTATAAAAAATCGACTAATTTGCAGATATAAAACAGGGGCCGAATGGCCCCTGTTAACCAATCAAAAATCTTGGTTAATAAGGGTGATGATAATCATCGCGCCTTATTATTATTCGGCTTCTACGAAACCGTCTTGCTCAGCTTGAACAGCCAAATCTTGACCACGGCCAGCTTTTGCAGCAGCAGCAACAGAAGAAGTGTACAGGCGGATAGCACGCATAGCGTCGTCGTTACCAGGAACGATGTAGTTAACACCATCTGGCGCAGAGTTAGTATCAACAACTGCAACAACAGGGATACCCAGGTTGTTAGCTTCTTTAATAGCGATATGCTCATGGTCAGCACCGATGACGAATAATACGTCTGGCAGGCCGCCCATGTTTTTAATACCACCTAAAGATTTTTCCAGCTTTTCAAGCTCACGAGTACGCATCAGCGCTTCTTTCTTGGTCAGCTTGTCGAAAGTACCGTCAACTGATTGGCTTTCTAGTTCTTTCAGACGTTTGATTGACTGACGAACAGTTTTCCAGTTAGTCAACATACCGCCTAACCAGCGGTGATCAACATAAAACTGATCACAAGACAGAGCAGATTCTTTGATCGCTTCGCCAGCAGCACGTTTAGTACCAACGAATAATACTTTACCTTTCTTTGAAGCTACGTTGCTGATGAAAGCCAGCGCTTCATTGAACATTGGCACTGTATGCTCAAGGTTGATGATGTGAACACCGTTGCGAGCACCGAAAATGAATGGCTTCATTTTTGGGTTCCAGTAACGGGTTTGGTGACCGAAGTGGACACCGGCCTGAAGCATATCGCGCATTGAAACTGTAGTCATTTCTATTACCTTAAAATTTAGGGGGTTAGACCTCCACGCATCCCATGTCTTCGACCCCGCAATTGATAACTGAGGGCACCCCGAAGAATGTGTCGACACGTGTGTGATTTAGTATTTAGACAAATAGCCATGTATAATGGCCGCCATCTTTAGTCTTGCAAGTATCTAAGCAGAGCAAAAGCTGGCTAGGACAATTCATCAAGACTTAAACATAACGGCGCGCTTTATACCATAAATAGCCCTAAAGCACAAATTTTTGCATTAGGTTGCGTGGCCAACAGACATTAAAGACACAAGAGAAAACGCAATGAGTATAGTCATCAAGACAGCTGAAGAAATTGAAAAAATGCGTGCTGCGGGCAAACTTGCCGCACAGGTATTAGAAATGATCGCTCCGCATGTTAAGCCGGGCGTAACCACCAATGAACTCAATGACCTCTGCGCCAAATATACCGAAGAGCAAGGTGCGATTTCGGCGCCGCTTAACTATCATGGTTTTCCTAAGTCCATTTGCACTTCTGTAAACCATGTAATTTGCCACGGTATTCCAAACGACAACCCACCATTGAAAGAAGGCGATATCCTCAATATCGACATCACAGTGATTAAAGACGGTTATCACGGCGATACTTCGCAGATGTTTTTAATCGGTGAAGTGAGCGCGAAGGACAAACGTCTGTGCCGCATCGCACAAGAAAGCCTGTATTTGGCCATTCGTAAGGTGCGTCCGGGCCTAAAACTGGGTGAAATTGGCAATACTATCGAAAAATTCATCAAAGCAAGCAAAACAGGCCTTGAGAAATATTCCATCGTGCAAGATTATTGTGGCCACGGTATTGGCTCGGGTTTCCATGAGGAACCTCAGGTCATGCATTACCGCAACGGCGATAACACAGTATTACGCCCAGGCATGTGTTTCACTATTGAACCTATGATCAATGCCGGTCGCCACACGACCATACTCGATCGCGATGATAAGTGGACGGTTACCACCTCCGATGGTAAAAATTCTGCCCAGTGGGAACACACCCTACTTGTGACTGAAAAAGGGGTTGAAGTACTGACCCTGCGTGAGGATGAAGATTTCCCACGCATCATCAATCACGAGCGATAGGCCAAACCAACAAAAATAAAAACAAGGGACTCGATGAATATAGCTCTGCTCGCTAAACAATCATTAATCGAACAGAATCAGACTCTTTTAGCCAGTTTCAAGGCTAAAACCCCAATTGAAGAGCTAGTCACGCAGCGCTGTCAATTTGTCGATGCCCTTGTAAAGCAAGCTTGGGAACAGCACGGTCTAAGGGAATTTGATATTTCCCTGATTGCCGTAGGCGGCTATGGCCGTGGTGAGCTGCATCCCCATTCAGATGTCGACTTGCTGTTCCTGTTTAATGATATCTTGTCACCCGCCGCAGAAGCGGCACTCAGTCAGTTTATTGCCTTTCTGTGGGATGCCAATCTCGAAATCGGCCACAGTGTCCGTACGTTAAACGACACTATTACTCTCGGCCGTGAAGACATCACCATAGCCACTAACCTGTTAGAGGCACGACTGCTCGAAGGGCCCGAGTTTTTATTCGACCAACTTTACGATGCCATTCGTCAGAGTGACTTTTGGACCTCAAGCGACTTCTTTATCGCTAAGCGTGACGAACAAAATGCCCGCCATGCCAGAGCCAGTGCCTTCGATTTAGAACCCAATATCAAGAGTTGTCCCGGCGGACTTAGGGATATTCAAACCATTGCTTGGGTGGCCATGCGTCACTTTGGCGCCGCTCGCCTCGAAGAATTAGTTCAATACGACTTTTTAGAGCCCGGTGAATTAGAAGAGCTGCTCGAATGTCAGCACTTTTTATGGAAGCTACGCTTTGCCCTGCACATGGTGGTCGGTCGCGATGAAAATCGCTTACTGTTTGATGTGCAGCGCCAAGTTGCCGAACTTATGGGTTATGAAGACGCCACCCAGCTTGCCGTTGAGCAGATGATGAAGCGCTACTATCGCACGGTGCGCCGAGTGATGGAGCTGAACGAAATGCTGTTGCAGCTCTTTAAGCGCGCAACGCTGGGGCACACAAAAGCCTTAGAAATTCAATCGATAGACAAACACTACCAGCGCCGCGGCACCTTTATCGAAGCGCTCAGTGATGATCTGTTCGATAGCGGCGAAGAAATTGTACGGCTGTTTTTGTTAGTCGCTAAAAACTCCAATATTAAAGGTATTTACGCGCCAACGCTGCGTTCACTGCGCCGAGCAAGACGCGCCCAGCCGCAAGCCTTGCAAGAAAACCCGCTTTGCCGCCAAGCCTTTATGGAAATTTTGCGCCATCCTCGCGGCATTGTTGCCTTGTCTTTAATGCACAAACACGGCGTGTTATCGGCCTATTTACCCGCATGGCGAAACATTGAAGGTCAGATGCAGTTTGACCTGTTCCACGCCTACACAGTCGATGAACATACCCACAGATTGCTGCTCAATATTGAGCGTTTTTCTCAAGCCGAACAAAAAGAAGAATTTCCCTTAGGCTCGATTCTCATCAACCAACTGCCGAAAAAGGGCTTACTGGTATTAGGCGCTATCTTCCACGATATCGCCAAAGGCCGCGGTGGCGATCACAGTAAACTTGGCGGCGCCGACGCCCTCGCCTTTTGTAAGCTACACGGGTTAAACGATCACGATGGTCGTTTAGTCGCTTGGCTAGTTGAGAATCATCTGGTGATGTCTGTCACCGCCCAGCGCCGCGATATTTCCGATCCCGATGTGGTGGCCGATTTTGCAAATAAAGTCCGCGATGCCGTGCATTTGAGCTATCTGTACTGCTTAACCGTCGCCGATATCTGCGCCACCAACGAAAAAACCTGGAACAACTGGAAAGGCTCACTGCTGCGCGACTTGTACTTTTCAACCCAAAGGGTGCTCGCCCGCGGTAAAGAAAAACCCGTCGACATTCGTGCCAGAGTACGTGAATACCAAGCCAAGGCGAAAAAAGAGCTGCTGCGCCGTGGACTAAAAGAGAAAGATCTCGATACCCTGTGGCAACGTTTTAAGGCAGATTACTTTTTACGCCACCAGCCCAATCAAGTCGCGTGGCACGCCGAAGCGATTTTAAAGCATAAACAACAGGATGAGCCCTTAGTCTTAGTGTCCAAACACACCACCCGTGGTGGCACTGAGCTTTTTGTCTATTGCCAAGACAGACCTAAATTGTTCGCAACTGTGATGGCGGTACTCGACAATAAAAATATCAACGTCCATGATGCCAACATCATGACGTCAAAAGATAATTATGCCCTCGATACCTTTGTGATCTTAGAGCAAGATGGCGCGCCCGTTAGCCAGCTGTCACGTATTCAAAGTATCCGTAAGGCGCTCGAAAAAGCCCTGTCGAGCGACAGTCCAAAACTGCCACGCTTTAGAAAACTGTCGCGCAAGATGAAACCTTTTAATGTTCCGACACAAGTGAGTTTCCTCGAAAGCAGTCGTCATGGTACAAGTATGATGGAGCTTATCGCCTTAGATTCGCCAGGATTACTGGCAAAAGTCGGGGATATCTTTTACCGTTGCAACACGACGTTACTCGCGGCCAAGATCACCACCATTGGTGAGCGAGCCGAAGACTTTTTTATGCTGCAAACCAACGATGGCCTGCAGCTTAACGAAACCCAAGAGAATACCCTCAGGGACGCTTTAATCAGTGCCTTGAGTGCAAAGAATATCGAATCAGTTAATTAACGAGACCAGTGGGAGAAGTAAATGGAGGCTTTACGCCAACGTATTGAGGCGGCTTTTGAAGCTCGCGCCGACATCACGCCAAGCACAGTTGACGCCAGCGTGCGTGACGATGTGCAAAATGTCATCAATATGCTCGACAAAGGTGAAGTCCGTGTCGCCGAGAAAATCGACGGACAATGGCATGTACACCAGTGGCTGAAAAAGGCGGTATTACTGTCCTTCCGTATTTTCGATAACGTGGTTATTGATGGCGCCGAAACCAAATACTTCGACAAAGTGCCGTTAAAATTTGCCGAATATGATGAAGCTCGCTTTAAAGCGGAAGCCATTCGCGTGGTGCCTTCGGCTACAGTGCGTAAAGGCTCATTCATAGGTAAAAATACCGTGTTGATGCCATCTTATGTGAACTTAGGTGCCTATGTAGATGAAGGCACTATGGTTGATACTTGGGCGACCGTTGGCTCATGTGCACAAATCGGTAAAAATGTGCATTTATCTGGCGGCGTAGGTATTGGTGGCGTACTTGAGCCATTACAAGCGGGCCCAACCATCATCGAAGATAACTGCTTTATCGGTGCACGTTCTGAGATTGTTGAAGGCGTTGTGGTTGAAGAAGGCTCAGTGATTTCTATGGGCGTGTATATCGGCCAAAGCACTCGAATTTATGATCGCGAAACTGGTGAAGTGCATTACGGTCGTGTACCAGCAGGTTCCGTTGTCGTTTCTGGCAATCTGCCCTCTGCCTGTGGCAAGTACAGCCTCTATGCCGCCATTATCGTTAAGAAAGTGGATGCAAAAACCCGCGGTAAAGTGGGTATCAACGAATTACTACGTATTGTTGATTAACAGTATTCGTTCGATAACATGAGTTCCATAAAAAAGATGCCCGAGGGCATCTTTTTTATTGTCGGTAATAATTTAGCCTACAGTTGCGCTGTCATTATCAGGCTTGAAAATAAAGTGTTTAATAAAGCACTTAAATCAAGCGTTCGACTTCACGAAATGCATTTCTCGTCATGGCGATGGCCCGCCAGCCGATAATCCCCAATGGCTGCTGCGCTTTGTTCACCACCACAAGATATTCTGAGTCCAAAAGATTCAACTGCAATAAGGCATCTTCCGACGTGGCCACCTCACTGATAATAGGCACCGAATGCTGCATGATCTGATGGGCTTTTTTATGCAGTGATGCCCTATCCTGCTCACGCTCAGCTGCAGTGCCAAGTAATGGGCTAAACCAATGTTCCAGTAAGTGGCTGGTGATCACGCCGAGTATCTTATGTTGTTCATCCAATACCACGGCCACCTTAGCGTGAGCGGCGGTAAGCAAACGCTTAACGTCGACTAACTCATGGTCGAGGGAAATCGTTACTAGAGGTTCAAGCGGCGCAGCGCCGATATGGTCGCTAATACTCAACTCACGATTAATCAAAATATCTAAACAGGTTTCGACTATCTCAGGATCAAAAAGAGTCCCTTTGCCTGCACGCAGCACTTCGGTCATTTTCTCCAGCCCCAAAGATGGACGATAGGGCCTGTGGGATAATATCGAATCGGCAACATCGGCTACGGCAATAATTTTCGCCTCATAGAGAATGGCTTTATCCTTTAAACCCGCAGGATAGCCCGAGCCATCGAGCCGCTCATGATGCTGTAAAATCATCTCTTTAATGGGCCATGGAAACTCCACATCCTCAATAATTTCAGCGCCATGGAGTGGATGGGTCTGTATTAATGCGTATTCTTCTTTCGAAAGCTTCGAAGGTTTGGTCAAGATCTGCGATGGAATGGCCAACTTGCCGATATCATGGACTAAGGCACCAATTTTCAGTCCTTCGAGACGCAGTGGATCTAAGCCTAATTTCTCACTAATCAAATAACTTAATTGCGCCACCGACTTTTGATGCCCTGCGGTATAGGCATCTTTTAGTTCCAATGCCTCAGAAATGGCACTAATAAGCTGGGTTAACGACTGAGATAACTGCTCTTTTTGCGATTTAATGATTTTGGACTGGCGAGAGACAGCCCGTAATGTGCGCGGCAGTTCGATGGTGTGCCATAGGATGCTGGCGAAGGTGAGTAATGATCTTGCATCATTGCGACTATAGGGCTCGTTACGGTCGACCACGCACACTATGCCGACCAAGCGGCTGCGAAACAAAATCGGCACCGCCAAATAACGCCCTGCAAGTAACAGTTTATCTAAGGGCAGATCCCCTAAGCGCCTTTGGGAGTCGGTTTGATTTTGGATAATCGGCTTATAATCTCGCACGCATTCAAGCCATATGCGGCTTTCAAGTTCAGACACTTGGGTATTATCTTCGATGAAATCGGCTTGATTCGCCTCGGCGGGAGGATAGTCTGAACGTGCCGCGAGCGTGAGTGTTTTTAACTTTTCGTTATGCAGCAGAATAAAGCCATATCGACTGCCCGTGAGCGACATCGCCTTGGAGACGGCAACTTTAAACACTTCTTCTTGGGAGGATTTAATCACATCTTCAATGTGTTGCAGCCAAGCATCGCTGGCTTGAATCGCTCGGCGATAATCCGAATGCAGCTCCTTCATCTGCGGATCTTCAAAATTGATGTCGGATAGAATCAAATACCATCCCATTTCAGGCAAGGAATGCAGCGCGAGATGCACACGTATACCTCTATGGTCTTGTAATTGAAAACCTATCTCTTGCCCACGTCGCCTCACGATATCGGCGCACAACTCGGCATTAAAGGCACTAAACAGTTGGCTAATAGGTTGATTAATGATTTGCGCCGCCGAGCGTTTGCAACGGCTGTAAAAGGCTTGGCTCATCCGTAGCACGCGAAATTGCTCATCAAGCTGTGCCCAAGACAAATTCAAACTATCGGGCAAGTCTTTCATTCCAACGATAAGGCTTTGACTAGTTGACATCCAGCACTCCAGTCTTTGATTAGAGCATGGGCGACACGCTTTAGCGTGATATTCGCCCGAATGTGAGCACTATAAAATCTCCAATAAACATAATGATAGCTGATCCCATGACATACGCGGATTAAAATAGGCTTAGCTGAATGTCATGTTATCGCTACGCTTGTCATTACCTTAGCGCGACGGCCTACGCTTTAGAAGACGATCGTTTTATTGCCGTACACGACCACTTGCTCGTTAAGCACTAACTGCAGCGCTTTGCTCAGCACACTCTTTTCAACATCGCGCCCTGCACGCGCCATTTCTAAGGCGCTATAACTGTGATCAACGGGAATAACGTCTTGCTTAATGATCGGCCCCTCATCGAGGCAATTATTCACAAAATGCGCCGTCGCACCGATAATTTTCACCCCGCGCTCCCAAGCCTGACGATAGGGTGCTGCGCCAATAAAAGCAGGTAAGAAAGAATGGTGAATGTTGATGATACGATTAGGATATTGCGCCACAAAATCAGGCGTTAATACCCGCATGTACTTAGCCAAGACTAAATAATCGGGTTCGTATTGGGATACCGCAGCCAACAGTGCTTGCTCGTGTTGAATTCGGTCTAGGCCTTCGTGACTCACCAGATGAAAGGGAATGTTAAATTTTTCAGCCAGTTCGCGCAGCGCATCATGGTTGCCCACCACAGCGGCAATCTCGACACTTAAACCACCGTAATAGGCTTTCATCAACAGATCGCCTAAACAGTGCGCTTCTTTCGTCACTAACACCACAATGCGTTTCTTGCCAGCGCTGACCAAGGTCATGTGATTCTTAGCAGGCAGCACGTCGCGCAGATCCTGCAATAACTGTTCGCTGTTAAAAATGCCCTCTAACTCAGTTCGCATAAAGAAACGCCCTTGGGCATTATCCACAAACTCACTGTTTTTAATGATGTTCAGTTTATGGGTAAAACAAACACTGGTGATTTTGGCGATAAGGCCTTGGGCATCGGCGCAATCCGTCAGTAAGATTTTACGTTCTATGGATGGCGAAGTATTACCGCGAGTTTCGGTCATTTGTTGCAAAGTTGGATCTCCTATATTGTCCCTACATCGAGTTTGCCATAGCAAATCGTGCTGAACAGCATGAAAATCCTATAATGCGAAAATAAAAATGACATTTCAGAGGCTTGAATCAATAAAATGTAAAAATTAAGCAGTTAATTTTGTAAAAATACAATCCTAGCGGCGAGTATCTAAGTAACGCTGCAATACCTTACGCAAGGTTTCGGCCTTAGTGCCATAAACCACCTGCACACCTTTGCCCATCACAATTACGCCCTTAGCGCCCAACTGACTTAAACGCACATTATTGACTAACTCTGGCTTATGTACGCTCAAGCGTAACCGAGTCAAACAGGCATTCAGCTCAACAATATTGTCACGCCCACCAAGCGCCGCAATAATCGCCCGTAAACTTTCTTTAGGTCCTTTACTGTCACTGTCGTTATGCTCAAGCCTGCCGGGTGTTTTCAAATTAAAGGCTAAAATACTCAACCTAAACAAAAGGTAATATATGATGGCGGTCAAAGGCCCGAGGAAAATAAACCAGCTGGCATTACGGGACAATGGAAATAACAGCGTAAAGTCCACCAGCCCTTGGGAGAACACTATGCTGTGGTGAATATCGAGCATGATACAAATAAAGTAAGCGAGCCCAGTGAGTAAGGCGTGAATAATAAATAGGATTGGCGCCACAAACATAAAGGCAAATTCAATAGGTTCAGTCACCCCAGTTAACCAACTGGCCGCCCCCGCCGAGAGCATAATGCCCGCCACGCGATTGCGCTCAGAGGGATCGGCGCAGCGCCACATTGCCAGCGCCGCCGCAGGTAATCCCCACATTTTAATCAGGTAACCACCGGCAAGGTTTCCCGCCTGCGGATCGCCCGCTAAATAACGCGCTACCTCGCCACGAACGACTTCGTGCCCTAATAACTGATATTGGCCCACTTCTAAATAGAAAGGTGCATTCCAAATATGGTGTAAGCCAAGGGGAATAAGTAACCGCTCTAATGCGCCATACACGCCAAAGGCGATAGCCGGTTTTTGATAAACCGCCCAGTCAGATACCCGCTCAATCAATAGCGCTAAGGGTGGCCACACATGGGCGAGCACATAACCTAAGCCCATCGCTAGGGGAATGATCAACAAAGATGCACTGCGGCGTCCCTCAAAGAAGGAGAAAATCGCAGGCAAGCGTATATATTGACTCCAGCGCACCGCAAGACAAGTAATGCTGCCGAGCATCATGCCGCCCGCAATCCCAGTATCTAAGGTATCCATTCCCAATAGAGGCTGGGTTGGGAGTCGATACAAATCAGCTAGCGCGGCTAATGTCGCCGTCATCACCCCATAACCAAACACCGCCGTAAAGGCGGCAATGCCTTGATCGCGGCAAAAGCCAATAGCGACCGCCACGGCAAATAACATCGGCATGATGGCGAAAATGAGCTTGCCCACCGCCAACATCAACACTGTCAGCTCTTCGGGCATAAAAGGAATAGGACTAACGGTGAGGCCGAGCATGACCCCAGCGGCAGGTAAAATGGCAATAGGAATAAGCAGCGCTTGGCTTAAGCGCTGGGCAAATTTAAACCACTGCTGAGTAACGAAACTGCCTAAGCGACGAGCTCGGTTTTGACGACTTGATTCCAGCGTTCTAGCCATTTTATCGCTTCAACCTCAGGTTCCATGGTTTCACAGGCATCAATTTCTAATAATTCTACAAGGGGTTTAGCGCCAAGCTCACTCAAGAGCACATCAACAGCCCTACCGGCGCCGCAGAAAGTTTCATAACTTGAATCACCCAGTGCGATCACACTGTAGTTAAGCTCGGGCAAATAGGGCGCAAGATTTTTAAGATTATGATACCAAAGCTGAATATCTTCGGGTAAGTCCCCTTGGCCCGTCGTAGAAGTCACCACGACTAACAATTCATCCTGCGGAGGAATAAAGCTGGCGACGCCATTCGGTTGCCACAATGTTACATCATAACCTAAAACTTGCATTTCTTTCTCTAGGGTTTCGGCGGCAAATTGTGCACTACCATAGACAGTGCCAAACACCAGATTCACCTTTTTCATGATACACTCCACATTGCGTTGCAAACCTTATTAGGCTGACCTTACTTTATTGTTCAGCGGATGGGCAAGCTAAGGCGCAAAATTTTTATAAATCAAGTCATTGAGCATGAGGAAACATCTGATGCGACAGTCCACCCGCCAAAAACACCTCAAGCAACACCACAAAACAACCCATATTCGACGTAAAAACTATTTCCACTCCGCCCAGCAAAATCTCACATCACCACTTGTGTCTACCTCTGGATTCTCAACCTTAGCCGTGATGATGCAAGAACTGCGTCCGCAAACTGCACAAACTCCGCAACGCCTCGACTAACAACCGCAAGACTCATTTTGATGAAACAGTGTTGATTCGACCGTTATGGGTTCAACAACTTTGATTCGATTGCTTAGTGTCAATAACCAAGCCAAGCGAATGACTTTTGATGCCACTCACTTGGCTGACGGCCAATTATGTCCAGATTGTCTCAGTTGAGATTGTCTGAGTTAAGGTCATGAGTTACGCATTTCCAGCTGGTATTTCATCCGTGGCGATTAACAACTCAGCCTGTTGACTTAAGGTCGCCTCGTCCCAACCTAGCTCAGCAAACACGGTTTCCCACTCAGGCTCGAGCTCGGTTTCTATGCTGAGTCGAACTTGAGTGACAGGATGGGTGAAGCTGAGCTTTTTCGCGATAAGCCACAGGCGATTAATGCCAAAATGCTCGCGAAAAAACGCATTTTGCTTACCGTCACCATGGGTGGTATCACCAACTATGGGGTGACGTAAATGCGCCATGTGTCTTCTGAGCTGATGCTTGCGCCCCGTTTTAGGGCTCAAGCGTACCAGTGCAAATCGGCTAGTGGGATATCGGCCTGACGGATACGGAATTTCAGTATTGAGTAATGGCTCATAAGCCGTCACAGCTTCCTGCGCGGCTTTGTTAGGATCGGCATTCTTATCGCCCAACTCATCCAACTCAACCTTAAGCGCATAGTCTAAAATGCCACTCTCATGCATATTACCGCGCACTAAAGCCAAATATTGCTTTTCAATCGTATGGGAAGCAAATTGCTCACACAGTGCATTGGCTACTTCACTGCTCTTGGCAAACAAAAGCACGCCAGATGTCGGCCTGTCGAGACGATGTACGGGGAACACATGACAGCCCACTAAGTCGCGGGTCAGCTGCATGGCAAAAAATCGCTCCCGACGCGCTAAATAACTGCGGTGGACCAATAAGCCTGCAGGTTTATGAATTGCCACTAAGTGATCATCTTCATAAAGAATTTCAATCTCAGGCGCCTGCTCTTCTGAATCATCCTCTTGGGATGCATTCAGTGCATTTTCAGGCGTTTCAAGCCAGATATCATCTTGATTCATTTAACAACATATCCAATTCATTCAATACGCCAATCAGAGCTTGGCGCGGGGGCATATCCTGCCAAACATGTTCAGCCATAGGGGCTATCGCAATTTGCGTCGGCAATGGCGCACCCGTTTCGATTAAAGTCTGCATTCTAGGCAGTAAAATAAACTGCAACCACTGCTCAAGGGGCATAAGATCACAGGCAAAAGGCGCTGTGCTTCCCATTGCAGCGGCAGAAGGCGCTTGCTTAGACCACAACTCGGCCGCTTGCAGCGCTTGGGCAATCTGAGCCAATTTAGCTTGGGTTTGACTGTATAACATAGCTTTCAGATCCATTCTCATGTTAGCCATTGTGATTGAGGAACTTGCCACAATCCACAGGCCGAATAGGTCGATTAAAGTGCCGCAATCATACCATCCAGACGCACTTCCCCCTATAATGGCGCCAATTTATTGAGCCTCTTTGATTGATATGGCAGCCAAATGACTGAAATTACAACTTTAAGCCAGTTTTTAACCACAGCCAAAACCCAGTTCCAAGTGTATGATCTTGGCCGTAGGGTGCAACATATTGATATGCTCGCGTTTCACCAAATAGAATCTCTGTCTACCCCTTATCCTTACCCCATTCAAGGACATGCGCAGTTTGCTATCGTCTTTTGGGATGCAAGTCAGCAACACTTTATTTGGTTTCTAAAACTGGCCTTAGATGAGCAAGGATTACTGTCGCCTGCACCGCGCTCACAATTTATCGAAATGATATTAGCGGCATTAGGGCAAGATCCCACTCAACCACTCAGTGATGAGCAGCAAGAACGACTCGCGAATAATCCGTTTAACTTCAAGCCAAGCCAGGAAAAACTCGCCGTATTCAACGCGCTTGTTCGTAAACAACTCGGCCAACGCGCGTCATCGCAATACGAATTTGCCGTGCAGTACCTGTCAGGCCAAGTTGCCCCAGCTCAATGGCAACATATTGGGATGCAAGGCATAGCCGATGTGTGCGCGCGCGCAAATGAATTTGATCATGAGCAGCACTTAGTATCGAGTTTTGATACTGCCGCCATCGAAGTGCAAATCGCCCTATGTCAGTGTCTTGAGCACTTACTGATTAGCGACACGCTCGCCGATAAAATTCTCGCAAAACTTCAAGATGCAGCCCCAGAACACCAAGCCTATTTCCTTCGGGCTTTGGCTTCTAGCGCCAAACACAGCCAACAAGCGTTCGAACATCTTCACGGCCAAGCCTCTTTAGATACCAATGCCCTCATCAGCATTGCCGGGCGTAACTGGTCGATATTAAAACAAGATTCAAGTCGCAGTCTTTACTTAGAAGCCCTAGCACTGCAGCCCCAAGCCTTTTTTAATCAGGTCTTTGCTGATATTGTGGCTATCCCTAGTTTGCGCAATCAACTACTAGGCGAATTAAGAAACCCCAATCGAAGCGTTCAACTATCACAAGCCATAGGTGGTTTGTTTAAGGCAGCAAGCAAATGATGTCAGATTTACTGTTAATTATTGGCCTCGTCGTGATTGCCGCATTTTTTTGGCAGTTACGCCAAATGGCAGAGTTGAGCCGCATTTTTGCCAAAAAAGAATGTTGGCGACAAAAAGTGCAACTGTTAGCCATAGCAATGGAAACCGCGCGCCCAAGTATTGGCGGCACCACAGGGATTTGTTGGAAAGCGAAATATTTATTTGAATTCAGCACTGACGGCATTAACCAGTACAGTGGCCATATTTGGATGCAAGGTAAGAAAATTCAAAAAATAGAATGGCCTATCTTCCCAGAGCCCGAATGGCAAGAAGCGCCGACAGCACAGGGGAAATTTGGCGGTTGTGGTACGCAAAGCGGCTGTAGCTCAGGCAAGTGTCATTAAGTATTATCGACTATAGATGAGATGCCAAATAAGCTGTTCGCCAGAATAGAGAATAATCAGTCATTCTCTGGTGCTGCAAAATAACTCGCTGTAAAAATAAAAAAAGAAAGGGCGCGGCCCTAAAGCCACGCCCTCCTATTCTCTGTTAAGCTATCCCGCTATTTTTGTGCTCCCTGCACCATCCATGCGTCAATCTGCGTCCTGCTTCATCCCTGCTCAATCCTTGAGGTCCTTGTACTCATGTACTTCCCTATCTCTTGGTCATCCAGTCCCAAGCTTGCTCTTTCCTGAGCGGTTCCATCATCATCCATGAAACGGGTATTGCATCCATTCAATTGCACTCCCTGTGCCATTGCCATCCTATGCAATGAGTCTATCAATCCTTGATAGTCTCCCTTCCTTGGTATTGGCTATCTTTCATCCTGAAAGGCCTATATCCCTATTCCTTAAGTCACATTCCTTAGTCACTGTTCGATCATCCTGATCGCCAACATCCTGTTGCCCGTAATTCCTTCTACAAGATGAATTCTACGCCAACCAACGAAAGTACTCATTGCGGATTATTTAAAATGTTAACGAAAATAGTGAGTTTAACTGATGAAAAATAGACTAACTGACTGATATAAATATAAATAATAACCAACCCCAAGACATGACCACCCTTTGAACCTACAAATTACTTACATACTTGTAAGAGATCTCTTACACGGAGGATGGCAATTCGAATCAAAAGTAAGCAAAACGCTAGATGTCTCCCCTGAGGACTTATGCATAAACCGCTATCGCTCAAAGTTCATTCGCGCATGACCAGCACACAGAGAGTAAATTATTGGGCAATAAGAGAAGTAAGACTGGTAAACATGCTTTACGGTGATAAGTCTTTAAGCAGAGTTAAGATAAAGTCAATGTGAATAGCGTTATAGCTTGGCAAAGCGAGATTAATACTGAAAATGAACCAAAGAAAAGGGCGCAACTAAAGTGCGCCCCATTTATCCTTTGTAAGCCGTCCTGCTCGATTTGTGCTCCCTGCACCATCCATGCGTCTGCTTGCGTCCTGCGTCGTCCCTGTAATCCCTTTTCGTACCTGTGTATCAAACTTGCGTGAGATAACACTCAGTCCTTTGACCTGTAAATCCATTTTACAGAGCCTGTCACTTCCTATGACTTTTTCCTATTGCATCCTGCAAAAATTTGTCTTCCATAGAGTAGTACAAGCTGTTCACCCTTATACTTTATCCTTGTCTCGACACATCCTGTCTCGAGTTCATGCTTAATCCTTAAGCGTGTCCTGTATTCTTCCTGAAATTCATCATCCTGACGATACGACTCACTGTCTCTAATCATCCTTGAAAAGCAATCCTGCTTTTCCTTAGCCTATCCTAGGCGAATGACAGTTTTCCTACCGTCAGCGATTTCAACCTTGAAATCTTAATTCGTTGCTTCTTGCGTCCCTTTGGCCTGTTTCGCTTTCCTTGCTATCCATTTGCTTTGGCCATGAGTGAATTCTACGTTAACCATGACTTTTTTGTTCGGCTCAAAGAACGGACTACAAAAGAAATTACGGTCAAACATAAGGCAAATAAACACAAGTTAATGATTCTATTTAAAATTAAACGCAAGAGAACAAAAAACAATCAAAAAGAAAACATTATGTCCTACAGCGTTTGTAAGCGATCTCTCACACGGGCATGGGCATCTCACTCGGACGGCTTTTTTAACGCTTAAAAAAGCCGCTGATCATCTGAGCAAACATCACCCAATCAGCCATCAAACTGTAAAAGGGATACTGAAATGTCGCAGGTCGATTCTTCTCGAATACTAAGTGTCCCACCCACGCAAAACCGTAGCCAACGACCGGAATAAACCAACATAGCCACCAGGCTTGTGAAACCAAGGCAATGCCAATCAGCAGCAGGACTAAGCTACTGCCAACAAAGTGTAATTGCCGGCAAATCGGGTGCTGGTGTTGGGATAAATAGAAAGGATAGAAATCGGCGAACCGTTTATAAGAGTGAGTCATCTTGTTGAACCGAATAGAATAATAACTGACCATGGACACTGCCGATATTGAGCTCGCCTAAAGAGACAAAGTCATGCTGGGTAAATAATTGCAGATGGCTCTCCTGGGCGACAAACACACCAATGCCATCCAGATCCGGCTGCTCATCACACCAACTCACTACCGCTTGCACTAACTTATGTCCGAGTCCTTTATGCTGCTCGTTCGGTGCAAGGGCGATAAACTGCAAAATACCGCAGTGCTTACTGGGTAAGAGTTCGACAATACTGGACTCTTTTTTCATCAACGCTTGGGTCGATTGCCAGCCCGTACCTAACAACATCTTTAAGCGCCAATGCCAGTAACGCCCTTCTCCCAAAGGCACTTCTTGCGTTACCACACAGGCTAAACCAACCAGTCTTTCATGGTCGAACAAACCTATGAGTGCTTGTTTTTGTTGCCATAACGTATTGAGTTCTTCGCGGATCGCGGCGCGCAGTTTTTGCTCGTAAGCGGCTTTATCTGAGGTAAAAAGTGAATCGACAAAAAAAGGGTCATCATGGTAAGCGTTATAGAGGATAGAGGCGGCGATGCGTAAGTCTTCCGCGGTCAAATAGACTGCACGGCAGTCTTCCAAGGTTTCATTGTCCATTATTAGTATTCCTTGACTTAGCTCACACTTTTTATGAGTAACAATTAATTTACCAAGGAAACGGAAAAGTGCAAATTTTAATCATAGATTGCATTTTTCAATCAGGCGCTTACTCTAAACGAAGGCACTATACTGAAAAGGAAACAATGATGGATACAACTCCAGTAGACCTAAGCCACTTATTCGAGCAACTCGGTTTAGACAGTAGCGATGAAGCCATAGCGCAATTTATTGCAACCCATGATATCGACCATCACATCCATCTAAGCCAAGCGCCCTTTTGGACCCCAGCTCAAAAGAGCTTTATCATCGAAGGCCTAGAAGCTGATGCCCTCTGGACTGAGCCCATTGAGCAACTCGATACTCAGCTACGTAAGCTATAAAACTCGCGGGTTAAATTTTACTGTAAGCCGTTTCACCCCAACCCACTAAGGCATTGTTGCTCAGCACGATAGGTGTGCATTCGTCCTTAGTGGTCTTTCCATCGCCATTATTGCGCTGGGTACGATAAAACAACACTAAGACTTCTTTATTCGATTCACCTTGTTGAACACTTTGTTGAATGTAGGCTTCACTAAAATCAGCGGTGCCCATTAAGATCATCACTTGGTCTTTGGGCATCCCTAAACTCAGTTTGGTTAAGTTAGTGCGGTTTTTATCCTGCACTTTCTCCCATGATTCGCTGCTATCCCAACCCGATTCGCCATCACCGACATTGACCACACAGCCGCTAAGACCTAAGCTTGCAAGCCCTAAAAAAGTGATGGCGATAAGTTTGTTATTCAATTTATGGTTAATCATGTGACATCCTGTGTGATTATTATTTTTGCTTGAAAAAGCGATTTAGGCAGGACAATAAGCAAAATAGATGCCAAATGACAAAACACTGTTTTTAAATGGAAAAACTTACGCAACCTTTTGAGATTAGTTTAAATCATTCAACAAATTAAGGAATTTTGCTAATTATGAGTCCACTTGACCAAGTATTAGCGGCTGCACGTTCGCTCGAAGCCTGCGGTAAAGTACCGAGCCTTGCCTTAATAAAAAACCGTTTAGGTAGCAGCCTACCTTTACCGATATTGATCCAAGGCTTGCAGCAATTTAAATCTATGCCTAAGGCGGATCGCGAGCGTTTAGCCGAGTTACAAGCCATCAGCCCGACAATCGAAGCCGCTGCAACTAACGATACCTTGACGCTTGCGCTGCTTGCCGATCGCCTGCAGATACAACAGGCATATTTTGAACGTCATGCTGAGCAGCAAAAAGCAGAAATAATGCAATTAAAAAATGAACTGCTTGAACTAAAACAACGCATCAACTTATTAGAATCCCAAGGAAAAACCGCTTAATGTTTGTCACTGAACTACGCTTCGAATGCTTCGCCGACACCACTATCTCTGCCGCCGAAAAAGCCATTAATCAGCTCCTTGAAGCCTATCGAGCTAATGGCCAAATCTTAGGGCGAGAATTTGCGGTCGCCTTTAATGACGGTGAGTTTAGAGTGCGTTTACTGATGCCAGAGAAAAGCAGTTTAGCGCATAAATATCACAGCCCTTGGGTCAAAAAAGCCTTAGCAGAATTAACCGAAGCCAAACTACTCGCGCCGCGGGAAAAGTTTATCGGTCAGGACATTAATTCTGAGGTCAGCAATACCGACACACCCAGCTGGCAACTGCTCTATACCAGCTTTGTGCACATGTGCTCGCCCCTGCGCAGCGGCGATAATCTATTGCCCATTCCTTTATATCGACTCCCAGCAACCTTTAATGGCGATCACAAACGCATTATCCGTTGGCAGAGCGAATGGCAAGCCTGTGACGAGCTACAAATGGCGGCGGCCACCAAAGCAGAATTTGCCGCACTTGAGGAATTATCGAGTCCAGACAGTGATTTATTTCGTAGAGGTTGGGATTTACGCGGCCGTATCGAATATCTCACTAAAATCCCTACCTATTACTACTTATACCGCGTCGGCGGCCAAGATTTGGCCTCAGAAAAAGCCCGACCTTGCCCACGTTGTGGCAGTCATGATTGGAAACTCGATGAACCTTTATTGGATATGTTCCACTTTCGCTGCGAGCCTTGCCGCATAGTATCAAATCTGTCTTGGGATCATCAGTAACATCATTTTATCCCGCCAAAGACCTCAACCTAAGATAAGCCATGCTTAGGTTGAATGTTCCGCTCAAACTAAGTGTGGTTGAGCGTTAACACTCTGACTAAACGTGGTTGAAGGCTAAGAGCTCGCAGCAAGATAAAGAGCCCAGCTCCCACCAACTAGCGTTTACCAAAGAGGTTTTGCCACATACGTTTAAAGCTGGCAAAAATCCCCGGATGTTCTAATGCGGGCATCGGCAGTTCTTCATGTTTAACGGGCGGTGCTATCCGTGGCGATATTGCTTCGATAAACGCAGTCAAACTCGAGGCTAATTGCTCTGATTGCACTTCACCAGGGATTTCAATCCACACGCTGCCATCACTGTTATTGATGGTGAGCATTTTATCGCCCTCATCTAATAGGCCAATGAACCACGTCGGTGGCTGCTTGAGCTTTTTCTTCATCATCAGATGACCAATCAGATTTTGCTGCAGGCAGGTAAAATCATCCTCATTCCACACTTGCAGTAACTCACCCGTGCCCCATTTTGAGTCGAACAATAACGGCGCAGAAAAATACAGACCGTAAAAATGATTAATTTCCGGCCACAAAGTCAACTCAAGCGCATGCTCAACATTGGCAAAACTGCCTTCGACTTCGCGTTTCACCGGCTGCCAAGAAACCGCTTGATCAAGATCAGCATGAAATTCGCCTTGAATACACACAGAAGGCTCACCCTGTGGGTAATAACGCGGTAGTTCACCTAAACTCGTTAGGTAAGCTTGATGATAGTTTTGCAAAAATTTATCGAGTGCGAGCAGACAAGACACTTAAGCACAATCCAATTTCAGGTATAATGTGCGCCTATTTTGACATGGAAACAGTATTGATGACACAGAATCACGATCCCTATAGTGATGCGCAAGCGCTTGTTGGCCTGACTTTAGGTAAAGCCACAGACTATCAAGCCGAGTATGATGCGTCGCTGCTGCAAGGGGTTCCACGCTCACTAAACCGTAATGCTATTGCACTCACTGGGACGTTACCGTTTCATGGTGCCGATATCTGGACGGGTTATGAGCTGTCTTGGTTAAATGCTAAAGGTAAGCCTATGGTGGCCATAGCTGAATTTCATTTAAGCTATGAAAGCCTGAACCTGATTGAGTCGAAATCGTTCAAACTGTATCTCAATAGCTTTAATCAAACCAAGTTCGATAGCATAGATTCACTGCAAAAGACCTTAGTCGCAGACTTAAGCCAATGTGCTCAAGGTGATATTAGCGTTAAAATCATCGAACCAAAAAGCTTTGGCATTCAGCGTATTATCGAGTTACCAGGCACGTGTATTGACGATCTCGATATTGAAGTCAGCGATTATAGTTTTAATCCTGATTACTTGGAAAACAGCACGGACGATAAGCAAACGGTCGCGGAAACGCTTAATTCAAACCTGCTGAAATCCAACTGTTTGATCACTTCGCAACCCGACTGGGGCAGCGTGATGATCCGTTATCAAGGGCCTAAAATCGATCGCGAGAAACTACTGCGCTATTTGATTTCTTTCCGCCAACATAACGAGTTCCACGAGCAATGTGTCGAGCGGATTTTTGTCGATTTGAAGCGTTTCTGTCATTGCACTAAATTGACCGTTTACGCCCGCTATACGCGCCGCGGCGGTTTAGATATCAACCCGTATCGCAGTGACTTCGAGCAACCTGGCGAAAGCCACAGACTCGCAAGGCAGTAATTAACGTTCGTTCGAGTATCAAATTACGAACTAAGGTTTAGAACTAAGAAAAAACTAAGGTTAAAAACCGAAACTAAGCTCTGAATCGCTAGCCTAGCTGCTAGCAAGATTCAGAGCTTTTTCATTTACAGTGCTCGCACTGGCATCAAGCAATAAGCCTCGCAGCCATTGATGGCTCGGGTTTTGAGTGTATTTACTGCTCCACACCATATACAAATCAATGGGTCTTGTTTTCAGTGGCATAGGTAAAATTTGGATGCCGAACAACTCGGCGTACTGACTGGCGTATCGCAAAGGCGCTATGCCTATCGCCTCACTTTTGCCGACGGTAGCAAACATACTCAATAACGATGACTGCTCACTATACATCTTGCGTCTAGGCAAGACGCCTTCGGTAAACAAATCCCCCGCAGTAAGATTAAAACGCCGCATATTCAAAAAGACGTGTTTCTCCTCAAAATACTGCCCATGGGTAATGGCGCCTTGAATCCGAGGATGCTGCCGACTGACGATACACACTAAGGTTTCGGTGAAGAGTAATTTGCTCGAGAGCAAACTTTGCTGCGCGGGTTTAATGTCTATCGCCACAGCGACTCGCTCAAGCAAGATATCACGATATAAATCAGCCTCCTGTGGCGGTGATTCTCGGAAAATCACTTCAATATCCGCATCCTGTAATAACGCCTGCACACCAGTTTGCAGCGCTTCGATAACCGACTCATTGGCATATACATAGAAGCGTCGCTGACTGCACTTTGGATCAAAATGCTCAAATCCCAACAATACGGTTTCGATATCCGCCATTGGCTGCTCAAACTTACGATACATTTCCCGCGCCACCGCCGTCGGTTCAATTCCCCTCCCCACCCGATTAAACAGTGACTCCCCGACCCATACCCTGAATCGACTGATCGCGTTACTGACTGAAGACTGAGTTAAGTCCAACTCTTCAGCCGCTTGCGTGAATGAACGAGTACGGTAAACCACCATAAACACTCGCAATAAGTTTAAATCTAACGGCTTTTGTGTCGGCATAAGGGAAACCACTCATTCACAATATGAATATTACAACCCAAGCTAACGCGAGTTATCTAAATACACAAGCTGTCTATACTCAAACCATCAACGACACTATCCCTCCTATCTGTAGGTAAAATTATGCAAAAATCTTTGATGACATTGAGTATTATCGCAACGTTCTCCCTCAGCGCTTCGGCGGCAGAACACGAGCATGAACATATCAGTCTGCACTATCAGGGAAAGCCTGCGACCCAGCAAACCGCTGAGGTCAACAAGGCCACTGCAGCCACTCTAAATTACACCGATAAAAAAGCCTTTGAAGAGTTTTCTAAAAATCTCATCGCCGAACTCGATGAACCAACTGCCGCCATTTTACGCACCGAATTCAGCTTTATCGGCGACAAAACCCCAGACACAGTCAATCCCTCACTCTATCGCCAAGCTCAGTTGAATATGGTGTCTAACGGCTTATACAAGGTCACAGATGGCATTTATCAAGTTCGCGGCACTGACTTGTCGAACTTAACGCTTATCCGCGGTAAAACGGGGTGGATCCTTTATGACGTGCTGCTCACCAAAGAAGCGGCAAAGTTATCCCTAGAGTTTGCGCTAAAAAACTTGCCTGAGGGTAATGACTTACCTGTGGTGGCGATGATTTATTCCCACAGTCATGCGGACCATTTTGGCGGTTCCCGTGCAATCAAAGACATGTACCCTAAGGTCAAAGTCTATGGTTCAAATAACATCACCAAAGAAATTGTCGACGAAAACGTCCTCGCCGGTAATGCTATGAGCCGCCGCGCCGCCTATCAATACGGCGCAACATTAGAGCGAAACGATCAAGGCATTGTCGATGCCGCACTCGCCAAGGGGTTATCCAAAGGCGAAGTGACCTACGTTAAACCCGATGTCACCTTAAACGGCAAAGATAAGTGGGAAACACTCACCATTGATGGCATAGACATGGTGTTTATGGATGCCTCAGGCACAGAAGCCGCCTCGGAAATGGCCACCTATATTCCCTCAATGAAAGCCCTGTGGACGGGTGAACTCACCTACCATGGCATGCACAACATTTACACCTTGCGCGGTGCAAAAGTCCGTGATGCCATCAAATGGTCAAAGGATATCAATGCATTGCTGACACGCTTTGGCGATGATGCACAGGTACTTTTTGAGGCCCACTCGGCGCCCGTCTTTGGTAATGCGGATGTGAATGCTTACCTCAGAATGCAAAGGGATAACTATGGCCTAGTGCATAATCAAACCCTGCGTTTAGCCAATAACGGTGTGGGTATTCAAGATATTGGCGATGCGATTCAAACCACTATCCCTAAGGCGGTGCGCGATACTTGGTATACCAATGGTTACCATGGTACCTACAGCCATAATGCGAAAGCCGTGTACAACATGTCTTTAGGCTATTTCGATATGAATCCAGCCAACTTAAACCCGCTACCGACAAAGGATGAAGCGAAGAAATTTGTCGAGTATATGGGCGGTGCTAAAGCCGTGGTTAAACATGCCAAAGCCGACTATGCCCAAGGTGAATACCGTTTCGTGGCGACGGCACTGAATAAAGTGATCATGGCAGAACCCGATAACGAAAAGGCCAGACAATTACTTGCCGATACCTATGAGCAACTGGGCTACCAAGCCGAAGGCGCAGGCTGGCGTAACATTTATCTTACCGGCGCCCAAGAGTTACGCGTAGGGATCCAACCCGGCGCGCCCAAATCGGCATCGGCAGATATTTTAGGTGAAATGGATATCTCGACTCTGTTTGACTTCCTAGCCGTAAAAGTCGATAGCATCAAGGCCGCAGAACTTGGACTCATCAGGCTAAATGTAATTAACCCCGATACCAAAGACACTCTCTACGTCGAGCTAAGCAACGGTAACTTAAGCAATATTAAGGTTGATAAACCAATGGAGGCCGACACCAATCTTTATATTGATAAGCGCTACATTACCGGGATTTTACTCGGCAAAGTGACCCTCAAAGACTTACTTGCCAACGGCACGGCCAAACTCGAGGGCGATAAAGCGGCCTTCAGTAAAATAGCGTCGACCTTAGTAAAATTTGATGAAAACTTTGAAATCGTCCCGCTACCTAGCGCGAAATAATGACATCAACGCCCTGAAGCTTCAGGGCTTTTTTTATGGGAAAACGGACTAACGTATATTCACCTTGAACGCCTCTAACACTGGGGGATTGGCATCATGCCAAGCAGATTCAGGATGATGTTGTGAGTTCAGAAAGTAGAATTAGTTCGCAGGGGCTGGCGTTGGAGTTGGCGCTACAGTTTTACACTCAAGTAATAATTGCTGGAAATGTGCGCCTAAATCTTGCTGGGCAAATTGCTCGCTCGCGGTCGCCATTTGCTTAAGGCTTTGTAAGGCTTGATCTAAACCTTGTTGCTCGATGAGACTTTTAGCATAGGCCGCCGCATCGGCGCCTTTTTGCAGCAAGCTCGCGACCTGATCAAAACTGATGTCTTGTTCCATCACTTTCTGTAAGTCACCCAGCAATTCTGCCACCTTGGCCGACTCCACCAGCGAGCCTTCAACATTCACTAACTTGCCAAGCGGATCTTGGCTCAGTTTTTCAGCCACGCAGGCCGAAACTGTGCCCGCCGCTGCGCTTTGGGCCACAACATCTAAGCCATTAGCACGAATTTGCTCAACCACTTGCTGCAATTGTGGATCTTGGGCTAACCAAGCCTGCTCTAATTGTTGCTTTTCATCGCCACCAAAATAACCACAACCAGATAACATCACCAGCATAGTAGCCGGTAACATGCACTTAATCCGTTTCATTACTAAACCTCATTTAATCCATTCAAATTCAAAATATTATCGGTGTGACTATACCCAGCAATGTTTAACCGAAGATGAATAAAAGTTGATAGTAAGATAAGACGGAGAAAGAACCATGGCTAAATGCGATCGCGAACTTCAGCGGTTTATCTGAGTTTACTGGCGTGAAAAAAACACGCACTTTCGTCGTTAATCAGCAACAAGTAAGTACTCTATACTGCTCAGCTGTGCGGTTAACGTTAAAGGAATACTGGCGTTACCGGCATGCGCTAGGCTAATGGCAAAGCGATACTCCTCGGTCAAACGACCAAAATGTGCCTGCCAATGCATAGGGTCTGCTAAATCCAGTGTGTGTATTGGAATTTGTAGCGGGACTTGTAATGGAATATGTGGATAAACATTAAGCATTGAAGCTACGCCGCAGGCTTGCCTCAATCCGGCATCTTGGCATGATAACTCAAGCGATTCTGCCGCCAATTGCTCAAACGGCTTTAGCTCAAAGGCGAAGGATTTAAGCGACTGCGCTAAGCCGAGACCTGTCGCCTTGATATAGGACTCCTTTAGCGCCCATAAATCGAAAAAGCGCTGCCGCTGACCCGCTTCATCGGCGAGAGCGAGCAAGGCTGACGTTTCTTGGGGAGAAAAATAATGATTTAGGATTGGATAGATATCCGTCTTCGGCCGCGATCTTTCAATATCGACCCCAAATAAACCAGACTCAACGCCATGAAACTGAGCCACACCAATCAATAACCAATCGCCGCTATGGCTTAGGTTAAACTCAAGCCCAGTTTGCTGCCGTAATGCCGTCGTTAAGCTCGGTTTACCCCTAGCGCCATATTCGAAACACCACTCCTGTGGCGATAAATCTGCATAGTGAGATAACACGGCCCGCAACGCTGCCCTGACCTGTAATCCCTTCATTTGCGCCTTGGGATCGCGATAGCGCCTGACCTTTGCCAGTTCATCCTCACTTAACCAAGACTCGGCGAGTGATATTTGCGGCAATGAAATATCGCTCAGTGGAATAAAAAATAGATCCACATTCACGCCGTTTTTGCTAGATGCTAGAGAGTCGGTCATTCGAGAGCCTAGCTGTACAAAGCTCTGTGGCTGATGAGTTATCATTGGCTGGCTTTTTGGAGAGCACTTAGCAACATTCTTATCTGAGTTCATTATTGTCTAGGTTCATCATTATCTGAGTTCATTATGCATCTTAAATAGTTTCAACTAAGCCCTATTTCAATTCTTAGCCGCACTCTAATAAGAGCAATTCTTAGAACGACTATTAGCTCAATCCCAAGCGCAAATTTTTGCTGCAATTGCCCAAAAAATAACAGTTTTAGCCGCATAGCCTCATTCATGACGAAAAGGACTTAGGCCAATATTGGGCTATTTTACCCCGATAACTCAAAAAAGCTGCCTTCATCGCCGCTACAAATATAAATCTTCCACTATCAAAGTATTAAACAGCCCAAGCGGCCAGCGAAAACCCAACATAACGCACAGAAAATACCATTACTCAACGAAAGCCAATAAATTCCAGTCCCAGATGATTGTATCGCTCCGAAACCTCAGGTAATCTGCATCCCCATTAAGTGACACAGATGATAAGCACAGGTTTTAAGATGAGTGTCACGACATTAGTCATAAATGTCAGTCGTGACTCAGCCAAAATCGCTTATCAGTCCCAATAGATTATGTCGGATGATAATTATTTTTAATGGCAACTCGCGACTCTCAATCTAAAGCGCCGTCATACGCCCCCAAGAGCACGACTCCAGTGGCGCAAAAAGACAGCACACCTCGGCATCGCAACGCCACCACTACGCCTGAAATGCGACTCTTTATCCAACAATCAGATCTGAGCGTGAGCCAGCTGGCAAAGATTTTAAATATTACCGAGGCAACGGTGCGTAAGTGGCGTAAGCGTGAGTCCATCAGCAACAGTTCGAACACGCCCCACCATCTCAACACGACGCTCACGCCGATGGAAGAATACGTGGTGGTGGGATTACGTTACCAACTCAGACTCACCTTAGATAGATTGCTCCACGTCACCCAAACCTACATTAATCCCAATGTGTCGCGCTCCGGCCTTGCCCGTTGCTTAAAGCGCTACGGCATATCGCGGCTCGATGAGTTTGAAGCACCACAAGTACCCGAACGCTATTTTAATCAATTACCTGTGACTCAAGGCAGCGATATCCAAACCTATACGGTCAACCCCGAAACCTTGGCCAAAGCCCTCGCATTGCCGAGTACCGACGGCAATACTGTGGTGCAAGTGGTATCACTCACCATACCGCCGCAGCTTACAGAGCAAGCTCCAAGCTCAGTGCTATTAGGCATAGATACGGCAAGTGATTGGATTTACCTCGATATTTATCAAGACAGCAACACCCAAGCGACCAATAGATATATCGCCTATGTCCTCCGACATGGGCCGTTTCATTTACGAAAGTTGCTCGTTCGCAACTATCACACCTTCTTAGCCCGTTTTCCCGGTGCCCATGGCACGCCAAAGACAAGCGCGGCTGAATCCCAAAACAAGGTCACCGTATCCAGGTCGACCCGTGGAGACTCTTTATGAGCCATACCCCTTCTGTACCTAATTCTGCGACTGAGTCAAAAAAAGATAAACGACTCAACAAACGTTTGAAAGATATGCCCGTTGCCATCGTCGGCATGGCCAGTATCTTCGCCAACTCGCGTTATTTAAATAAATTTTGGGATTTGATCAGCGAAAAAATCGATGCCATTACTGACATCCCAGACACCCATTGGCGCGCCGAAGATTACTACGATGCCGACAAAAGCAAAGCCGATAAAAGCTACTGTAAACGCGGTGGTTTTTTGCCTGAAGTCGACTTCAACCCCATGGAATTCGGTCTGCCGCCCAATATTTTAGAACTGACAGACACCTCGCAACTATTGTCGCTGATTGTCGCCAAAGAAGTGCTCGCCGATGCCAATCTGCCCACCGATTACGATCGTGATCGTATCGGTATCACGCTAGGCGTGGGCGGTGGTCAAAAAATCAGTCAGAGCTTGAACTCGCGCCTGCAATATCCAGTGCTTAAAAAAGTATTCAAAAGCAGCGGCCTGAGCGATGAAGACAGCGAAATGCTGATCAAAAAGTTCCAAGACCAATATATCCACTGGGAAGAAAACTCTTTCCCAGGTTCACTCGGCAACGTGATTGCAGGCCGTATCGCCAACCGATTTGATTTTGGCGGCATGAACTGTGTGGTCGATGCTGCCTGTGCGGGCTCGCTTGCCGCTATGCGTATGGCGTTGACTGAACTGACCGAAGGTCGCAGCGACATGATGATCACCGGCGGCGTCTGTACCGACAATTCGCCGTCCATGTACATGAGCTTCTCAAAAACGCCCGCCTTCACCACTAACGAAACCATTCAACCCTTTGATATCGATTCAAAAGGCATGATGATCGGCGAAGGTATTGGCATGGTCGCGCTTAAACGCCTTGAAGATGCCGAGCGCGATGGTGACCGGATTTATGCCGTCATTAAAGGCGTTGGCGCCTCATCGGACGGTAAGTTTAAGAGTATTTATGCGCCGCGCCCTGAGGGCCAAGCTAAAGCACTCGAACGCGCTTACGACGACGCGGGTTTTGCACCGCACAGCATTGGTTTGGTTGAAGCCCACGGCACAGGTACTGCCGCAGGTGATGTGGCCGAATTCAATGGCTTAAAATCGGTATTTGCCCAAGGCAACGACACCAATCAGCATATCGCGTTAGGTTCAGTGAAATCCCAAGTGGGCCACACTAAATCAACTGCGGGTACTGCCGGGGTGATCAAAGCCGCGCTGGCACTGCATCACAAGGTATTACCTGCGACCATTAACGTCAGCCAGCCTAATCCAAAACTGAATATCGAAAGTTCGCCATTCTATTTAAATACCGAAACTCGCCCATGGTTCCAACGCGCAGATGCAACACCGCGCCGTGCTGGCGTCAGCTCCTTTGGTTTTGGCGGCACCAACTTCCATCTTGTATTAGAAGAATACAAACCTGAGCATAGCCGTGACGAGCAATATCGTCAGCGCAGTGTGCCGCAGACACTATTGTTTGCCGCCGCCAATAAAGCCGCGCTGCTTAGCGAGTTAAAAGCTGCGCTGAGCCAAAGTGTGAACACGAACGCGAATAAGAGCAGCGCTGCGAGTCTGAACGCTATCGCTCAGCAATATCCACTACGCACACTGGCAAGCACAGATGCCCGTTTAGGTTTTGTAGCTAAGGATATCGCACAGCTGCAAGCTCAGTTAAATCAATCGATTGCGCATTTAGAAACCAATGTAATTGAAGTGTGGCAATTACCTTCTGGTATCAGCTACCGCTCTCATGCCTTAGTGGCTAAGAATGAATCAAAGAAAGTAGCCGCCCTGTTTGCCGGTCAAGGTTCACAGTACCTCAACATGGGCCGCGAACTCGCCTGCCATTTCCCTGAAATGCGCCAACAAGTGATGGCCAGCGATAAGGTATTTGCTCACCACGGCCAAACACCGTTATCCAACATCCTTTACCCTATTCCGGCATTCGATGCCGATGCGGTGAAAGCCCAAGAAGCGGCGCTGACCAATACCCTGTTCGCCCAAAGCGCCATAGGCGCGGTTTCAATGGCGCAATATTCGCTATTAACTCAAGCGGGGTTTGCCCCCGATATGGTGGCAGGTCACAGCTTTGGTGAACTGTCAGCCCTTTGCGCGGCAGGCGTGATTTCCAATGAAGATTACGTCGAACTGGCCTTCGCCCGTGGGCACGCCATGGCGCAAGTGCCGAGCGATACAGGGACTCAAGTTGATTTAGGAACCATGTTCGCCATCATTCTTAAGCAAAAGAATGACATCGATGCGCTCAATAGCTGTTTAGCCCAGTTTGATGGCGTTAAAATTGCCAACTACAACGCGCCGACACAATTAGTCATCGCAGGTGGCACAGAGCAAACTCAGCTGGCCGCTAATGCCATTAGCGAACTGGGCTTTAAAGCGATTGCCCTGCCTGTCTCTGGCGCGTTCCATACCCCATTGGTTGGACACGCACAAAAGCCATTTGCCAAAGCCATTGATAAAGCTAGATTCAGCGCACCTTCTGTCGCACTTTATGCCAACGGAACGGGTCAATTACACCCAACCGATGGCAAAGCGATTAAAGCAGAATTCAAACAACACATGCTGCAATCGGTTCGCTTTAGCGAACAACTGCAGGCCATGTATGACGCTGGCGCCCGTGTGTTTGTTGAGTTTGGCCCTAAGAACATATTGCAAAAGTTAGTTGAAAATACCTTAGGCGAACACTTAAATGAGCTTTGCCTTGTCAGCATGAACCCGAATCCTAAGGGCGACAGTGACAGTCAATTACGCTTAGCTGCTGTGCAACTCGCGGTAGCCGGTGTGGCATTAACTGAGGTTGATCCCTATCAAGCCGTCACGTCACAAGATATTGCCGAACGTGAAGCGCCATCAGCAATGAACATCAAACTCACCGCCACTAACCATATTAGTGCTGCGACCAAAGCTAAGATGGCCAAATCCCTCGCCACAGGCAGCGTGACTAGCCAAGTGCAATATGTGGATCGCATCGTTGAAACGGTTGTCGAAAAAGAAGTCGAAAAAATTGTTGAGAAAGAAGTCATCGTCGAAAAAGTTGTTGAGAAAATAATAGAAGTGGAAGCTAATCAAGTGGCAGCTGTTGAAATGAAACAAACATCCCCAAGCGTTGCGCAAGGCTTAAGCAATCAGCAGCAAGCGACGGCGCAGTTAAACCCAAGCACACCTAACGTCAGCGGCGATGCGTTAACGGCATTTTTCAGCGCACAATCTCAAGCGGCGCAGTTACATCAACAGTTTTTAGCTATCCCGCAGCAATATGGCGATACCTTCACGACACTGATGACAGAACAAGCCAAGATGGCGAGCCAAGGCATTGCTATCCCAGAAAGCCTGCAACGCTCGATGGAAATGTTCCACCAGCATCAAGCGCAAACCCTGCAAAGCCACGCCGAATTTATGCAACTGCAAAGCAGTAGCAGCCAAGCGGCCTTGGCGATGCTAAACAATGCGCCGATTAACTTTACCCCAGCGGTTGCAAGTCAGCCACGAGCAACTGCGCCGGCTCCAGCACCTTTTGCTGCATCGACAGTTGCGCACAATGCCGCACCAATAGCGGCTCAGGCTGTTGCGACGAGACCAGCAATTAACACACCTGTTGCACCTGTTGTGCAAACCGCTCCCGTTGCTCATGCGCCTGCTGCGACAGTACAAGTTGCGCCAGCAGCTCCTGTTTTAGTTATGCCAGAGATGACATCTGTGGCACCAGCAACAAGCGGCTTAAGTGCTGCACTTGTTCAACAAACTATGATGGCTGTGGTTGCCGACAAAACAGGCTACCCCACTGAAATGCTGGAACTTGGCATGGATATGGAAGCCGATTTAGGTATCGATTCGATTAAGCGCGTTGAAATTTTAGGCACAGTACAAGACGAACTGCCGGGCTTACCTGAACTCAGCCCAGAAGATCTGGCCGAGTGCCGTACCTTAGGTGAAATCGTTGACTACATGAACAGCAAACTGCCTGCGGCTGGCCAAGTTGTAGTTTCTACAACAGCGCCAACAGCTCCTGCCGCCAACGGTTTAAGCGCTGCGTTAGTGCAACAAACCATGATGGCTGTGGTGGCTGACAAGACAGGCTATCCGACTGAAATGCTTGAACTCAGCATGGATATGGAAGCCGATTTAGGTATCGATTCTATTAAGCGCGTTGAAATCTTAGGCACAGTACAAGACGAACTGCCGGGTTTACCAGAGCTCAGCCCAGAGGATTTGGCCGAATGTCGCACCTTAGGTGAAATCGTTGACTACATGAACAGCAAATTGCCAGTAGTTAGCGTGGTAGCAGTTGCACCACCGGCAAACGTTGGAGCAACGCCTGCACAAGTTCCAGCGAATAACGGTTTAAGCGCTGCCTTAGTGCAACAAACTATGATGGCTGTGGTGGCTGACAAGACTGGCTATCCGACTGAAATGCTGGAGCTCAGCATGGATATGGAAGCCGATTTAGGTATCGATTCAATTAAGCGCGTTGAAATCTTAGGCACAGTGCAAGACGAGCTGCCGGGTTTACCAGAGCTCAGCCCAGAAGATCTGGCCGAGTGTCGCACCTTAGGTGAAATCGTTGACTACATGCAAAGTAAATTGCCTGTTGCTGCAGCAGCCTCAGTTGCTCATGTCGCCCAGACAATTGCGACTCCAGCATCTAACGGCTTAAGTGCTGCACTTGTTCAACAAACCATGATGGCTGTAGTGGCCGACAAGACAGGCTACCCCACTGAAATGCTGGAACTCAGCATGGACATGGAAGCCGATCTAGGTATCGATTCAATTAAGCGCGTTGAAATCTTAGGCACAGTGCAAGACGAGCTACCAGGCTTACCTGAGCTGAATCCTGAAGATCTGGCAGAGTGTCGCACCTTAGGCGAAATCGTTGACTACATGAACAGCAAATTGCCAGTAGTTAGCGCGGTAGCAGTTGCACCAGCGGCAAACGTTGAAGCAACGCCAGCACAAGTTCCAGCGAATAACGGTTTAAGTGCTGAAAAAGTCCAACAAACCATGATGTCAGTGGTGGCCGACAAGACGGGCTACCCCACTGAAATGCTAGAACTCAGCATGGATATGGAAGCCGATCTAGGTATCGATTCCATCAAGCGCGTTGAAATCTTAGGCACAGTACAAGACGAGCTACCAGGCTTACCTGAGCTGAATCCTGAAGATCTGGCCGAGTGTCGCACCTTAGGTGAAATCGTTATGCTCTTTTCGCAAGATTTAGGGCAAGGTAAGCTAGGCCAAAACGCGGTAAGCCAGAATGCCGCGCCAGTTAGCGCTGTCGTTCAGCCTGAACCTACTATCGATTTGCCACCACATGATTTACCACCCCATAGCGAGGTAGTGCTAAAAAAGTTGCCAGCGGCGGCTGAGCTAACGCAACTATCGCCACAGCAATCGTCAAAGCAATCAGCGCAACAAGCTCAAACACGCGTTTTTGCTAAAGATGCCTGCATTATCATTAGCGATGATGGTCACAATGCTGGCGTACTTGCCGAGAAATTGCATGCTCAAGGTCTAACGGTTGCGGTTGTGCGCTCGCCAGAAAACCTTGTAGCCAGTGCATCACCGCTCAATAGCCACATTGCCAGCTTCACATTGGCGGCGATTGACGATGCCAGCATTGGTGCAGTAATTAATGAGATCAAAAGCTTAGGTACAGTTGCAGGCTTTATTCATCTGCAACCACAACATAAAACCTCAGCCGATGCGAAAGGTTTAGTGTTGTCCAGTGCCGCCAAGGCATCCGTCGAGCAAGCGTTCTTGTTCGCCAAGCACTTACAACCGTTTTTAACAACAGCAGCGACCGCCAATACTGGTAGTAGTTTTATCAGCGTCAGTCGTATCGACGGTGGTTTTGGTTATCTTAACCACAGCCAAATTGCCAATAGCGAATTAAACCAAGCAGCGTTATCAGGCCTGACGAAAACCTTAAGCCACGAGTGGCCAAGTGTGCATTGCCGCGCCTTAGATATCGCGCCCGCACTTGATGCCAAACAACTGGCCAATGCGGTGATCGCTGAGTTATTTACAACCGATAAGCTATTAGAAGTCGGTGTTAGCCAAGGCGCAGCCCAAGCACTTGAGCGCGTGACCTTAGTGGCAGGCAAGGCCGATACCCGCCACGGCGCGGCGAATTTAACGAGTGCAGATAAAATTCTGGTGACCGGCGGCGCAAAAGGCGTGACCTTTGAATGTGCGCTAAGTTTGGCCAAACGCAGTAAGGCACACTTTATCCTTGCCGGCAGAAGTAGCCAACAGGCCATTCCCGCTTGGGCACAGGGCAAAAATAACAGTGAACTTAAAGCCGCAGCTATTACCCACATTCAAAGCTTGGGCGAGAAACCCACGCCAAAACAAGTGGATGCCTTAGTATGGCCAGTTCAAAGCAGCCTAGAAATTGCAGCCGCACTGCAAGCCTTTACCGCTGTGGGCGCGAGCGCTGAGTACTTAAGCCTCGATGTTAACAATCCAGATGCGATCGCCAGCACGATAGTGCCGATCACCGAGTTGTCGCCTATTACTGGCATCATCCATGGTGCGGGCGTACTCGCCGATAAACACATCCAAGACAAAACCTTAGATGAGTTAGCACGGGTGTATGGCACTAAGGTCACAGGTATAAGCAATCTACTTGCCGCACTGGATTTAGATAAATTAAAACTGATTGCCCTATTCTCTTCGGCGGCGGGTTTTTACGGCAATACTGGCCAAAGCGA
The DNA here is from genome assembly GCF_900456975.1 of Shewanella baltica. Lineage (NCBI taxonomy): Bacteria > Pseudomonadati > Pseudomonadota > Gammaproteobacteria > Alteromonadales > Shewanellaceae > Shewanella > Shewanella baltica. Next base: position 3,100,693 of record NZ_UGYM01000002.1, read on the forward strand.
TTACGCCATGTCCAACGACATACTCAACAAAGCCGCACTGCAACTGGCGCAGCAACTGCCAAATGCCAAAGTGATGAGCTTCGATTGGGGTCCGTGGGATGGCGGCATGGTGAATCCTGCGCTGAAAAAGATGTTTATCGATCGCGGTGTTTATGTGATCCCGTTAAAGGCGGGTGCTGAGTTATTTGCGAGCCAATTACTGAGCAACACAGGCGCACAATTGCTGGTCGGTACTGACATGCAAGGCAGCGCACCCCATGACGACACGCCTAACGAAGTACAAGAAACTGAAGGTAGCAATCTAAAAAAGCCTAAAGCGGATCTGACCACTGACTCGTCGGGTCCGCATGCTTTGCCTAACGCTGTAAATCCAAGCGCTGTAAATCCAAGCACTGTAAAACTGCAGCGCACACTGGACCCTAAGGCAATGATCTTTATTGAAGATCACTGCATTAACGGTAATCCCGTATTACCGACTGTGTGCGCGATTCAGTGGATGCGTGAAGCCGCCTTTGATGTGCTCAAGCAACCAGTCAAAGTGCAAAGCTACAAGCTGTTGAAGGGCATTATTTTCGACGCTGTGATGTTAGAAAAAGGTGCGTTAGAAAACGGCGCGCCCATCACGCTAGAACTTGAGCTTGCACCGATTGCGTTAACGGATAAAGCCGCGAAAGACACAGACGAGTGCTTGAGTGGACAATTCAGTGCCTTAATCAGCTTTGAAGGTCGTCCGCAATATCAAGCCATCTTAGTGATTGATGATGCGCCTAGTGATAACTTAGGCACTAATAGCAAAGCAACTGCCTTTGACGCGCATAGCTTGGCAGGACTTTCTGCCATCACAACCGCAAGCAGCATTTACAGCGACGGCACGCTTTTCCACGGCCCAAGACTGCAAGGTATTGAGTCTGTGGTGAAGTTTGACGATGCGAGCTTAGTCGCCAAGGTGAGTATTCCCCATGTTGCGTTAGCGGATTGCGGGAGTTTTGTGCCCAATCTGGCCCCTAAAGGCTCACAAGCTTTTGCGGAAGATTTGTTGCTGCAGGCGATGCTGGTGTGGGCGAGACTAAAATATGGCGCGGCGAGTTTGCCATCAAGCATTGGTGAGTTTATTTCCCATGCGCCATTTGCCTTTGGCGATAAAGGCTATTTAGTACTGGAAGTGGTAAAACACTCTGGCCGTGCCCTTGAAGCCAATATTGCACTGTATCATCAAGATGGTCGTTTAAGCTGCGAGATGAACAACGCCAAAGTCACGATTAGCAAAAACCTTAACGGTGCATTTTTAGCTAATAAAATTGCGAATAAAGTTGCTAATAAAAGCATTGAAAGCGTGGAGGCGAAAGTCGAGTGAACTTAGCCCACCCTTTAGCAACGACCCATAGCGGCCAAGCTGAAACGTCGATTGCTGACACTGCTAATGCTGACAAAAGCGCCAAGCCACTGCGTATTGCAGTGTTGCTTGGCGATGCCGTCAACCTTGACTCTCACTCAGCACAAATATTAGGGACGTTTGCGGAACGTGAAAGAGTTCAAATTTGCGCTGCCGATGCCAACCAATCGACAGCACATGAACCGACATTGCACGAGTCGAAAATGCATGAACCGTCAGTGCATGAACCGTCAGTGCATGAGCAAAGGTCGCTCACTGCGTTGTTAGGCCAAGCAACAACAGCCATTGAACAAGGCAAGCTCGTTGAACTGACATTCAATGATGGCAATCTGCCCCAGTCTCTGTATTTGCTCGATGGTTTACGCGCTGCCAAACTGCGCCTTCACGCACACGCATTTATTGCTGGCTTTGCCGCTGGCAATGAAACAACAGATGTTGAAAATGCGGCGACTGTTGCTAATGCGGCCTTAGCGGCGGCAAAGCGCAGCCCAGCTCAAACCGTTCAACATCAGACTGTCGCCAACACTCTTAACGAGACATTTGTTGCGCTGCGCCAAGGTGTAACCGCACTCGCCGCGCGAACACAAGCGCCGCTTAAAGGCACTACTGGTATAAAACAGACAAACGACACCAATCATCAAACTGGCTATTGGTTTAGCGACCAACATCAAGCGCGGGTGTTGTGTCTAAATCTTGTAGCAAAGACGTCACATCAAGCGGATGAGTCTCGAAATCTAAGCCAAAGCCTAGTGCTGACCCAAGGCACACAACTTGCCGCGCCCAAAGCTCTTGTCGATGAAAACAGGCTGTTTGTGCCGATAAGTGGTGACAGTATTAATAAGCTAAAAGCAAAACTGTTTCAGTTGCTTGGTTCACTAGACATTGGCGCACTAGACACGTCATTTGCATCACATCAACTCGCATTCTTGTTTGAACGCTACAATGCCAACGCACCACTAGCATTAGTCTTAATGGCGGCATCGATTGATGATCTCAAACTTGAAGCTAAGGCCATGCTTACGGCGCTTGAAAATGATGCGGTGCGTCATCATGGTCAGCACTTTAAGACACCAGCGGGCAGCTGCTTTACCGCTAAGCCGCTAGGGGATACGGGACTGACCTTTGTATATCCTGGTGTTGGTACGGTTTACGCCAATATGTTCAACAACTTGCATGAGTACTTCCCCGCGCTGTATCACCAGCTAGAACGTGAAGGCGATTTAAGCGCCATGCTGCAATCACCGCAGATTTATGCGGCAGATGTTAAAACCGCGGCTGGCATGAACCTAAGTCAGCAAGCGATTAGTGGCGTGGGGGCCAGTTATCTATTCACTAAACTGTTGACCCAAGTCTTTAATATTAAACCTAAAATGGCGCTCGGTTACTCTATGGGCGAAGCGGCCATGTGGGCCAGCCTAGATGTGTGGCAAACACCCCACGGGATGATTAACGCCACTGAAAATAGCGATATTTTCAACCATGCGATTTCTGGCGAGCTAACCGCAGTCCGCCGAGCGTGGCAGCTTGCGGATGATGAAGCCATAGTGTGGAACAGCTTTGTGGTGCGCGCTGATAGCAATGAAATAAAGGCATTATTACCAGAGTTTCCTCGTGCTTATTTAGCCATCACCCAAGGTGATACTTGCGTCATTGCAGGCTGCGAAACAAGCTGTAAAGCCCTGCTTGCCAAGTTAGGCAAACGCGGGATTGCCGCCAATCGCGTCACGGCAATGCATACCGCGCCTGCCCTGTTAGTCCATTGGCAAGTACAAGATTTCTATACTCAAGCGCTAAAACCTGAGGCACTGGAACCTGAGGCGCTGAAAGCGGCGGCGCAAGATTCGTCTATCCGCTTTATCAGCGCAGCGCAAACTGCGCCAGTAATCGTGGATAGCCACAGCATTGGCCGCGCGATTGCCGATACCTTTTGTTCGCCACTCGACTTTAGTGCGCTCATTCAAAATGCCACTGAGCAAGGCGCAAGGCTGTTTGTCGAAGTGGGCGCCGATAGGCAAACTAGCACACTCATAGATAAAATTAGCCACGCCCACGCAAGCCAAAGCACGGCGAACGCGGCGACAGCCGCCATTGCCTGCAATGCCAAGGGTGCCGACGCGATTACCAGCTTACTCAAGTGTTTAGCTCAGCTGATAAGCCACAGAGTACCGCTGTCGCTCGCGCCGCTCATCCAGCCATTAAGTGCAAACAAAGCCCCTTTATCATCAGCAGTATCACCAAAAGGAGAACCCCTGTGAGTTCTCAGCATTCCCCTACTATTGATAAAACTACCGTGCCTACCATTGCGTCAAACCGCGCATCAAAAAGTGCGTCAAAAATTGCGATTGTCGGTCTCGCGACTCAGTATCCTGACGCCGATAATCCACAAACCTTCTGGCAAAATCTGTTGGATAAAAAAGACTCACGCACCCAAATTAGCCGCGAAAAGCTCAATGCTAATCCCGCCGATTACCAAGGTGTGCAGGGTCAGTCTGACCGTTTTTACTGTGATAAAGGCGGCTACATCCAACACTTCCAGTTTGATGCCAAAGGTTATCAACTGCCTGAGTCCGCCTTTGACGGTTTAGATGAAAGCTTTTTATGGGCACTCGATTGCAGTCGTAAAGCCCTCAAAGACGCAGGGATTGCTCCAAGCGATGCCGTACTGGCGCGCACAGGTATCGTGATGGGAACCTTGTCGTTCCCGACCGCCCGCTCCAACGAACTGTTTTTGCCTCTGTATCATCAAACCGTTGAAAAGGCGCTGCAAAACAAACTTAACCAAAGCGCTTTTCAACTGGCTGATTTTAACCAAGCTCACGCTGGAGAAGTGTTAAACGTCGAGCAAGCATTAAACGTCGCCAATGGCGCCGTTGCCCACACAGCTTCAAAGCTGGTCAGCGATGCACTCGGTTTAGGTGGCACTCAGTTAAGTCTCGATGCCGCCTGCGCTAGCTCAGTTTACGCACTTAAACTCGCCTGCGATTACCTAACAACTGGCAAGGCCGATATGATGCTTGCAGGCGCGGTATCGGGCGCAGATCCCTTCTTTATCAACATGGGATTCTCGATTTTCCACGCCTACCCTGATCATGGAATCTCGGCACCCTTTGATAGCAACAGCAAGGGCTTATTCGCCGGAGAAGGCGCTGGTGTTTTAGTCTTAAAACGCTTAGAAGATGCCGAGCGCGATGGCGATAACATCTATGCCGTCGTCAGCGGCATTGGTTTGTCGAACGACGGTAAAGGCCAGTTTGTATTAAGCCCCAACAGCAAGGGCCAAGTGCAAGCCTTCGAGCGCGCCTATAGTGCGGCAAACACTCAGCCTGCCAATATCGAAGTGATTGAATGCCATGCCACCGGCACGCCGCTTGGGGATAAAGTCGAACTCGCCTCGATGGAGCGCTTCTTCGAGGACAAACTCGCGGGCTCTGCAGTGCCGCTGATCGGTTCAGCAAAATCCAACTTAGGCCATTTACTCACCGCCGCAGGCATGCCGGGGATCATGAAGATGATTTTTGCCATGCGCTCGGGCCGACTGCCGCCAAGTATTAACTTATCAGCGCCGATATCTTCGCCTAAGGGCTTGTTTAGCGCAAAAAATCTGCCAACAGAATTGCATGCTTGGCCCGATAAAGCCGGAAACTCCCGCCGCCACGCCGGTGTTTCCGTGTTTGGTTTTGGCGGCTGTAATGCGCATTTGTTGCTGGAATCCTATGCTGCCAATACAAACAAAAAGAATGAACAAGCCGCAGCCGCTGTAAGTTACCAGCACACGCCATTAAATATCATTGGTATAGCATCGCACTTTGGACCTTTATCCTCTATTAATGCACTGGATAACACGATAAGCGCAAAGCAAGATGCCTTTATCCCGCTGCCCGCTAAACGCTGGAAAGGCTTAGATAAACACCCTGATATTCTAGCCAACTTTGGTTTAAGCGGAACTGGCCTCGCAGCCGCACCACAGGGCGCGTATATCGACCAGTTCGATTTTGACTTCCTGCGCTTTAAAGTGCCGCCTAATGAGGATGATCGCCTGATCTCCCAGCAACTGCTGCTGATCAAAGTGGCCGATGAAGCGATTCGTGATGCGAACTTAAAGCCCGGTGGCAAGGTTGCTGTATTAGTGGCGATGGAAACAGAGCTTGAATTGCACCAGTTCCGTGGCAGGGTGAACCTGCACACTCAACTGGCAGACAGCCTTAAAAAACAAGGGATCACCCTCACGCAAGCTGAGTATCTCGCCCTTGAAAAAATCGCCATGGACAGTGTGCTCGATGCCGCCAAACTGAACCAATACACCAGTTTTATTGGCAATATCATGGCGTCACGCATCGCATCCCTTTGGGACTTTAACGGCCCTGCCTTTACCATTTCGGCGGCGGAGCAATCGGTCGCCCGCTGTATCGATGTAGCCGAAAATCTGTTGTCCCAAGAGTCCTTAGATGCCGTAGTGATCGCTGCCGTCGATTTAAGTGGCAGCCTTGAGCAAGTGATCCTCAAAAACGCCGTATCGCCAGTGGCATTTAATGCCACTGGCACTGGTTGGAAAGTCGGTGAAGGTGCAGGCGCATTAGTGCTCACGACAACACAATCAAGTGCAGCCCAGCCAAGCGCTGACAATGCCAATAGCAACAGCTATGGCGACTGTTATGGTCATATCAGCGGCCAAGTGTTTGGCGCTATGTGTGACCCGCAAGGTCACAGCAACACGGCGCGCATTTGCGATGACTTGTTAACCCAAGCCAAGGTGAATAGCAGCCAAATTAGCTTGATTGAAACCAGTATTGCAGTTGAGCAACTTGCCGATTCGGAACTGGTACTCAATACCCTGCTGCCGAGTGTAAGTGAGCGCAACCAAGCCGCAGATACCCTAGGTCACAACTTTGCCGCTGCGGGCATGGCGAGTATTTTGAGCGCGCTGCTTCAGCTTAAAAATCATGGGCAATTAAAAAACCAAGTACAGCCACAAGCTAATCAAGTGCAGCACGCGCTCGTTGCCACGTTTAGCCAAGGTAAATGCTCGCAATTATTGCTCAGTCAAAGTGCCACGCAAGCACACAGTTTGCAGCAAAGGCTTGAGCAAGACTTAACGCTTTCAGAGCAAAAACACTTAATAAAACAAGTGACACTCGGTGGCCGCGATATCTATCAGCATATCCTTGATACGCCGCTCGCTGGCCTTGATGCTATACAACAAAAAGCCCAAGCCATCACTGCATTGCCAAAGCGCAGCCAACGCAAACATTTGGCCCAAATAGCGAGCAAAGACACGAGTGGCTTTGCAACAAGCAGCCCAACCACGGCTCTACAAAAAGAGACATTAAGCAGCATGCCAATTAATGCCCTAAGCACGCCCAATAACAACGCCGCTCAAGCAGAGCTAAAAGACGCTGCATTTATACGTAATCAGCAACTCGCCCGTGAAGCTCATTTAGCCTTTTTACAAAGCCGTGAGCAAGGCCTGAAACTGGCCGATGCCTTGATGAAAGCCCAGCTTGCCAGCGAGTTAGCCGTCAATGACCAAGCTGCGCCGGTACAACAGCAAGCCACCGTTCAAGCATCTGCGACAGCGGTTCTCCCACATACTGCACTTTATCCAAACCAAGTGCTTTATCCAAACCATGCAAAAGTGCCTCTGTACACGCCGCCAACACCGATAAGCAAGCCTTGTATTTGGGATTATGCGGATTTAGTCGAGTACGCCGAAGGTGATATCGCTAAAGTATTTGGCCAAGATTACGCCATTATCGACAGCTACTCGCGCCGTGTACGCCTGCCAACCACAGACTATTTGCTGGTATCTCGGGTGACGAAATTAAACGCCCAGATGAACCAATATCAGCCTTGCACTATGACCACAGAATACGACATTCCTGTGGACGCGCCGTATTTGGTCGATGGTCAAATTCCGTGGGCCGTAGCGGTTGAATCGGGTCAATGCGACTTGATGCTGATCAGCTACTTAGGTATCGACTTTGAAAATAAGGGCGAGCGCGTTTATCGCCTGCTCGATTGCACCCTGACCTTCCTTGGCGACTTACCGCGCGGTGGCGACACCCTGCGCTACGATATTTCCATCAATCACTTTGCCCGCAATGGCGATACCTTGTTGTTCTTCTTCTCCTACGAATGTTTCGTGGGCGACAAGCTGATCCTGAAAATGGATGGCGGCTGTGCCGGCTTCTTCACAGACAAGGAACTGGCCGACGGCAAAGGCGTTATTCACACCGAAGCCGAAATCAAAGCGCGCAACCTCGCCTTGAACAATCCGAATAAGCCGCGCTTTAATCCGTTACTGAACTGCGCGCAAAACCAATTTGATTACAGCCAAATCCATAAACTGCTCGGCGCCGATATCGGTGACTGTTTTGGCGGCGCACACGCGGCTCATCAAGCCCAATATGGTTTGCAGCCCTCTTTATGTTTTGCATCCGAAAAATTCCTGATGATTGAACAGGTCAGCCATCTTGAGGTGCATGGCGGCGCGTGGGGCTTAGGTTCAGTTCAAGGCCATAAACAGCTCGAAGCTGATCATTGGTATTTCCCGTGTCATTTCAAGGGCGACCAAGTGATGGCGGGATCGTTAATGGCTGAAGGTTGTGGACAATTACTGCAATTCTTTATGCTGCATATTGGAATGCATGCCAGTACAGAAGAAGGGGGTGTCAAAAACGGTCGTTTCCAGCCACTCGAAAACGCATCACAAAAAGTGCGCTGTCGCGGTCAAGTGTTGCCGCAATCTGGCCTGCTCACCTATCGTATGGAAATCACTGAAATCGGTATGAGCCCGCGCCCCTATGCTAAGGCGAATATCGATATTCTGCTCAATGGTAAAGTGGTGGTGGACTTCCAAAACCTTGGGGTGATGCTCAAAGAAGAAGCCGAATGCACCCGCTACCTTGCGGATAACGATGCCTGCACAGCTAACAATACGACTAAAAATGCTGCCAAAAATGCTGCTTCGGCTGCGACGCTGGTTTCAACAGCACCCGCATCGTTCGCTGCGCCGTTGATGGCCCAGCTGCCAGATTTAACTGCGCCAACCAACAAAGGCGTAGTGCCGCTAAAGCATGTACCTGCGCCGATTGCGCCAGCGGATTCAAAGTACGCCAACCGCGTGCCCGATACCCTGCCGTTCACGCCGTACCACATGTTCGAATTTGCCACGGGCGATATCGAAAACTGCTTCGGCCCTGATTTCAGCATCTATCGCGGCCTTATTCCACCGCGCACGCCTTGCGGTGATTTACAGCTCACGACTCGCGTCATTGCGATTGACGGCAAACGCGGCGAGCTGAAAAAGCCCTCTTCGTGTATCGCCGAATATGAAGTGCCTGCAAATGCTTGGTATTACGATAAAAACAGCCATCACGCCGTGATGCCCTATTCTGTGCTGATGGAAATATCACTGCAGCCAAATGGCTTTATCTCAGGTTATATGGGCACCACCTTGGGCTTCCCCGGCCAAGAGCTGTTTTTCCGTAACTTAGACGGTAGCGGTAAGTTGCTGCGCCACGTGGATTTACGCGGCAAAACCATAGTGAACGACTCACGTCTGTTATCGACTGTGATTGCTGGCAGCAACATCATCCAGAATTTCAGCTTCGAGCTAAGCTGCGATGGCGAGCCTTTCTACCAAGGTAAAGCGGTATTTGGTTACTTCAAGGGCGATGCGCTGAAAAACCAGTTAGGCATAGACAACGGCAAGATCACACAGCCTTGGCATGTGCAAAATGGCATAGCCGCCGATAGCCAAATCAATCTGTTAGATAAACAGCATCGCAGCTTCAACGCGCCAGAAGGTCAGCCGCATTACCGTTTAGCGGGCGGTCAGCTTAACTTTATCGACAAAGCCGACATCGTGAAGACCGGCGGTAAAGCGGGCCTTGGCTATTTATACGCCGAGCGCACCATTGACCCGAGTGATTGGTTCTTCCAATTCCACTTCCATCAAGATCCGGTAATGCCAGGCTCATTAGGGGTTGAAGCCATTATCGAGCTGATGCAAACCTATGCGATTGACCAAGACCTTGGTGCGAGCTTTAAGAGTCCAAAATTCGGCCAGATATTATCGGATATCAAATGGAAGTATCGCGGCCAAATTAACCCATTAAACAAGCAGATGTCGCTGGATGTACACATTACCAGCGTGACAGACGACAATGGCAAACGCATCATTATGGGCG